>NZ_JAHMSC010000038.1:0-5069 GCF_018986375.1 Pseudomonas sp. CVAP#3
GGCCTGCTACGCAGTCCAGCGGGAGCAAGCTCCCTCGCCACAGATACTTCTCAGGCCTCCAGACTTCCTTAAGCGAACAGCATTGGCCGATATCCATGCTTTTTAAACCTGAGTTCGACCCGGACTTTCAGGTCGCAGCAAATAGAAAATACACCTCGGTCAGTTCCCTCTCCCCTCGGGAGAGGGCTAGGGTGAGGGGTCGATCGAACTGACACACCACACCACCAAACCCCACCCTGATACTCTTTCGCCAAAACCCCACTCAAGAGGCCCCATGGCAATCTCCAGACGCCATAAGCTCTTCCCCTTTCTCAGTTGGCTGCCCCGGCAAACCCGCGTCAGCGTCGGTCGCGATCTTGTCGTAGGCCTCAGCGGGGCGATTCTTGCGTTGCCGCAATCCATTGCCTACGCCCTGATCGCCGGGTTACCCGCCGAATACGGCTTGTACGCTGCCATCATCCCGGTATTGATTGCCTGCCTCTGGGGGTCGTCCTGGCATTTGATCTGTGGCCCGACAGCAGCGATCTCTATCGTTCTTTACGCCAGCGTCAGTCCCTTGGCCGTGCCCGGTTCCCAGGACTACATCACGCTGATCCTGCTGCTGACCTTCCTCGCCGGTATTTTCCAGTGGCTGCTGGGCATGTTGCGCTTTGGCGCGCTGGTGAACTTTGTCTCGCACTCGGTGGTGCTGGGTTTCACCCTCGGTGCGGCGGTAGTGATCGCACTCGGGCAGTTGCCGAACCTGTTGGGGCTGGACCTGCCGAATCAGGCCACGGCGCTGAACAGCCTGGTGTCACTGATCGGCGACATTGGCGCGCTGGATAAACCGTCGCTGGTGCTGGGCCTTGGCACGCTGGCAGTGGGCATTGTGCTGAAACTGCTGCTGCCACGCTGGCCGAGCCTGTTGATCAGCCTGATTGTCAGCGGCCTGTTGGTGTGGCTGTGGCCGTCGATGTTTGGCCATGTGAAGTTGGTCAGCTCGTTTGTGGGCCGGTTACCGCCATTCAGCCCGTTGCCGCTGGATCTGGACCTGGTGTTGCGCCTGCTGCCCAGTGCGGTGGCAGTCGGCATGCTCGGGCTGGTGACCAGCCTGTCGATTGCCCGCTCCTTGTCGCAACGCTCGCAGCAGTTACTCGATGCGAATCAGGAAGTCCGCGCGCAGGGACTTTCGAACATCGTCGGCAGCTTTTTCGCAGGCTCACTGTCGGCCGGTTCCTTTACCCGTTCGGGATTGAGTTATGAGGCGGGTGCCTGCTCGCCGCTGGCCGGGGTGTTCTCGGCGCTGTGGGTGGCGTTGTTTGCACTGATCGGAGCGACGCTGATAGCGCATATCCCGATTCCAGCGATGGCCGGGAGCATTCTGCTGATTTGCTGGGGATTGGTGGACCATCGCGGCATTCGCGCGTTGTTCCGGGTCAGCCATGCCGAATTCGCGGTGATGGCGCTGACGTGCGTCGCCACATTACTGCTGGAGCTACAAACGGCGATCTACGCCGGGGTGTTGGTCTCGCTGTTTTTCTACCTCAAACGCACCTCGCAACCCCGCGTGCAGCAATGGAGCGAAGGCGATGAAGAGATTCTGCGGGTCGGTGGCTCAATCTTCTTCGGCGCCAGCCACTACCTGCAAGTCCGTCTGCAACGCACTCAAGGATTGAAGGTGGTGATCGAAGGGCAGTACATCAACTTCATCGACTATTCCGGCGTAGAGATGCTGCACCAGGAAGCGCGACGACTGCTCAGACAAGGCCGCAGCCTGATCCTGCGCCGGGCGCGGGGGCATGTGGTCGAAGAGTTGATCAAGCTCGAAGGGCCAGAGAAATGCCCAATTCGGTTTGAGGATTGACCAACCCAAATGCCGCGTCGGGCTCAACCCTGTGGCGAGGGAGCTTGCTCCCGCTGGGCTGCGAAGCGGCCCTAAAACTTGCCAACTCGGTGCATCAGGAAAAGTGAGATCGCCAAGAACGCGGGCGCTTCGCACCCGAGCGGGAGCAAGCTCCCTCGCCACAAAAGCCTAGAGCGCCAGCTGGCGGCGGAGTTCGGCCAGCACCGGTGCGGTGTCCGGGCGTACGCCGCGCCACAGGAAGAACGCTTCGGCCGCCTGTTCGGCGAGCATCCCCAAGCCATCCATCGACACCGCGGCGCCGTGTTCGCTGGCCCAGCGGCAGAACGAGGTCGGTTCCTTGCCGTACATCATGTCGTAGCAAACGGTCTTGCCCGGTTCGATCAAGCTGCTGGCAATCGGCGGTACATCGCCTGACAGGCTGGCCGACGTGGCATTGATAATCAGATCCACCGGCTCACGCAACCAGTCGAAACCGCTGGCGGATACCGGGCCGAGATCGGCGAACAGTTCAGCCAGCAACTCGGCTTTTTCCAGCGTGCGATTGGCGATGATCACCGACGCCGGCTGCTCGGCCAGCAACGGCTCCAGCGCGCCACGCACCGCACCGCCAGCGCCCAGCAGCAGAATGCGTTTACCGCGCAGGCTGAACCCGGCGTTGACCGTCAAATCCCGCACCAGCCCGGCGCCATCGGTGTTGTCGCCCAACAGGCTGCCATCCGCCAGTTTGCTCAAGGTGTTGACCGCACCTGCCCGTTGAGCCCGCTCCGTCAGGCTGTTGGCCAGACGATAGGCCTCTTCCTTGAACGGCACCGTGACGTTGGCACCACGACCTTCGCGGAAAAACTCCGTGGCACAACCGGAAAAGTCATCCAGCGGCGCCAGCAAGGTGCTGTAGTCCAGCTTTTGAGCGGTCTGCTCGGCAAACAGGCGATGGATCAACGGCGATTTACTGTGGCCAATCGGGTTACCGAATACGACGTAACGGTCCATCAGGATTCCTCGTTCAGACGTTTGCCAACCAATCGCGATCTTGCAGGAAATACTCGGTCAGTCGCGCTTCTTCACTGCCAGGCTCGGCCTTCCAGTCGTAACTCCAGCGCACTTGCGGCGGCAGCGACATGAGAATCGACTCGGTACGCCCGCCCGATTGCAGGCCGAACAGCGTGCCGCGGTCGTACACCAGGTTGAACTCGACGTAGCGCCCACGGCGGAATTCCTGGAACTCGCGCTGTTTTTCGGTGAAGGCTTGTGCCTTGCGACGCTTGACGATCGGCAAGTACGCATCGATGTAAGCATCGCCGATAGCGCGCATGAAGGCGAAACAGGTGTCGAAGTCCCACTCGTTCAGGTCATCGAAGAACAGACCGCCGATACCTCGGGGTTCGTTGCGATGCTTGATGTGGAAGTAGCTGTCGCACCACGCCTTGTAACGGCTGTAGACGTCCGGTCCAAAAGGCTCGCAGGCCTTCGCGGCCACACGGTGCCAATGCACGCAGTCTTCTTCATTGCCGTAGTAAGGGGTCAGGTCGAAGCCGCCGCCGAACCACCAGACCGCTTCTTCACCTTCTTTCTCGGCGATGAAAAAGCGCACGTTGGCGTGGGACGTCGGCACATGCGGGTTGTGCGGGTGAATCACCAGCGACACACCAAGGGCTTCGAAACCGCGCCCGGCCAGTTCCGGCCGATGGGCGCTGGCGGACGGCGGAAGACCGCTGCCAAAGACGTGGGAAAAGTTGACGCCGCCCTTCTCGATGACCGCGCCGTTTTCGATCACCCGCGTGCGACCGCCACCACCGGCTGGCCGGGTCCAGGCGTCTTCGACGAAACGAGTGCCACCATCTTCGGCTTCCAGCGCAGCACAAATGCGGTCTTGCAGGTCGAGCAGGTAGGCTTTTACGGCCTCGGTGCGGGTAGTCATGGCATCACCTTGAATCGGGCAAAGCTACGCGGCGCTCGATCAGAACGGCGGCCGGCGCAAATGGGCGCGTAGCATAACACTGCACTCGTGACCGTCGCAGTTGACGAAGATCAAGCTTAGGAGTCCGATAGGGTCCTTCGCCGAAAGACCGATGGCAAACACACCCAAGGAGAGTGCAGATGGCCAAACGTATCCAGTTCCGTGCCCATGGCGGCCCCGAAGTGCTTGAGTATGTGGACTATCAGCCTGCCGAGCCGGGCCCGCAGCAAGTACGCGTCAGCAACAAGGCTATCGGCCTGAATTTTATCGACACCTATTACCGCAGCGGCCTCTACGCGCCGCCCGCCCTGCCATCGGGCCTGGGCGCGGAAGGCGCGGGCGTGGTCGACGCGGTGGGCAGCGACGTCACGCGTTTCAAGGTCGGTGACCGCGTGGCCTACGGCAGTGGCCCACTGGGTGCTTACAGCGAGTTCCATGTGTTGCCGCAAGACCATCTGGTGCATCTGCCGGACGCCATCAGTTTCGAACAGGCCGCGGGCGTCATGCTCAAGGGCCTGACCGTGCAGTACCTGTTGCGTCAGACCTACGAACTCAAGGGTGGCGAGACCATCCTGTTCCACGCCGCTGCCGGTGGTGTCGGTTCGCTGGCCTGCCAATGGGCCAAGGCCTTGGGCGTGAAGTTGATCGGTACCGTCAGTTCGCCGGAAAAAGCCGCACTGGCAAAATCCCTCGGCGCCTGGGCAACCATCGACTACAGCAAGGAAAACGTCGTACAGCGCGTGCTGGAACTGACTGATGGCAAAAAGGTGCCGGTGGTCTACGACGGTGTTGGCAAGGACACTTGGCTGACTTCGCTCGACTGCGTGGCGCCACGCGGGCTGGTGGTGAGTTTCGGCAACGCATCGGGTGCGATGGACGGCGTCAACCTGGGGATTCTCGCGGCAAAAGGCTCGCTGTACGTGACCCGGCCAACCCTGGGGACTTACGCCAACAACGCTGAAAACCTGCAAACCATGGCCGATGAGCTGTTCGGGATGATCATCAGCGGCCAGTTGAAAGTGGACATCAACCAGCGTTATCCACTGGCTGACGCGGCTAAAGCGCAGATTGAGTTGTCGGCGCGGCGTACTACCGGGTCGACGGTGCTTTTGCCCTGACCACCGATCGTTCCCACGCTCCCGCGTGGGAATGCCTCAATGGACGCTCTGCGTCCGCTTTTGGGACGCGGAGCGTCCCGGGCTGCATTCCCACGCAGAGTGAACTGACCCCCAAATGTTGGACACAACCTTTGGGGGTGTCATGGGGAAG
>NZ_JAHMSC010000039.1:0-4872 GCF_018986375.1 Pseudomonas sp. CVAP#3
CCCAGCGGGAGCAAGCTCCCTCGCCACAACTGCGGATGTGCCTGAAACATCGGCTTAAGTGAACAGCATTGCGGACACGTGTCCGGGCTTTTTGGCGGGTGTCTGGTCCTGAAACTGGTGTAAGCCATATTCAGGACGGGATAGGGACAGGAAAAATAATGTCCCCTTTTCCACATCGGTATCTGCGCACACGGCAACCGTCAGTTTCGGAACAAACCTACAAACAAACCACCTGCGTCAGACCTTTGGCCGATTGACTGCCACAGCCTCACTCCCTATCCTCGCGCCTGTCACGACTCATTCGTGATCGGGTTTGACGGCCCGCTTTTCTTACGACGCGCATAGCCTCTCTCTGCTCGTGCATTCTTATGCCCGCAGCATTTATGGCAACTGTGCGTGGGGCACCTTCGGGTGCGCCGGTGTACGTGAGAGCCGGTCCGTCAACCTACGTACAGTTGCCACCCTATTTCGTTTGACGGCGATTTCGTGGCAGCTCTTCTGAATCTTACGGAGCTACACCCATGACCGATCCAACCACAAAATCCACCCCCTTCGCCCGCTGTGATCACGTTGACCATTACCTGTTCGCCGTCCAACCCGACATCCCGTTACTCGACGCACTCGAACACGCCTCGGTCTACCTGAGCTGCGCCGAAGCCCTCGCCCATCAAGCCCCCACCGCCACCACCCCGGAACACATCGTCTCGTTACGCTGGGCCAGCCAGCAGATGCTCGGCACCGCCCGATCATTGGTCCAGGCGTCGATCGACGGACTGCACGCCGCCCAACCGGAGGATGACGCATGAACCCACACATGCCGATGACCAACAACGATTGCGACATCCCGGTGCTGCTGGTCGCCACCCAAGCACCGCTGGATGTGCTGCACAGTAACGCCGCTGCACGGTTTCTGGCGGTCACGCAGATGATGGAAAGCCTGGCCAGCCTCGACATTGCCCACGCCAAAGGCGCAGACGTGCAGCAAATCGCCCACGCAGCGGCCATGCTGCTGCGGGACGGTTGTGATGTGATGGATGTGTTGGGGCGCCAGATACGGGCGCAGCACTGAAGTAACGCACACACTGTTCCCGCACGTTGCGGGGGAAGGACCCACTGAGCCTCAGGCCTTGCGTGCAGAGTCTTGCAAAACGATGGTGCTTAACGCCGTACCCCGCGATAACCATGTACCTCATCGCGGGGTACGATTTATTTGAGAGGAAGGCTCTTTTTCAGAGTGGGTACAATGGTGGAGCCTTCCAAGCCGCAAACAATCTGCACTAAAAAGGGGACACCTATTAGCCTTGACTCGAGACAGGCTAATGGATGTCCCCTATTACGCCTGTAAAGCTCGCATCGTTAGCCGCTGGTGCACCATCACCTACTACTTTTGTTTCACCAGACAGTAAGTCGGTCGCATGTCCTTTTGCACCGTCGAAACTCGCATCGTTGGCCGCAGCTTTACCAGTACCTACAACTCCAGTTTCTCCAGAAACCAAACCGGACGGAGTTGCTTTTGCACCGACAACTACCCGACAAAAAAGTACTGCCCACTGCCGAGATCAATCAAATGACCTTCCAAGCACATTTCTATTAATAATGATGAAACCTTTCTCCTATCTACACATTTCCCACACGACTCTAGAAACTTAATTAGCCGCCATTCATCGATTCTTTTTGGCTCACCAAAGAACTTATGTACGTCCACAACCCAATGCGGCTCGCATGACGTTTTCTCAAAACGCAATCCTGCACCATGCTTAACAAATCGCCACTGAACACCATCAACTATCATTTCTCCACTCTGAGGAAAATCGAGAAGCCATTTCAAATCCTTTGCGTTGGGATGTAGCTCTGCGAACGCAAACACCAATTGGCACTGAAGCTCTACGAAAAGAAATACATCATTCATACTAACTGCCTCATAAACTAGTATCTCACCCGAGCTTCAGCAGCCTCTCGCATAAGTTGGTCTGCCTCTTCCTTAGTCACGCTATGCACATTGACTGGCACGTCTTTGATCCCAGCTTTTGTGACAAAAAGGGGACAAATTTATTTTCGACGACGGTCCCCTTTTCGCTTAGTACGTGCTTCCCTGGAGTATTTTCAATACCATTGACACCTACGAATTACCTACATAAATACTGCCATCCGGAAGACTCATAACCCACGGATCAATAGAAGTTGAGCAGAACACATCGAGTTTACGACCATCTGACAACTTCATAGATGGGTCGATCGGCTGACCACCTATAACCCAATCGACTCCTACCACAGACAACCCTGCCAGCCCGTTAATCAAATCACCGGCATCCTCATCCCAACAAGCAAACTGCATTTCCCCCTCTCTAGATACACGCCATGCGCTTTCAGTTCTGAAGTACCACCCCCCTGAAGACAACAACAGGCTATCACCATCCCAAAAAATACTTTCAATACTCAAAGGTAAGCACGACAAAACAACATGTATGAAATTACCCATTACTTAATCCACCTGCTCAATGTGCGTACGCTCTCTAATCCACTGCTTTCGTTCTGCTTTTGAAAGCCCCTTTGGAGGCTGCGGCGGCTTGCCAGTAGTACAGCAAAAAGGGGACACCCATTACGTGCATACTTTTTTACTTTAAGCATTCAACACTGTAAAGCTTACATCACCGGACCTCAAAAATTCTTGAAAACAAGAAATAACGATATCTATATTTCTTGTGACAAAACTCGCCGGATAGTAATCGCCCAGAACATCAACCAATTTTGCTCCAGTCGACGTATTATTAAGAGTACGCACAACATGCTCACCATCATCAAGGTATTGGTTCAGCATCAGAATATAATTTCCAGAATCAGCATAAAGATTGATTTCGTAAGGTCCGGCTTCAGGTGCCGGGGAAATAGACAACGAAGCGACGCCGTCGACTTTACTATATCCACATATAATGGACCTTACATCTTCCATGGTCGGCTGATCAATGAGAGGGATTTGCGATCTGCCATGCTCAGGACTAAGGGTATACCCTCCGATGATCATCTATTTTTTCTCCTTAATAGACTTCATACCTGACTCCCAGTAATAGTTTTTCGGAAGTCCTGTTTTATCATCTATAGCTCTTACGGTTAAAGATTTCAACTCAGCCTTTTCTGCGGCAGCGCCAAAGTTCTTCGAAAGTGTAGAAGCTGCTTGATCTCCAACCGTGGCAGTTGCTTTTGCACCATTAGATTAAACCTATTCCCCCGCGTTTTTTCTTACGTAGTCATCAAGATATTCTTTTAAGGGTTTGGCAGTCCCTAGCACATGGAGTTTTCCAGATTGCCTATCAATTATAAACGGACCATTTCCAGCAAGCTGAGCCGATGGATTTCCGGCTTTTAAATACTCTTCTGATTGATAGCAAAAAAACCATCCACCAGAAAACTCTCCTTCATGTGTTATTTGCAAAGGAACCTCAGAGTCTTTCAAATATTCCTTCGCTCGCCCTAAAGCATACTCATAGGTGATCATTAGTTAGTCCTCAATAACTGCAATGTATTAAAATTACTTAAATTCGCTGATTTTCCAGTCTGCCCATTAAAAAATGGGTGTCCCCTTTTCCTGAGTCTAGCTTGTCATTGACAGGCTTACTCGTGTCTCTATGAGCTCCACCCAGTACCTCCTCCGGAGACGGCTTTTCCCCCGTCACCTGAATGATTCTACCGCCCGCCTTCATGCCCAGAGATTTGACTTCGCCCAGAATCGCATCGATAAGGAACTCGCTGGCCAATACATACTTGTCACCGGCCAACCCGTCGACAGGCTCCTTCTTAGCCTTGGCGTGCTCCTCGGCCATAAACTCAGGTGTTCGATCAACGACTTTCGCGGCCAGCTCGATCGCAGCCGCTTCTTTGATCTCATCTATCTTGTCACCAACGGTTTGCTTGATCGCGGCGTTGGCAGCAACGCTCACCACCATTTTGAGCGGCCCCATCACTGCCTGAACAGTCAGAGCAATGGCCTGAATTTGCTCTGCCGGAAACTCGTGGGTGAGTTTTAGGACTTTTACAACTTGATCGAGCGAAGCTTCACCAGCGTTTCGAGGCAAATCATTGATAATGGACTCACCCAGTTCAACCGTCTGACCAGGCCTCCAATTGCTGGAAGAGGACACTTTGCAGGTGTGGTCTTCTATGCACGACTTGACCTTCTCATCAAATTTCGTTGCTTCCTTCGTAAAATCACCCAATGCGTCCAGTACATCGGGCGGCAGTGCAGAGAGTGCGCTACAAAAAAGGGGACACCCTGCCGTTAAAAAAGCAGGGCGGGTTGGCTTTGGATCTTGACGTAGGACCGGCTAATGGGTGTCCCCTTTTCCCCTATCAGTTTTTTATGCGCCCTAAGAACTCGACCATTGCTAGTGGATCACGCTCCACGAGTTTTTCAATCAAATCTTCCGCTGCCCAGTGCAGAATCATGTCACGCCCATCCCCATCCTTGCAGAGGATGAGATCACTTGACAAAGAAGAGTCAACAACATTGACCTCTCTATCACTGAGTGCCATCAGGCCACCGTAACCATCATAAGGAATGACCCAGTAAAAGCGCTCGTTCTCTATCCAGTAAATCCCAAACACCTGCACAGGCTCTTCTCGCCCAAGTTCTCGAACAATCATATCCACATCACTCAATAGTTCTTCCGGGCTGTAACAAAAAAGAACAAAAAAGGGGAAAGATTTATTTACGACAACAAAACCCGGCAATGTCTACTCCTGAAACAGGTGTAAACCTTATACAGGATGGGACGACGACTAAAATCGTTTATCAATAAATAAATCTGAGAATCATCTAGCCGGCCTCCCCACCTCACGGAGGTGGCGCAAAATTCAAGGTGCGAACATTGTCTTTTG
>NZ_JAHMSC010000040.1:0-4792 GCF_018986375.1 Pseudomonas sp. CVAP#3
CCCCAGCGGGAGCAAGCTCCCTCGCCACAACTGCGGTTGTGCCTGAAACATCGGCTTAAGTGAACAGCATTGCCGCAAATGCGAGCTTTTTTATACGTGCGCCAGGCATGGCGCGTTGCGCGTAAGCGCCCTCGCCGGGAGCGGTTAGGGGGAAACGTTATGTAAAGGACGCAAAGAATGTGGAGGCCCTTCAACCTTCAATGCATCGCCCACTGCCGACCTTGCACTGACCCTTTGGAAATAGGCCTGCAAATTTTCCCATGCCGATAGATCAATTTCTAATCGCTTGGCCCACGTTAGCATTGTGAACAGATAGGCGTCAGGGGCGGAAAACCCGTCCCCCATCAGATAATCCCTCTCGCGCAGCTTATGATCGACATACGCTAGCCGTGGCGAAACCAAGCGCCGCGTCGCGCTCTGCCCTTCGATCGTCTTCGCCAGAAAGTTTGCGCTGACCCCGCCATGCCGCTCGGGCGTGATGAAGTTCTTGTGTACCTCAGTCGAAATGAAGCCAAGCCATTCCAATGCGCGATAGCGCTCAAAACGCCCCTGCGCCGGGAGAAGATTGCGCTCCGAGTGCTGATCCGAGATGTACTGAAGAATGACGGCACACTCGGTCAGGATCGCCCCATCGTCTGTTTTCAGGGTCGGCACGTACGACTTCGGATTGATCAGGTCGTAATCTCCGCCGGACCACTGCTTACTCATCAGATCAACTTTCTCAAGCGAAAAGGAGGCGCCTGCTTCACGCAGGAGAATATGAGGAGCGAGGGAACTGGCCCCAGCCGCGTAGAACAAAATCATGATTGTCTTCCCGTATTTGCTCACAGGGCGGTAAGCCTGATGATGCATGCAGGGACTATAGGGTTACGGGAAAAACCGGAAAACGCGTGCTGGCGCAACTCAAGTGTGCGAAATTGCACTCATGATGAATTGGCAAGATCTGCACCATTTTGTTGTCGTTGCTCGCCTCGGCTCATTCACTGCCGCGGGGAAAGAGTTACGCGTCGATCACGCAACAGTGGGCCGACGTATTACGGCCCTTGAGACATCTCTCGGGATGAAACTGGTGGAGCGTCTGCCACGCTCATCGCGACTCACGGAGGACGGCTTGGCGCTGGCCGCGATTGCCATGCCAATGGAAGCCATCACCGATGCGATAGGCCGTCATGCACGTGGTACGGCTCCTTTGTCAGGGACCGTGAGACTGAGCGCCCTCCCAATTCTGGCTAGTGAATTGATAGCACCGAGTCTTACCCGCTTGCGCTCGCACTACCCGGCACTCAAGGTCATTCTCAGCGCGGCCTCAGGTGTTGCTTCGCTTGAAAAGGGGGAGTCGGACGTCGCCATCGGGTTCGTACGACCTGAAACAGCCGGTCGCATTGTTCGCAAGGTAGGCTCAATGAAGCTCGGCCTCTATGCCAGCCCGGCGTATGCGTTGAGGCCCTCACCGACCTGGACATTCATTGGCTTTGAGGAGGCACTCCATCAAATACCCCAACAGCGCTGGATACAACGCTTTGCAGATGGGCGCCCCTTCGTGCTTCAAAGTAGCGATGTCGCAACGCAGCTAGCTGCCGCACGAGCAGGCATCGGCGTGGCGATACTTCCCTGTTTTCTCGCTGATCGAGACACGGCGCTGGCCAAGATTGAGCTTGATGACGAACCGATAGCGCGGGATATCTGGATGTCTGTTCATGCTGACGTACGGCGCTCCCCCGCTGTTCGCGTCACCATGGATCATCTGATTGATCTACTGGGCCATGAACTGGGGTAGGCGCTGGAGCTTGGCTAGCTCAGATTCGTAGCGGCACGTTTTCGTCAGGTGCGATTGTGTCGAGACACCTGACCTACCGAAATGGGAGCCCAGAAACGGTGTTCTGTCTTTCATGGCGCTCGTTCAAACATCGCCAGCTCCCCCGCCCCTATTCACCCGCCTGTGCAATCCGCACCCGCTCGCGCCCCTTCATCAACCCCACTGCGAGCGCCGATAGAATCAACGCAATCGAAATCCCTTCGTTGAAATCAACCCGATGCCCGAGCATCAGCATCGAGCCTGCGACGCCAAATACCGGTATCAGCAAAGACAGCGGTGCCACCCTGGAAACCGGGTACTCCCGCAGCAATAGATTCCAGCCCCAATAACTGAAGTGCGTCGCCGCGTAGACTTGAAACAACAGCGAGAACACTGACACCCATTCAAGGTGTGCGACCAAGGAGGTAAACGGAGCGGAACCGTGCGCCAGCCAGGTGAGCGCCAGTAAGGGGATCGGCGGGAACAGGCTGGCCCACACCACAAAAGCAAACATTTCACGGACCTTGGACTGTTTGATGATGATGTTGCCGACACTCCAGCTAAATGCACTCACCAGCAACAAACCATAACCCACTGTCGTTGCCTGGCCCGGGCTGCTGAAAATAATGCTGATCAAACCCAGCGCTGCGAGCCCCATCCCAAGAGTCTGTCCAAGGCTCAATTGCTCGCGAAACAGCAACACCCCCCAACCCAAAGTAAAAAATGCACTGAACTGAATCAACAGGGCAGCGGTCCCTGGTGGCACACCCAGTTCGATGCCCAGGTTGATCAACGCCCACATCGCGACCCCGAAAATCAATCCATAGGCGGCCAACCAACCCATGGCGATCGACGGCCGCCGGACAAAAAACACCCACGGCAACGCCGCCAGCGCAAAGCGAAGAGCCGTCAGCAGCAGCGGATCAATAGCCGCCAGACCCAGTTTGGTGATGGGAAAGTTCAGGCCCCAGACAGCCGTCACTAACACGGCCAAGGTCAGGTGTTTTTTCTGCATGAGGTTCTATTTCCAGAATGCCGGGCCGGCGGCTGTATGCCCCAACCACGGCCCCACTATGCGTAATAGGAGCAATGGCTCGCTTGCACTATCAGGTCATAGATCATTAAATTCGGGCCATGCGCGAAACTGAAATAGATCCCTACGAAAACACTCCCCGCGATGCAGTGGTCACGGCCAATAACTATCTGGATGGCCAACACTTTGCTCTGCATACGCACCGACGTGGCCAGTTTGCCTACGCCGCCTGTGGCGTCATCACGGTATTCACTCGCCAGGGCAACTGGGTCGTGCCCCCACAAAGAGCTATCTGGGTACCGGCGGGCGTCCCCCATGAGATGAGCATGAGCGGACCGGTGACCATGCTTAATACCTACATCCGTAACCGCGCCGCCGCTCGGCTCAGTCTGCCTGCGCACTGCCAGGTATTCGGCGTCTCGGCATTGCTCAAACAACTGCTGATCCGGGCCATGGACGTTCCGGCACTGTATGCCAAGGAAGATCTGGACGGACATTTGATGACCTTGCTGCTCCACGAAATAGCCGGCATGTCGCCCTTATCGCTCAATGCGCCTCTTCCGAGCGAACCACGGCTGGTGCACGTCTGTCGAAAGCTGCTGGAGCAACCGTCGCTGGAAACCGGAATTGATGAAATGACCCGGCAAGTCGGGATGAGCCGCCGTACATTTACCCGGCTGTTTCGCCAACAAACCGGTATCAGCTTTGTCGAATGGCGTCAGCAGGCATGTCTGTTGGCGGCCGTGGTGCGTTTGGGTAACGGAGAGGCAATTACGCGGGTGGCAACTGATCTGGGCTATAGCAGCCCGAGTGCCTTCACCAGTGTTTTCCGTCGAGTACTGGGCGAAGTACCCAGTCGGTATTTCCCTAAAAAAATGCTTTGAACTTTCCCCGGCAGTCTCAAAATCCCCACAAACCTATCAATAAACATTACCATTTACGACGTAACAGCCGAAAACGATGGAAACTCGAATGCGCAGGTCTGCTGTATTTCTTTTGGTATCCATGCTGACAGCGTGCGGGACTGGGCTGCCCGTCGAGAAAACGAAAGCAGTGGAGAACGTAGCCTCCGCAAATGGGCACGCCCCACTGAACATGGATGGTTATACCGCCAGCAAACTGGATGCCCTGCTCAAAGAACGCTCAGCGATCAATCCCGAAGATATAGGGCAGATGAACAATCTGATTTCACGGGAGTTTTTGGGACGGCCCTATTCCGCGAACAGGTTGCAGGGCTCTGCTACCACGCCGGAAGCATTGGTCGTCGACTTCAGGGGCCTGGACTGTTTCACCTATCTGGATTACGTCGAAGCGCTGAGAAAGTCCAACAATGAAGCGGACTTCTTCAAAAACCTCATTCAGACGCGTTATGTGAACGGCAATCTCGATTTCCTGCATCGCCGGCACTTCTTCACCGACTGGTCGCAGGCCGAGCAAAAACTTGCCGACGACGTCACCGCGCAAATCAGCCCTCATGCGGTAACCGTGGTTAAGCGCCTCAATCGAAAAGCCGATGGCAGCGCTTACTTGCCGGGTGTGCCCATGACCGAGCGCACGATTACCTATATCCCCAGCGCGTTTGTTAACGACCATGTGATCAGCCGTTTGCAGACTGGCGATTACGTTGGCATCTACACCCAACTCGCCGGCCTCGACGTTACCCATACCGGGTTCTTTATCAACAAGGACGAAGGGCCCGTTCTGCGCAATGCCTCTTCGAAGAAAAAGAACCGGGAAGTCGTAGACTCTCCCTTCAAGGACTACATCGCGAAGACCCCAGGGATCGTCGTGTTGCGGGCACGGCAATCTGTGCCAGAGAGTCAATGAATTCTGGTTCGCCCATCTTGTGCGTACCCTCTACACCCTCAAACATCAACAAAGCCCGTCTTGTGCGCAATGCTGTTCACTTAAGCCGATGTTTCAGGCACAACCGCAGTTGTGGCGAGGGAGCTTGCTCCCGCTGG
>NZ_JAHMSC010000004.1:0-489781 GCF_018986375.1 Pseudomonas sp. CVAP#3
GAGTTTTGCTTGCTCTGTGTACTTCCCCATGACACCCCCAAAGGTTGTGTCCAACATTTGGGGGTCAGTTCACTCTGCGTGGGAATGCAGCCAGTGACGCTCCGCGTCACATGCCGAAGCGGACGCAGAGCGTCCAGTGAGGCATTCCCACGCCGAGCGTGGGAACGATCACGCCGAGGTCAGTGCCGGCGCTTGAGGGTGTCCGACGGCAATTCGCCGAACTGCTTGCGGTAGCTTTCGGAGAATCGCCCCAAGTGCAAAAAGCCGTAATCCATGGCCAGTTCGGTCACATTGCGCACTGTGCAGGTCGGGTCGCCCAGGCAAGCATTGACCCGCTCGAGCTTTTTCTGCCGGATGTAGTTTTTTGGGGTGGTGGCCGCATTGCGCTGAAACAACCCATACAGCGAACGCAGGCTCATCTGTGCCTGACGCGCCAGCTCTTCGCTGCAAATGTCCTGCTTGAGGTTGCGTTCGATGTAGTCGGCGATCAACTCGAAGTTCGCTGACTGCGAACCGAGACCGAGGCGCCTGACGTTGGTTTTCATCAGGCTGAGCATCTTGCTCACGACAATGTGCGCGTAATGCTCCTGAACACGGGGCATGCGCTCGGTCGCTTCAGCTTCCTGGCAAACCATGCCCAGCAGATTGACGAAGCCTTCAAGCTCATCCAGTTGGTAGCGGTTCTCGAGAAACCGCACGCCCTGCCCCGGGTGCAACCAGCGTTGCTCCTGGCACACCGATTCGAGCAGGCTGGCGGGCATTTTCACGATGAATTTTTCGCAATCGTCGGAGTACGTCAGGTCCACCGGATCGTCCGGGTTGATCAGCAGCAACTCACCGGGCGCAAAGTAGTGTTCCTGCCGATGACCGCGCCACAAGCAGTTTCCGCGTAACAGCACTTGCAAGTGGTAGAGGGTTTCCAGCGCTGGCGAGGTCACCCGCACACTGCCGCCATAGCTGATACGGCACAGGTCGAGGCTGGCGAATTTACGGTGATTGAGACTGGCCTGAGGGTTGCCGCTTCTGGGTAAGCGGATGCAATGGTTGCCCACGTGCTGATTGACGTAGCCCGACACCGCATAGGGATCGGCCTGCTCAAACACTCTGCTGCGCTCACTCAATAGATGCGCTTGCATAACCGCTCACTCTAATTGTAATTATCGGCTGCGGTGCGGGCGCTATTGGGCACGCACCCCAGGAAAATCAGGCCTGGCCATTCTATGCGAGCCGCGACAAAGCGGAAGACCACGAGATAAACGGTCAGTTATCCCGTGGCCTGGGCCCGCGCTGATCAGTCTTCCAGTGCGCGCACTCGCTCGTGACGATGTTGCTCTTGCGGTTGCGCCGACGACTGCAGGGTGAAATCGAATTCGATCTCGGCAAAACGTCCGCTGACACCATGCTCACGTGCACGTTGCTGATCGTCACTGAAGGTGATTTTGGCGATCAGTTCGTCGCGGGTGGCGTAGGCGAAATCGTCGTGCAGGTACTTGTCACCGTCCAGGTTGATCTGGGTGGTCAGGTGGCGATGGTCATGCGCCGAGATGAAGAAGTGGATGTGCGCCGGACGCTGGCCATGACGACCCAATTGATCGAGCAGCTGCTGGGTCGGACCGTCCGGTGGGCAGCCGTAGCCCGACGGCACGATGCTGCGAAAACGATAGCGACCTTCGGCATCGGTGACGATCCGGCGACGCAGGTTGAATTCAGACTGGCTGCCATCGAAGTACGAATAGGTGCCGCCGGTATTGGCGTGCCAGACATCCACCACGGCGCCGGCCAGTGGCTGGCCTTCGGTATTCTTGACCTGGCCCTGCATGAACAGCACCACGCCCGGATCAACGCCGTCGTCCAGCCGTGCTTCACCGTTGGACAGCGGTGCACCGGCGACATACAGCGGGCCTTCGATGGTGCGCGGGGTGCCACCGGTTTTACCGGCCTGCGCGTCTTCGGCATCCATCAACAGGTCCAGGTAGTGTTCCAGGCCCAAGCCTGCAACCAACAGGCCCGCTTCTTGGCGCGCGCCCAGTTCGTTCAGGTAGTTGACGGCTTTCCAGAACTCTTCCGGGGTCACTTCGAGGTCTTCGATGATGTTCACCGAGTCACGCAGGATGCGGTAGATCAGCGCTTTGGCGCGCGGGTTGCCAGCGTCGTTGAGCAGGCCACTGGCTTCTTCGAGAAACTTCTGGGCGCTGGCAGTATGGGAAATTTTGGCGTTCATGATTAATCCTCATCTTGTATTTATTAGAGTACAGAACTGGCAGGCAACGGCTCAGCGATCATCCTCATGAATAGAGGAAGGATGCCTGCACATCGCGTTCACTTCGATAGCCATGTAGGGGTAAAGCGGCAGTTGCATCAGCAGGTCGTGCAGTTCCTGCACGCTGTCGACGTCGAACACGCTGTAGTTGGCGTAAAGCCCGGCGATACGCCACAAATGGCGCCACTTGCCCTGCTGTTGCAGGCGCTGGGCCAGGGCCTTTTCGTCGGACTTGAGCCGAGCGGCGCGCTCCGGGTCCATATCGACCGGCAGGTTCACGGTCATCTTTACGTGAAACAACATGCTGTTCTCCTCAGGCGGAATAAATGGCAGTGGAGGTTTTGTCGCGGCAGAAAAACGCCAGCCGCTCTTCGTCCAGGCTCAGGCCAAGGCCGGGGGCCTGGGAAACATGCAAATGGAAATCGCGGTAAACCGGCGGCTCGCTGAGGATGTCTTCGGTCAGCAACAACGGGCCGAACAGCTCGGTGTCCCAACTCAGCTCGTTCAACGTGAGGAAGGCATGGGCCGAGGCCAGCGTGCCGATCCCGCCTTCAAGCATGGTGCCGCCGTACAGGCCGATGCCTGCCGCTTCGGCAATCGCCGCAGTACGCAACACCGCGCGGGGGCCGCCATTTTTGGCGATCTTCAGCGCAAACACCGAAGCCGCGCCTTCACGCGCCAGGTTGAACGCATCTTCCACGCACTCGATCGACTCGTCCGCCATGATCGGTGCCGGGCTCATCGCGTTGAGGCGCACCATGCCGGCACGGTTGTTGCGCGAGATCGGCTGTTCGATCAGGTCGATACCATTACCACCGAGAATCCGGCAGGCTCGCAGCGCCACCGCTTCGTCCCAGGCCTGGTTGACGTCGACGCGCACGCTGGCGCGGTCGCCCAAGGCCTTTTTGATCGCAATGACGTGAGCCAGGTCGCGGTCGACTTCGCCGGCACCGATCTTCAACTTGAAGATCCGGTGACGACGCAGGTCGAGCATCTGCTCGGCTTCAGCTATGTCCTTGGCGGTATCACCGCTGGCCAGCGTCCAGGCCACTGGCAACGAGTCGCGTACACGGCCACCGAGCAACTCACTGACCGGCAGCCCAAGGCGTTTGCCATGAGCATCGAGCAAAGCGGTTTCGATGCCGGATTTGGCAAAGGTATTGCCGCGAATACTGCGCTCCAGGCGCAACATCGCCGCATTGATGTTGCAAGCATCCTGTCCCAGCAGCAGCGGCGCAAAGTGCTTGTCGATGTTGGTCTTGATGCTGTCCGGGCTTTCATTGCCGTAGGCCAGGCCACCGATGGTGGTCGATTCGCCGATGCCTTCGATACCGTCGGCGCAACGTACGCGGATGATCACCAGCGTCTGGTTCTGCATGGTGTGCATCGCCAGCTTGTGCGGGCGGATGGTCGGCAGATCGACGATGATCGTATCGATCGATTCAATGGCAGAAGAAAGCATGTCGATACCCGTCAGGTTCTTGAAGTTCTGTGACGGATTCTCGTACGGCTTTTTTCAAGGTTCCAATATAGAATTGGTCTGGATCGATACCTTAAAGGTATTCACCATCGTCGACTGTGGAGGGCTCATGGAGCTGCGTCATCTGCGTTACTTCCAGGTGCTGGGTCAAACCCTGAATTTCACCCGCGCCGCCGAACGCCTGCACATCGCTCAGCCTCCCTTGAGCCGGCAGATCCAGCAACTGGAAGATGAACTCGGGGTGATGTTGCTGGAACGTGGCAGGCCATTGCGTCTGACCGAAGCCGGGCGGTTTTTCCTTGAGCACTCCAGCGCCCTGCTTGAGCAACTGAGCAAGGTCTGCGACAACACCCGACGTATCGGCCTGGGTGAAAAGACCTGGCTGGGTATCGGTTTTGCCCCTTCGACCCTCTATGGCGTGTTGCCCGAACTGATTCGCCGACTGCGCAGCAACGAGTCGCTGGAACTGGAGCTCGGCCTGTCGGAAATGACCACGCTGCAACAGGTGCAAGCGCTCAAGGCGGGACGTATCGACGTTGGCTTCGGGCGGATTCGTATCGATGACCCGGCAATCATTCAAACCGTTTTGAATGAAGACCGTCTGGTGGCTGCCCTGCCCGCTGGCCATCCACTCTTGGCCGGCCCCATCAGCCTCACCGAGTTGGCCAATGAACCGTTCGTGCTGTATCCCGGCAATCCCCGCCCCAGCTATGCCGACCATGTGATCGCGCTGTTCGAGTCCTACGGGGTGAGCATCAAGGTCGCGCAATGGACCAACGAACTGCAAACCGCCATTGGCCTGGTGGGCGCCGGTATCGGCGTCACGCTGGTGCCGGCCTCGGTACAGTTGCTGCATCGCGACGACATTGGTTTCACGCCGGTACTGGAAACCAATGCCACATCGCCGATCATCCTGAGCCAGCGCGTCGGCGATGTCTCGCCGGGATTGAATCATTGCCTGAAAATGATCGAAGCCTTGCGTACGCGCGATCCGAAATGATCGCCCTGTGCGTTCGTGGTGACCCGGCGCGTCAGTCCTGCTTGTAGCCCCGAACGTCGTCGACGCCACGGTTGGCCAACTGGTCGGCGCGTTCGTTACCGGGATGCCCGACGTGGCCGCGTACCCACTTCCAGGTAACGTTGTGGCGGTTGACCTGCTCGTCGAGCTGCTTCCACAGATCAGCATTCTTCACTGGCTCTTTCGCAGCAGTTTTCCAGCCGCGCTTCTTCCAGTTGACCATCCATTCGTTGATGCCTTTCATCACGTATTGCGAGTCGGTGACCAGCAATACGTCGCAAGAACGCTTGAGCTCTTCAAGGCCACGAATCGCACCCATCAGTTCCATACGGTTGTTGGTGGTATTGGCTTCGCCGCCCCAGAGTTCCTTTTCAACGCCCTTGCACACCAGCAGTGCGCCCCAGCCGCCGGGGCCAGGATTGCCCTTGCAGGCGCCGTCGGTGAAGAGTTCTACGCTATCGCTCATGCCAACCTATCCAGAAAATGTCTGTGGCTGCCGATCAATGATCGACAACGCCCAAGGCCGGGCAAGCCCGGCCGGGAAAATAAAATGCTTATTACGGCTCGCTGTGGCGTCGATTGACCTTGGCCATCGGCAGCGGGATCAACTTGCCCATAGGCTCGCGGCGCACCTGGCGGACCGGTCGCAAGCCGACGACGATCTTGCGCGCCACCAATAAATAGAAACCGCCACCGGACAGCTGCCAGTCACCGGCCTTGCGTTCCCAACCGGCCAAGCGGGCTTGCCACGCCGGGGACGCAAGCGGCGGACGATAGCACCCGAAGCGGCGTTTCTCCAGTGCAAACCCCAGCAGGTTGAGCCAGTCGGCGACCCGCGACGGCGAAATGCAGCGCGCCTTGCGCATGGCGTCGCTCGCAAACATGTGGCGCAGCCCCCAACTGCTCCAGGGGTTGATCCCGACAATCAGCAAGTGCCCGCCGGGACGCACCGCGCTGGCGGCTTCACGCAGCAGACCGTGCGGCGACAGGCAGAAATCCAGACCGTGTTGCATCACCACCACGTCGGCGGCGTGCTCACTGATCGGCCAGGCCTGTTCTTCGCAGACTATTTCCACACCCGGCAGCGGCGCTCCCAGACGGACATTGCGCTGCACCTGCTTCGCCGCCGGTGGCGCTTCGGCCGAAGGACCGTAATGCACCAGATACCCACCAAAGAAACGCCCCAGTTCGTCTTCGAGCATCCGGCGTTCTTCATTCAACAAAAATTGGCCGATGGGACCTGACAGCCACTCGCGAGCGGCGCTGATCAATGCCAGCCAGTCAGGATCAGCCTGAGCGAACGCTTTATCGGTCATTGCATTCTCCAACTCGCCAAGAAGCTCTAAGATGCACCATTGTTTTCCGCTTGGCGAATCCTGCGATGATACAGATCAGTGCCCTTCCCGCCTTCACCGACAACTACATCTGGTTGTTACAGGATCACCGCAGCCAGCGCTGCGCCGTGGTCGATCCGGGTGATGCCGCCCCCGTGCAGGCCTGGTTGGCCATGCATCCGGGATGGCAGCTCAGCGACATCCTGGTCACCCATCACCACCATGATCACGTCGGCGGCGTCGAGCGACTCAAAAAAGCGACGGGCGCCACCGTCTACGGCCCGGCCAGCGAAAACATCCCCGGACGTGACATCGCCCTCAACGATAATGATCGCGTCAGCGTACTCGGCTTAGAGTTCGACGTGTATGCGGTGCCGGGCCACACACTGGGTCATATCGCTTACTACCATCAGGGGCTGCTGTTCTGTGGCGACACCCTGTTCGCCGCCGGTTGCGGACGCCTGTTCGAAGGCACGCCGGCACAAATGCACCACTCCCTCAGCCGCCTGGCCGCGTTGCCCGAAGACACGCTGGTGTACTGCACCCACGAATACACCCTGAGCAATCTGCGCTTTGCCGCGGCTGTCGAGCCGAACAACCCGGACATTGCCGAGCGTCTCGAGAAAGTCTCCCAATTACGCGAGTCGGGTAGCATGTCGCTACCGTCGACCCTGGCGCTGGAGAAACTTACCAACCCTTTTCTGCGTACTGGCGAAACATCTGTTAAAGAAAAAGTAGACGAACGGAATGGCCAGGATAACCGGGCTCCGAGTGAGGTTTTTGCGGCTCTTCGAGCGTGGAAAGATACGTTCTAGAGAGGGCCACTATTGGTCCAAAAATTCTGAATGGTTGACCGCACCCCGTACGCTTTCTAGAATCGCCCGACATTTTTGCCCGGAACTAACTTCCAGCCAATGTCGTCATCTATTCGTAAATCCATCAATTCAGACGCATTGACCCGCTTGGCTCAAGCCATCGCGGTGGCTGTGTCCGCCACCCTGGCGGGCTGCCAAAGCACCAGTCAGGTGCCACAAACCGACGTGGCACATACGCTTCCCACCCGGACCAAACAAAAACCTATCTGGCTCAACGAGAAACCAAGCCCACAAGCCGCGCAGGACGTCTGGGAGCGCATGCGCCAGGGCTTCCAGTTGCAGGACGGGCTGGGCGTCAACCCGCGCATCGAGCAACAGCGCCTGTGGTTCGCCAGCAATCCATCGTTTCTGCAAGGCGCCAGCGAACGTGGCAGCCTGTACATTCATTACATCGTCGAACGCCTTGAAGAACGCAACATGCCGCTGGAACTGGCGCTGTTGCCGGTGATTGAAAGCGCCTACAACCCGATGGCCTATTCGCGCGCCGATGCGGTCGGCCTGTGGCAGTTCATCCCGTCCACCGGGCGTTACTTCAACCTGCGTCAAACCCGCTTCTACGACGGCCGTCGCGACATTACCGCATCGACCATCGCGGCGATGGACTACCTGACCCGCCTGCACGATATGTTCAACGGTGACTGGCTGCTGGCCCTGGCGGCCTACAACGCCGGTGAAGGCACGGTCAGCCGGGCCATCGAGCGCAACGAAAAGCTCGGCCTGCCAACCGACTACTGGAACCTGCCACTGCCGGCGGAAACCCAGGCCTATGTGCCCAAGCTGCTGGCCTTGTCACAAGTCGTGCTGTCGCCAGAAGCCTATGGCGTGAACCTCAACCCGATTGCCAACCAACCCTATTTTGAAGTCGTCGAAATCAACCAGCGCATGGACCTGTCCAAGGTTGCCGCGGTGGCCAATATCGACGAAGACGAACTGTTCCAGCTCAACCCGGCCTTCAAGCAACGCACCACCATCGACGGTCCCCAGCACTTACTGGTGCCGACGTCCAAGGCGCAGTTGCTGACCGCCAGCCTGTCGACCATGAAACCCGAAGAGCTGATCAGTCAGCGTCCGCTCAAACCGGTTTTCGAAGGTGCAGACGACCGCGAGCTGGCAACGCTCAAGCGCAGCTACCGGGTCAAGCGCGGCGACAACCTGACGCAGATCGCCAAGGCCAACAAGGTCGAGGTCAAGGACCTGCAACACTGGAACAAGCTGAACGGCAAGGACCTCAAGGTTGGCCAGACCCTGGTGATGCGAGACACCAGCAAGAGCAAGCGTAGCGGTGGACGCATCAGCACGGTGGTTGCGGCCAACAACAAGAAGCAGACCCAATACAAGGTCAAGCAAGGCGACTCGCTGTACATCGTTGCCAAGCGCTTCAACGTTGAGATGCAACACCTCAAGCGCTGGAACCCACGTGTTGGCCAGGCCCTCAAACCTGGGCAGGTGCTGACGGTTTCTTCCCCGCGTTAAGACAGCCCGCGGCCGGGCTTTTGTGGTGAGGGGGCTTGCCCCCGTTGGGCCGCGAAGCGGCCCTGAAACATTCTTCACCCCCGCACATCGAGCCAGCCGTATTTGCGACGGCTGCGCCGTCGAACGGGGGCAAGCCCCCTCGCCACAGGAATTGCCGCCTGTTGAGTGCTTTAATTCCCTACCTTTTTCCTGTCGATACAAGCTGTTACTGTACGGTCCACAAAGCCCAAGCCGCCTGGACCGGATCTCTGCCTTGATACGTCCCCTCCTGCTCCTAATCAGTCTGGCCTTGAGCTTCCCCGCAAGCGCAACGATCAGCGAAAGCCATGGTTATGCGCAGTTCGGCACACTCAAGTACCCGGCCAAATTCACCCACTTCGACTGGGTCAATCCGCAAGCGCCCAAGGGCGGTACATTGCGGGTCATGGCGTTTGGCACCTTCGATACGCTCAACCCCTACACCTTCAAGGGCACCAGCCCGGTCGCAACCCCGAACTTTCTGCAGTACGGCATCAACGAGCTGAACGAACCGTTGATGGTCGGTACGGGGCAGTACGCGCCGTCCGGCGATGAACCCGCCTCCAGTTACGGGTTGATCGCCCAGTCTGTCGAATACAGCGAAGACCGCAGCTGGGTAGTGTTCAACCTGCGCCCACAAGCACGCTTTCACGACGGCACGCCGATCACCGCCTACGACGTCGCGTTTTCCTATCGCTTGCTGCTCAAGGAAGGTCATCCGCAATACCGCACCAATCTTCAGGAAGTGCAACGGGTCGACATTCTGAACCCACAGCGCATCCGCTTCGTGTTCAAACGTGCCGGTAATCCGTTGCTGATCCAGCGCCTGGGCGAGTTGCCGGTGTTGCCGCAGCATTACTGGGAAGGTCGCGACTTCAAGGCGACCACCTTCGAACCGCCGCTGGGCAGTGGCCCTTACCGCATCACCGAGGTTCAGCCGGGGCGGCAACTGGTGTTCGAGCGGGTCAAGGATTACTGGGGCAAGGACCTGCCGGTCAACCGCGGCAAGTACAACTATGATCGCGTTGAAGTCGAGTTTTATCGCGACAGCGACGTGGCGTTCGAGGCATTCAAGGCCGGCGAGTTCGATATCTACATCGAGCACCAGGCCAAGAACTGGGCCAATGGCTACAGCTTCCCGGCCGTGCGGCGTGGCGAGGTGATCAAGGCGCAGATCGACCACCAGATTCCAACCCAGACCCAGGGCCTGTTCATGAACACCCGGCGCAGTACGTTCGCCGACGACAAGGTGCGTGAAGCCCTGGGCTTGATGTTCGACTTCGAATGGACCAACCGCGCCCTGTTCAGCGGTGCCTACAAACGGGCCATGAGCTATTACCCCAACAGCGAGTTCACAGCCACAGGCGTACCGGTCGGCCATGAATGGCTGATGCTCTCGCCCTACCGCGATCAGCTCCCCGCCAAGCTGTTCACCGAGCCCTTCAGCCTGCCGCAGACCGACGGCCGCGGCATCCCCCGGGAAACCCTGCGCCGGGCGCTGGGTTTGCTCGCCGAGGCTGGCTGGAAACTCAATGGCCAGCGCCTGCAGAATGCTGTCGGGCAGCCACTGCGTTTCGAGATCCTGCTGGTCAATCCGAACCTGGAGCGCATTCTCCAGCCCTACGCCGAGAACCTCGCCAGTATCGGCATTGACGCGCACCTGCGCACCGTCGACCGTGCGCAATACAAGCAGCGTCTGGACCAGTTCGATTTCGACATGATCCTGATGACCCTCGACCAGACCCTCAGCCCCGGACTTGAACAGTGGCAGTACTTCCACTCGAGCCAGGCCTCGGTCAAGGGCAGCAAGAATTACGCGGGCGTTGCCAACCCGGTGGTCGATCATTTGCTGGAACAACTGCTCGCGGCAAAATCCCGCGACGAGCAACTGGCGGCCGGCAAAGCGCTGGACCGGGTGCTGCTGTGGCAGCACTACTGCATCCCCAACTGGTATATCAATTATCATCGCCTGGCGTACCGCAACCGGTTCGCCTTCGTCACCACACCGCCCTACTCCCTGGGGCTGAATGCGTGGTGGCTGAAGACTTTGGAGAAAGCCCAATGATGCGTTTGCGTACCCTGCTGGGTCTGGTCTTTGCGGGGCTAGCCTGCACGGCCCACGCTGCCCCGCAGCACGCCTTGACCCTGTACAACGAGCCGCCGAAATACCCGGCCGATTTTAAACATTTCGACTACGTGAACCCGGACGCGCCCAAGGGTGGGAGCTTCCGTCAGGCCGGCGCCGGTGGCTTCGACAGCCTCAACCCGTTCATCAGCAAGGGCGTACCCGCCGGCGATATCAGCCTGATCTATGACACGCTGGCCAGACAGAGCCTTGACGAACCCGTCACCGAATACGGCCTGATCGCCGGCAAGATCGAGAAAGCTCCAGACAACACGTGGGTGCGCTTCTACCTGCGCCCCGAGGCACGGTTCCACGACGGCCACCCGGTACGCGCCGAGGATGTGGTGTTCAGCTTCCAGACCTTGATGAAAAGCGGCTCGCCGCTGTATCGCGATTACTATAGCGACGTCGACAACGTGATCGCCGAGGACCCGTTGCGGGTGCTGTTCACCTTCAAGCACACCAGCAACCGAGAGCTGCCGCTGATCCTTGGACAGCTCTCGGTATTACCCAAGCACTGGTGGGAACACCGCGACTTCAGCAAGGGCAATCTGGAGATTCCGCTGGGCAGCGGCCCGTACAAGGTCAGTGAGGTCAAGGCCGGACGTTCGATCCGCTATGAGCGGGTCAAGGACTACTGGGGCAAGGACCTTCCGGTCAATCGGGGCTTTTACAACTTCGACACCATGAGCATCGATTACTACCGCGACAACACCGTCGCGCTGGAAGCGCTGAAGGCCGGACAGTTCGATTACTGGCTGGAGATGACCGCGAAAAACTGGGCCAACGCCTACAACATTCCGGCCGTCACCGAGGGTCGCCTGATCAAGGAACAGATCCCAAACGGTAACCCCACCGGCATGCAGGGTTTTGTCTTCAACCTGCGCCGCCCGATATTCCAGGACGTGCGTGTGCGCCAGGCCCTGAGCCTGTTGCTGGATTTTGAATGGACCAACAAGCAACTGTTCAACGGCGCCTACGCGCGCACCCGCAGCTACTTCGAAAACTCGGAAATGGCCGCCACCGGTCTGCCGGATCAGGACCAACTGGCGATCCTCGATCCGTTCAGAGGCAAAATCCCCGAGCAGGTCTTCAGCGAAGCGTTCCAGAACCCGGTGACCGATGCCAGCGGAATGATCCGCACCCAGCAGCGCAAGGCCTATCAACTGTTGCAGGAAGCCGGCTGGCAGATCGTCGACGACAAGATGGTCGATACCAATGGCAAACCGGTCAGCATCGAATTCCTGCTGGCGCAGACCGAGTTCGAGCGGGTGCTGTTGCCGTTCAAACGCAACATGAGTGACCTGGGGATCGAACTGGTGATTCGTCGGGTCGACGTGTCGCAGTACATCAACCGCGTGCGCTCGCGCGACTTCGACATGATGGTCGGCAGCTTCCCGCAGTCCAGCTCACCGGGTAACGAACAGCGCGAATTCTGGAAGTCCGAAAGCGCCGACAAACCCGGCAGCCGCAACTACATGGGCCTGAAAGACCCGGTAGTCGATCAACTGGTCGAAGAGCTGATCAACGCCGACTCGCGCAAAAGTCTGGTAGCCCATACTCGGGCGCTCGACAGGGTGTTGCAATGGGGCTACTACGTGATCCCCAACTGGCACATCGATACCTGGCGCGTGGCTTACTGGAATCACATTGGCCACCCGAAAGTCTCACCGACCAATGACGTGGGCATTTCCACCTGGTGGATCAAGCCCGACGCTAAACCTGCGATCGAAGTGCTGACCAAAGAACAAGCCGATCCTGCGGGCATGGAGCAATAAGATGCTGGCGTATATTTTTCGGCGACTGTTGCTGATCATTCCAACCCTGTTCGGCATTCTGCTGATCAACTTCGTGATCATCCAGGCCGCCCCCGGCGGCCCGGTGGAACAGATGATCGCCAAGCTCGAAGGCTTCGAAGGCGCTACCAGCCGCATTGCCGGCGGCGGTGCCGAAGTCTCGGTAGCCGGTTCCAGCTATCGCGGCGCGCAGGGCCTGGACCCGGCGCTGGTCAAGGAAATCGAGCACATGTACGGCTTCGACAAGTCGGCGCCGGAACGCTTGTGGATCATGATCAAGAACTACGCCACCCTGGATTTCGGCGACAGCTTCTTCCGGGACGCCAAGGTCATCGACCTGATCAAGGAAAAGCTGCCGGTGTCGATCTCCCTCGGGCTCTGGAGCACGCTGATCATGTACCTGGTGTCGATCCCGCTGGGAATCGCCAAGGCCACCCGGCACGGCAGCCACTTCGATGTCTGGACCAGTTCGGCGATCATCGTCGGCTATGCGATCCCGGCGTTCCTGTTTGCGATCCTGCTGATCGTGGTGTTTGCCGGCGGCAGCTACCTGGACTGGTTCCCCCTGCGCGGCCTGACCTCGAATAACTTCAGTGAATTGAGCTGGATGGGCAAGGTCCGCGATTACTTCTGGCACATCGCGCTACCGGTGACAGCACTGGTGATCGGTAACTTCGCGACCATGACCCTGTTGACCAAAAACAGCTTCCTCGACGAGATCAACAAACAGTACGTCGTCACCGCCAAGGCCAAGGGCCTGACCCGGCACCGCGTGCTCTACGGCCATGTGTTCCGCAACGCCATGCTGCTGGTGATCGCTGGCTTCCCTTCGGCCTTCATCGGGATTTTCTTCACTGGTTCGTTGCTGGTGGAAGTGATCTTCTCGCTCGACGGCATGGGCCTGATGAGTTTTGAAGCAGCGATCAACCGCGACTACCCGGTGGTGTTCGGCACCCTGTTCATCTTCACCCTGCTGGGGCTGGTGGTGAAACTGATCGGCGACCTCACCTACACCCTGGTCGATCCACGTATCGACTTCGAACACCGGGAGCATTGAGATGAACCTGTCCCCTCTCAATCGCCGACGTTTCGAACGGTTCAAGGCCAACAAGCGCGGCTGGTGGTCGCTGTGGCTGTTTTTGATCCTGTTTGGCGCGAGCCTCGGTGCCGAACTGATCGCCAACGACAAGCCGCTGGCGGTGCATTACGACGGCCAATGGTATTTCCCGGCGCTCAAGCGTTACCCGGAAACCACCTTCGGCGGCGAATTCCCGCTGGAAGCCAACTACAAGAGCCCGTACATCCGCGAACTGCTCAAGGCCAAGGACGCCTGGACTTTATGGGCGCCAATCCCGTTCAGCTACCAGAGCATCAACTACGACCTGAAAGTCCCGGCACCGGCACCGCCCTCGGCAGACAATCTGCTGGGCACCGACGATCAGGGCCGCGACGTACTGGCGCGGGTGATTTACGGCTTCCGGGTGTCAGTGCTGTTTGCGTTGACGCTGACCATTCTCAGTTCGATCATCGGCGTGATTGCCGGTGCCTTGCAGGGTTTCTATGGCGGCTGGGTCGATCTGGCCGGGCAGCGCTTCCTGGAGATCTGGTCGGGTTTACCGGTGTTGTACCTGCTGATCATCCTCGCCAGTTTCGTGCAGCCAAACTTCTGGTGGCTGCTGGGGATCATGCTGCTGTTTTCCTGGATGAGCCTGGTTGACGTGGTCCGCGCCGAGTTCCTGCGTGGGCGTAACCTGGAATACGTACGCGCCGCCCGCGCGCTGGGCATGCAGAACGGCGCAATCATGTTCCAGCACATCCTGCCCAACGCCATGGTCTCGACCATGACCTTCATGCCGTTCATCCTCACGGGCGCCATCGGCACCCTGACCGCGCTGGACTTCCTCGGCTTCGGCCTGCCGGCAGGCAGCGCATCGCTGGGTGAACTGGTGGCTCAGGGCAAATCAAACCTACAAGCGCCGTGGCTGGGCATGAGCGCCTTTGCAGTGCTGGCGCTGATGTTGAGTTTGCTGGTGTTTATCGGCGAGTCCGCTCGCGATGCCTTCGACCCGAGGAAGTGAAATGAATCAGGACAATCTGATCGAAGTGCGCAACCTCTCTGTCGAGTTTGTGGTCGGTGAGCGCGTGCAACGGGTGGTGGAAGGTGTCAGCTTCGACATCAAGCGCGGTGAAACCCTGGCACTGGTCGGCGAAAGCGGCTCCGGCAAATCGGTGACGGCGCACTCGATCCTGCGCCTGCTGCCCTACCCCTTGGCGCGGCACCCCACCGGCACCATCACCTACTCCGGGCATGACCTGCTGTCGCTGAAAGAGAAAACCATCCGGCACATTCGTGGCAACCGGATTGCGATGATCTTTCAGGAGCCGATGACCTCGCTGAACCCGCTGCACTCGATCGAGAAACAGATCAACGAGGTGCTCGGCATTCACAAAGGCCTGACCGGTAAGGTCGCGACCCAGCGCACCCTGGAGCTGCTGGAACTGGTGGGCATTCCCGAGCCGCACAAACGGCTCAGGGCCCTGCCCCATGAATTGTCCGGTGGTCAGCGTCAGCGCGTGATGATCGCCATGGCCCTGGCCAACGAACCGGAACTGCTGATCGCCGACGAACCGACCACCGCACTGGACGTGACGGTTCAGCTGAAAATCCTCGAACTGCTCAAGGAGCTGCAAGCCCGTCTGGGCATGGCCCTGCTGCTGATCAGCCACGATTTGAACCTGGTCCAAAGAGTCGCGCATCGCGTATGTGTCATGCAGAAGGGTTGCATCGTCGAACAGGCGTCGTGCGAAGAGTTGTTCCGCGCGCCGCAGCATCCTTACACCCGGGAGCTGCTGGCAGCGGAACCTCGAGGCAACCCGGCAACCAATGTCATTGGCCCGCCGTTGCTGCAAGTCGAGGACCTGAAAGTCTGGTTCCCGATCAAAAAAGGCTTTTTGCGCAACACCGTCGATTACGTCAAAGCGGTGGACGGAATCAACTTCAGCCTGCCTCAGGGACAGACCCTGGGCATCGTCGGCGAGAGCGGTTCGGGCAAGTCCACGCTGGGTCTGGCGATTTTGCGGTTGATTGCCAGCAAAGGCGCGATCCGTTTTGAAGGCAAGTCGTTGGATTGCCTGTCGCAGCAACAGGTAAGGCCGCTACGGCGGGAAATGCAGGTGGTGTTTCAGGACCCCTTCGGTAGCCTGAGCCCACGGATGAGCGTGAGCCAGATCGTTGGCGAAGGCCTGCGGATACACCGGATCGGTACAGAGACCGAGCAGGAACTGGCGATTATCGCGGTACTCAAGGAAGTCGGTCTGGACCCGGCAACCCGGCACCGCTATCCCCACGAGTTTTCCGGCGGACAACGGCAGAGAATCGCCATTGCCCGAGCCCTGGTGCTAAAGCCGGCGTTGATTTTGCTGGACGAGCCGACCTCGGCCCTCGACCGCACCGTGCAACGCCAAGTGGTTGAACTGCTGCGCTCACTGCAAAGCAAGTACAACCTGACGTATCTGTTCATCAGCCATGACCTGGCGGTGGTTAAAGCGCTGAGTCACCAGTTGATGGTGATCAAGCACGGCCAAGTGGTCGAACAAGGTGACGCGCAAGGTATCTTTGCCGCACCGCAACATCCCTATACACAGCAGTTGCTGGAGGCCGCTTTCCTGGCACCAGCCACTGCGCAATAACCTGAAAGAGGAGCAACACATGGGTTTTCTCGCCGGTAAGCGCGTACTGATCGTCGGTGTCGCCAGCAAGCTGTCCATCGCATCCGGCATCGCTGCCGCCATGCATCGCGAGGGCGCTGAGCTTGCCTTCACTTATCAGAACGACAAACTCAAGGGTCGTGTCGAAGAGTTCGCACAAGGCTGGGGTTCGAACCCTGAGCTGTGCTTCCCGTGCGATGTGGCCAGCGATGAAGAAATCGCCAGGGTTTTCGAAGAGCTGAGCAAAAAATGGGACGGCCTGGACTGCATCGTGCACTCCGTTGGCTTCGCTCCAGGCGACCAACTGGACGGCGACTTCACCGAAGCCACCACCCGTGAAGGTTTCCGCATCGCTCACGACATCAGCGCCTACAGCTTCGTGGCCCTGGCCAAAGCTGGCCGCGAGATGATGAAAGGCCGCAATGGCAGCCTGCTGACCCTGTCGTACCTGGGCGCCGAGCGCACCATGCCGAACTACAACGTAATGGGCATGGCCAAGGCTTCCCTGGAAGCTGGCGTACGTTACCTGGCCGGCTCCCTGGGCCCGGAAGGCACTCGCGTCAACGCGGTATCGGCTGGCCCGATCCGCACCCTGGCCGCTTCCGGCATCAAGAACTTCCGTAAAATGCTGGCCGCCAACGAAGCGCAAACGCCGCTGCGTCGCAATGTCACCATCGACGAAGTCGGCAACGCCGGCGCCTTCCTGTGCTCGGACCTGGCCTCCGGCATCAGCGGCGAAATCATGTACGTGGACGGCGGCTTCAACACCACTGCCATGGGCAACATCGAAGAGTGATCTTCGCGCGTTAACAAGAAACCCGCCGATGGCGGGTTTTTTGTACCTTGTGCAAATCCTGTAGGAGCCTGGCTTGCCAGCGATAGCGTCCGCGAGATCGCCATCGCTGGCAAGCCAGGCTCCTACAGAACCTAAACCAGACACCGCGCAAACAACTGCTGGATCGGTTGTGTACGCTGGCTGTAGCGCTGTAGCAGCACAATCTCCCGATAAAACGTCAGTTCGCCCAACGAGATGATCCTGACTTTCGCCCCGTACTCAAGCCAAAGCCCCGCCTGGGGAATCAACGCCACGCCCAGCCCGCACTCGACCATTTTCACAATCGCTTCCAGCTCATCCAGCTCCAGCGCGACTTTGACCTCGATCTGCTGCTCGCGCAGAAAGCGTGTCACCAGCCGTCCACCAAACGAGTTGCGGTCATAACGCACCTGTGGATGCGTGCTGAGCACCTGCAACGGATCCTCGCCTTCAAGGTCCGGCGGCACGATCAACACAAACGGCTCCTGCCGAATCACCTGGGCCGACAGTTCCTTGGGCAACTCAAAGGGTGGCTTGATCAGGATCGCCAGATCAAGTTCGCCAGCGTCGACCTGACTCAACAGGTTGAGTGACACGCCGGGCACCAGTTTCGGCTCGAGCAACGGCGCCTGCTGCCGCAAGCGCAGCAATGCCTGGGGCAGCAAACCGGTTTGGGCGGTCGCCACAGCGCCGACCCTCAATTCGCCGCGAAACTCGCTGACGTCGTCACTCACGGCCATGCGCTGAAAGGTTTCGAGGATTTCCCGGGCCATCGGCAACGCTCGCTGCCCAGCCGCGTTGAGGATGGCCTGACGCCCGGTGCGGTCAAACAGGCGAATACCCAGCGCCTGCTCCAGGTTGCGCATTTGCGCGCTGACGGCCGACTGCGTGAGGCCAATGTGCATGCCGGCTGCGGCGAACGTGCCATAGCGAGTCACTGCGATGAAGGTTTTCAGTTCACGCAGCATGAGCGCCTCGATTGATCGATTTAATTTGAGCTGGAGGCAAAAATTATCGTCTTTTAATCAAAAATCACAAGACTAGAATCAGCTCAACTCTCCTGTCATCGAGGCTTGAACACCATGCGTCTCTCCCCTTTTCATCTGGCCATCCCGGTGTATGACCTTACAGCTGCGCGGCTTTTCTATGGCCAGGTGTTTGGCCTGGAGGAAGGACGTTCAAGCGAACATTGGGTGGACTTCAACTTTTTCGGTCACCAATTGGTCATCCACGAACACCCGAAAACCGCCACCCAGGAGTCCGCCCACACCAATGCCGTGGACGGTCACGACGTACCGGTCCCGCATTTCGGCGTGGTGCTGTCGATGGAGGAATGGGAGTCCCTGGCCGAACGGCTCACATCACTGGGCACGCGTTTCGTGATCGAGCCCGGTATCCGCTTCAAAGGACTGGTGGGCGAACAGGCGACGATGTTTCTGTTCGACCCGTGTGGCAACGCGCTGGAGTTCAAGGCGTTCAAGGACATCGACCAGCTGTTCGCCAAGTAACCTTCAGCGTCATACCGGCCTGCAAGCGGATCCCGCCTAGCTCCCCGCCACCGGACATGGCCCACCCGCCTCTGCCCACAGCTTGAACTGGGTGACAAAAATATCGTGAGGCACCGGCACCGGAGTCCTGTTGCCACCGGGATTCCAGCCCCAGAGCACCAGTTTGTCGTCGCTGACATGGGTGATCAGCGCGGCAAAATCACGGTCGCCGTTGCTCGAACGATCCTTGATCATCTGGCACAGCCGGTCGGCCGGCAAGCCGATCCAGGCCATTTTGTGCGCAGCCGATGGCAGCCCCCAATGCGGTGCACCGGGTGGCGCGTGGGGGCCGTAGCTGGCAGGCGGATTGCTGTCGGCGTGGCAGGTCGCACAGGGTAGCCCCGCCGCTCCCTTGCCGTCAGTGCCACGAACCACGTTCATGGCATGCGGTTTCCCGGCGTCGAACTGCAAGGGCGAGTCACCGGGGATATGGCAGTTCTGGCAGCGCGGGCTCTGGAACACCTTCTGCACCGTGGCAAACGCCGCCAGTGCGGCTTGATCGTCGGCAAACAGCTCAGAGGCGTAACCACCGCCCCCAAGCAACAACAACGCGCCCAGAAGCAGATGCCGCCTCATCTCACACCCCCGCCAATTGCAGCGGCAGTTCGCGCAAGCGTTGCCCGGTCAGCGCAAACACCGCATTGGCCACCGCCGGCGCCGTCGGTGGCACCCCGGTCTCGCCGATACCGCCCGGCTTTTCAGTACTGGGGACGATGTGCACCTCGACCACCGGCATTTCATTCAGGCGCAACACCTGAAAGTCATGGTAATTGGACTGCACCACTTTCCCGTCCTTGAAGGTCAGCTTGCTGTGCAAGGTGAACCCCAGGCCAAAGGTGATAGCGGATTCCATCTGCGCGGCGATGCTCGCCGGGTTCACCGCAATCCCGCAATCGACCGCACAGACCACCCGGTGCACACGGATCTTCAGGTTGTCCTGGGACACCTCGGCGACCTGCGCAACGTAACTGCCAAAAGACTCATGCACCGCCACACCCAACGCGTGCCCCGCAGGCAACGGCGCCTTCCAGTTGGCCTTCTCCACCGCCAGGTTCAGCACGCCCAGATGTCGCGGATGATCCTTGAGCAAGGTCCGCCGGTACTCCACCGGGTCCTTGCCGGCCGCCGTGGCCAGTTCATCGATCAATGACTCGACGACAAACGCCGTGTGAGTGTGCCCCACAGAACGCATCCAGAGCACCCTGATGCCGGTTTTCGGCGAATGCAGATCGACCAGATGGTTGGCCAGGCCCTTGATGTAAGGGCTGTCGGCCACACCTTCGACCGAGGTGGCATCGACGCCGTTTTTGACCATCGTCGCTTCGAATGAGGTGCCGTCCATGATCGACTGCCCGACCAGTACGTGCTGCCAGGCCTGAGGCATGCCCTTGGCGTCCAGGCCAATGCGTGCGTGATGGAGGAACGCCGAGCGGTAGTAACCACCGCGTATGTCGTCCTCCCGCGACCAGACAGTTTTCACTGGCGCACCGGCCGCTTTGGCGACTTGCACTGCTTCACTGACAAAGTCCGAGGTCGGATTGGCTCGACGACCAAAACCGCCACCGAGGAATTCGGTATGAATCTCGACCTGCTCGGGTTTGAGCCCGGTGATTTTCGCCGCGACCATTTGATCCAGCGTTTGAAACTGGGTGCCGGTCCAGATTTCGCATTTGTCCGGGGTAATTTTTACCGTGCAGTTGAGCGGCTCCATCGGTGCATGGGCCAGGTAGGGAACGCTATATTCAACATCAATCGTCTTCACCGCCTTGCTCAGCGCGGCACTGATATCGCCCGCCTGGCTGGCCGGGGCCCCGGGGACTGCGGCAAGTTTTCGGAAGTTTTGCAGCAAGGCGTCGCTGTCTAGCCCAGCGTTGGGGCCCAGGTCCCAGTCGATTTTCAACGCATCGCGACCGAGTTTCGCCGCCCAATAATGATCGGCCACCGCCGCTACGCCCGTCGGCACCTGCACGACTTTATGCACGCCCGGCAGTGCCAGCGCCGCCGCGCCGTCGAATGATTTGACACTGCCACCGAACACCGGCGAGCGCGCGACCATGGCCGTCAGCAACCCATCGAACTGCACGTCCATGCCGAATTTCGCCTGGCCGGTGATTTTTTCCGGGGTATCCAGCCGTTTGGTCGGTTTGCCGATGATCTTCCAGTCCTTGGCCTCCTTGAGTTTGATCGATGCCGGATCCGGCACCGGCAGCTTGCCGGCGTCATTGGCCAACTCACCGTAAGTGGCGCGCTGATCACCGGCGATCACCACGCCCGGCTCGGTCCGTACTGTCGAGGGCGCGACGTTGAATCGCTTGGCGGCGGCCTCGATCAGCATCAAGCGCGCGGCCGCACCGGCCTGACGGTAGCGGTCGAACTCCATCCAGGTCGAGGTCGAGCCGCCGGTAATCTGCATGTTACCGAAGGCTGGCAGACCATAATCGGCCGCCGATGCCGGTGCATGCTCGACGCGAATCTTCGTCCAGTCGGCATCCAGTTCTTCGGCAATCAACATGGTCAGACCGGTCCAGATCCCCTGCCCCATCTCGGAGTGCCCCAACAGAATGGTCACGCTGCCATCGGGCGCGATGCGCAAAAAGGCGTTGGGGGCGAACACCGCGTCCGGCGTCGAAGCCGCCTGAGCAAAGCGATTGGCTCCCGGAATGACAAACGCCACCACCAGCCCTGCACCGAGCACGGCAGTGCTTTTCAAAAAGTCCCGTCGAGAAGTCTCGATCTTCGTGCTCATCGTCATGCCTCCCCGATTTGCGCAGCACGTTTGACCGCCGCACGAATACGCGGGTAGGTCCCGCACCGACAGATATTGCCCGACAGCGCCTGATCGATATCGCTGTCGCTCGGCGATGGGATTTTCGCCAATAAAGCCGCCGCCGACATGATCTGCCCCGACTGACAATAACCGCATTGCACCACGTCGATCTCGGCCCAGGCGCGCTGCACCGGGTGCGAACCGTCGCTCGACAAGCCTTCGATGGTGAGGATTTTCTGGCCATTGGCGACGGCCGCCGCCGGGGTGATGCAGGAGCGTAACGGCGCGCCGTCGACATGCACCGTGCAGGCGCCGCACTGCGCCATGCCGCAGCCGAACTTGGTACCGGTCAAGTGCGCGACATCGCGCAATACCCACAACAGCGGCATGTCGCCGGGCACGTCCAGGGATTGGTCTTTGCCATTGATATTGAGCGTCAGCACGGCGGTCTCCTCAGTCACTCACGATGTCCTTTCAGGGCGTCACTGCGGCAACGACTGCCTACGCGCGCCTCGGTTTATCCATTGAGCTAAGCGCAATTTTCCCGAAGCCTTGGTTTGCGCGACCGCCGGTCACAAAAAAATGATGAACGATAGAGATTCGAACGAATCCCGACGCGCCATGCAGGCCATGTTGAAGATGAAGAAGATCGAGATCGCCACACTTGAGCGGGCCTTTAATGGCGAGAGCTAATACACTCCCCCCACTGGACTGCCAAAGGACGCTGCAGATGAAACACGCCACTGCCAAGGATGCCGACAAAGCCCCACGTTTCTGGCGCGATGACGCACTGCCCTTCATCGAAGCCCGTTCCATCGCCGACGGCCGCGAAGTCTGTTATGCCCGACACTCCCACGAGCAGTTTTCCATCGGTGCGATTACGCACGGGCGCAGCACCTATCTGCATGAGCAGTCTGCATTTGAAGTCGGCACCGGCACCGTGGTGCTGATGAACCCCGGCGACGTGCATGCCTGCAACCCGATCGACGATCAGCCGTGGTCCTACCGCATGCTGTTTATCGATACGCCCTGGCTGACCGACCTTCAGCATCAGCTGGGCTTCAGCGAGGAGTTGGGCTTTCGGCGCTTTTCCACTACCCACTGCGCCGACGCCGGCCTTTTTAGCGGGCTCAATCAGCTGTACGACGTTCTGCTCGACGAACAGCTGGAGACGCTGCAAAAACACAGCGCCACCATAGCGTTTTTTACCGAGGTGCAGCTAAAGCTCAATCCGGCCGAACTGACCGTTCGCGAGCCCAACCTGAAGCTGGAACGAGCAGCCGAGTACATCCGCGACAACTGCACCCTGGCGCTGAAACTCGAAGACATCTGCGAGGCGGCAGATCTGTCGGCGTCGTACCTGATCCGTGCTTTCAAGCAGCATTACGGCATGACGCCCCACGCGTTTCTGGTCAACCATCGCATCCAGTTCGCCCGCAGCCAACTGCGTCGGGGCAAGTTGATTGCCGACGTGGCGCTGGAAGCCGGGTTCTCTGATCAGGCACATTTTCAGCGAGCGTTCAAACAGCATTTGGCCGCGACGCCGGGGCAGTATCGCGGTTGAAGCCCGAGATTTATGGCAACAGCAAGTAACCCGCACTCACCGCCAGCAACGACGCCATGAACCGGTTAAACAACCGCATACCGCCGGCATTGCCCAGGTACTGTCGCAGAAAGGTCCCGGCATAAGCCCAGCAGGCCACCGACAGGTAGCAGACCACCAGATACACCGCCGCAAACTGCCAGACCAGCTGCGCCTCGCCATCGGCAACAAAAGCCCCCATCCCCGCGACACAGGCCAGCCAGGCTTTCGGGTTCAGCCATTGCATCAGCGCGCCGTAGAACATCGTCGGCGCTTGCCCTGAATCACCCGCACTGAGCCGACCATCGTCAGTGGCGAGCTTCCAGGCCATGAACAACAGGAACGCCACCCCGCACAACTGCACCGCCCGCGTCAGCGATGGCCAGAGCTTTAGCAGTTCATGCAGGCCCAACCCCATCAACACCAGCAACAGCACAAACCCCAGCGTTGCACCCGCTACATGCCGTTGGCTGGCGCGAAAGCCGTACTGCGCGCCAGAGCTCAGTGCAACGATGTTCACCGGCCCTGGGGTGATCGACGACGCCAGCGCAAACGCGGCCATGGAAATGATCAGACTCATTGCACACCTTCTTCAATAACTTCGGGACATCCCGGCGCTCAAAGTAGGAGAACACTGATAGGCCTGTATTGAAGAAAAACACCCCCGTGCAGTCCTCGACATTTCAGATCGAACGCGTCGGTCACCCAGGTGTCATTAATAGTAATGGGATCGCGGTCTCTGCCCCCCCTCACACCGTTGAACGGGCAGCGAGTCCAGACAGAAGAGCAGAGTCACCGATAGGGATGTGGCAAGTGACCCTTGCGCTACGCCGAAATCATTGCGAAGGAGATCCACCGATGGTGACTCACTATAAGACTGCCGGACATCTGGCCTGCGGCCGCCATGGCAGCAATCTTACGTCTACGACTGAATTTGCCCGCGTCAAATGCCGCAGCTGCCGTAATACCGACGCGTTCAAGGACGCCCGAAAAGACGCTCGCAACGCCGCACGTCGAGCGGCGCGTAGAGCCAAAGTCGCCCACGCCTCGATTGACTGGCGCGCATCCTGGATCAAAAGACTCAGCGAGATGCCGGGCCAGCAACGTCTCCCACGGGGATTCAGTGGCCAGCCGTACGTTTAGGATTGTGGAAACACAGAGATCAGTACGCCGATGATTGCCATCGGCGTATGCGGTTTGCGAATGGCCGAATCAGTCGTGCTGCAACAGCCCCGAACTGTATTGATTAAAGTTGTTGCCGATCGCGCTACCGCCAAAGCTCATCTTGTTGGGGCTACGGCCGTCGAATTGATGGCAATCCTCTGAAAAACAGCTGCTGGTTGTCACGCCAGAGCACGCGCTCAACAACAACGTGCCGGTGATCAAAAAGACTTTGACGAGGTTCAACTTCATTTTTCAGTTCCCCTTGGCTGGAAACGAGGCGATGCACGATCCGAGTTAACCATCCTACGCCGCCAGATGAGCTGAAACATAATGAAACATTGCAGACTGACAGCCCGGGTTCAGCTTCTGGAGAAACCCCATCCATTGACAACCTGCCGCCAGCTGCGTAAATCGGTTCTCTCTCCCGACTTCAAGAGCTCGCCATGGATATAGCAGCCATCCCGTTCGGCACCACCGACTGGTCGACCGTCGAACCCACCGTCCACGCCGGCGAACGCGGCAGCGCCTATTGGCGCACCCAGCAGTTCGGCGCAATTCGCGTGCGAATGATCGAATACACCGCCGGTTACCTGGCAGACCACTGGTGCTTGAAGGGTCACATCCTGCTGTGCCTTGAAGGCGAGCTGCACACTGAACTCGAAGATGGGCGCCAGTTCGTGCTGAAACCCGGCATGAGCTATCAGGTGGCGGATAATGCGGAGTCTCACCGGTCGTCGACGGAGACGGGGGCGAAGCTGTTTGTGGTTGATTGACCTGCACGCTATGCCTTGACCGCCTCGGTTGCAGCCTCGTCAATAAACGCCGCCACCTCAACCGACTTCGACGCCAGCGAAGCATGGCTTGCAGCCAGAGTGATGACCTTTCTGGGATTGAGACGGGCCGCCATCATTTTCTGGTTTTGCGGATGAATCATTCTGTCTTCACTGGATATCTGGTACCAGGACGGTTTGTTCTTCCACGCAGGCGCAGAAATGGTATCGCCAAAAGTGCTGGCAACCGGTGCCTTCTGCGTTACGGCCATCACCAGCGCCTCGTCAGGCGTTAGATCCTGGCAGAAGCTATCGTGAAACTTCTCGGGTTTGAGCCACAGGTAGCCGTCGCTGTCAGGCTCAAGATTGGGCGCTGCGGCAGGAAGACACTGCTGCGTAATACTGCCGGGACTCTCCCCTGCGTCAGGCGCGAACGCGGCGATATAAACCAGTCCGACCACATTGGGGTGATTGCCCGCTTCGGTAATCACGGCCCCTCCGTATGAGTGCCCCACCAACAGGACCGGTCCGTTCAGTTGGGCAATCATCTTGCGAGTACGCTCGACATCATCGGCAAGCGATGTCAGCGGCATTTCGACCGCGCGAATGGACGTATAGCCCTTGCGCGTCAGTTCAACGATGACCCTGCTCCAATGCGCAGCGTCCCCCCAAAAACCGTGCACTAACAAAATCGTAGGTTTATCGCTCATGGCCTGACTCCTATCCGTGAATAAAGACTATTCGCCAATGACTGCAGAGTAGCGTAGCCCTTTGGCGTATCGGGTATGCTCTGGCCGGTCCATTATTGTGGGGACGGTGTCGACCGACCATGACCAAAATGCCGAAGACTGTGCAGAGACACCGAGATAGCAAGTCCCCTGTAAAAGATCTCAGGCATCCCGCTGCCGATGTTTTCTTTGAGGTATTCAACATTGCCCGCATGCGGGGTGAGCTGCTTGGAGAGGCCGTCATTCTGTCTGCAAAGGTGCTGCGGTTCCCGGCCGGCAGGGCCTGTTTCCATGTCGTGCATGACGGACCTTGCCGGTTCCACCTTGCAGGCAGGAGCGAGGCTATTCACCTGTCACCGGGAGACATTGTTTTTGTCCCGCACGGGCAAGGCCATCACATTGAGGGCGGCGCCTTTCCATCGCGTATGGGCAAGCACAGTGACAACGATGCACCAGCCCGTATTACCAGCGGTGTGTTCCAATTTGATGGCAGTGGCGGTCAGACCCTGATGCTCGGACTGCCCGAACTCCTGCATGTAGCCTGTAAGCCGGACGCACAGCCTGATGCCGTCGGATCGAGGGAATGGCTGTCGCTAACCATTGCCGCAATGCAAAAAGAAGTCGAAAGCCCTTCAATCGGAAGCGCTGTCATGCTGTCCAGAATCATCGACTTGATGTTCATCTGGGCAGTACGCCATTGGCTTGCAAGCGCTCCAGAAGGGGTGACGGGATGGATTGCAGCATTGCGTGATCCCGTGATGGGTCACGCACTCGCGTTATTGCATGCAGAGCCTGGAGCCGACTGGACGGTCGAACGACTGGCCGCATTGGTCAATCAGTCGCGCTCCAATCTGGCACACCGGTTTGGACGACTTGTGGGTCAATCACCCATGCGCTACCTGACTCACTGGAGAATGCAGCTTGCCGGCCAGTTTCTCTCGTCGTCAAGCCGGCGGGTTTCGCAAATCGCCGAAGAACTGGGCTACCAATCCGAGGCGGCATTCAGTCGTGCATTCCGACGCGAATTCGAGCTCGCGCCGACTGAATATCGCTCACGACACGGCCGACAACAGCCATAGCTGAACCCACAATGGGAACAGCGCACAAGACGACCATTGATCTGCGAATCCGGCCCACGCCCATTAAAAACATATTTATATGCTTCAATTGATATTGTTGGACAATCCCACGACAAGAGGGTGCCGTCATGAATATCAAAACCTTGGCTTTACTGCTGTTGGCGCTCTGCGCCCAGCCCGTCTGGAGTCAAACTCCTCCCGCCTCGCCTGCACCAGCCGAAAGCGCTGCGCTCACCACGCGCCTGTCGTTGCGCGGCCTTTGGATCGAGCATATTTTCTGGACCAGAAATTACGCGATAGCCAACCAGGCCGCTAACCATCAACAAGCCCAGGTCGCCGCTGCTCAGGTGGTAGACAACGCAACCCGCATCGCCAACAGCCTTGCTCCGCTGTATGGCCAGCCCGCTGCCGATCAACTGCTCAAGCTGCTTGCCGGTCACTGGGGCGCGGTGAAACATTACAGCGACGCCACTGTCGCCAAAGACAAGAAGGGCCAGCAGGCCGCTGTCGCAGAACTGACGAGCAATGCCAAAGCCATTGCGGCATTTCTCGCCAGCGCCAACCCCAACTTGCCTGAAAGCACGCTGGTGACGATGCTGGCAGCTCACGGCGGCCACCATGTCGCCCAGATCGACCAGCTCGCCGCGCACGACTATGCCAGTGAAGCGAAGACCTGGCAGATGATGCGCCCCCATATACTGGCGCTGGCTGACACGCTGACGGCGGCACTGGTCAAACAGTTCCCGGACAAGTTCTGATACCGAGCGAGCACAGACCATGTTTGAAGGATTGGGCCGTACACAGCAGGACCTGCTCAATGCGCTGCTGCACCACGCGGGCGGTATGAGCATTGACGAGTTGGCTGAGCAACTGGCTGTCACACGCACCGCGATTCGCCAGCATCTGGCGGCTCTGGAGCGTGACGGACTGGTGCTGCGCGGCGAAACTCGTCCGACAGGCCGGCGACCGGAGCAGCTGTATCAGCTCACCGACCATGCGCGAGAGCAGTTCCCTCGCCACTATCAGTTACTGGCTAGTGTGCTGATTGAAGAAGTGGCCGACATCATCGGCCCCGTTGAACTGGCTTCGCTCATGCGCCGTATGGGCCGCAAACTGGCCTTTGACCGTGAACGTCAGGTGGTTGACGAAACAAAAATCGTGCAGCACATGAACCAGACGGGATACGAAGCGCAGGTGTTCTTTCGCTCATCCGACGACAAGGAAATCGTCGCGCACAACTGCGTCTTCCACCGCTTGGCCGCGGCCTATCCGGTGGTGTGTGAGCTGGATCTGGCGTTGATCGGGACGTTGGGGGGGGCCGAAGTCGACCATACGGAGTGCATGGTACGGGGCGGCAAAGTCTGCCGATTCAAGCTTCGGCCGATCGAGCACCAAGCAGAGGCTGAAAAGGATGCACCACCCGATCCAGCAACGGCTCGATGATCGGCAAACAGCAGCTGCCTCGCGTTCACGACGTCGAGGCAGCTGTTTACACTTGAGACTTAAGCCTGGACCAGGTTGGAGATCTTGACGTCCGGATCGACGTCAGCCTCGTAGTCCACCCCTTCGATCCCGAAGCCGAACAGGCGCAGGAACTCTGCCTTGTAACCGGCAAAATCGGTGAGTTCGTAAAGGTTTTCATTGCTGACCTGATCCCAGAGTAGCTTGACGCGCTCCTGGACTTCAGGCGCCAGCTCCTTGTAATCCGCGCGCAGACGCCCTTCTTCGTCCATGACCGGAGGATGGCCGAACAAGCTGTCCTTGTAGAGCGCGTAGACCTGCTCGATGCAGCCTTCGTGTGTGCCCTGCTCTTTCATGACCTTGAACAACAAGGACAGATACAGCGGCATGATCGGGATCGCCGAACTGGCCTGGGTCACTACCGCTTTCAATACCGAAACCCGTGCATCGCCACCCAGGTCCGCCAGTCGCTCGCGAATGCTCAGGACTTTCTGGTCCAGGTCCTTCTTCGCCGCGCCGATGGAGCCATTCCAGTAAATGTCGTGGGTCAGCTTTTCGCCCAGGTAAGTGAATGCCGTGGTTTTCGCCCCCTCGGCCAGAACGCCCGCTTCGTGCAGGGCGTCGATCCACATCTGCCAGTCTTCGCCACCCATGACCTTGACGGTACCGTCGATTTCTTCCTGGGTCGCTTCGGCCAAGGTGGTCACGTTGACCTCTTCCTTGTCGGTGTTCAGGCCGCGCTGGGTAACCGACTTGCCGACCGGCTTGAGCGTCGAGCTGTAGACTTCACCGGTTTTCGGATCGGTACGACGCGGTGCGGCGAGGCTGTAGACCACCAGGTCGATCTTGCCCAGGTCGCGCTTGATGGTCTCGATGGTCAGGCGCTTGACTTCATCGGAGAACGCATCACCGTTGATGCTCTTGGCGTAGAGACCTTCCGATTCGGCGAACGTATGGAAGGCCGCGGTGTTGTACCAGCCGGCGGTGCCGAGTTTGCCCTCGACGCTTTCACGCTCGAAGAACACGCCCAGTGTCTTGGCGCCGCAACCAAAGGCCGCGGTGATGCGCGCAGCAAGTCCGTAACCGGTCGATGCACCCAGCACCAGGACATTCTTTGGCCCATCGGTGATCTGTCCTTGCGCACGGACGTAGTCGATCTGATTCTTGACGTTGGCTTTGCAGCCAGTGGGGTGGGTAGTCACACAAACAAAACCACGAACGCGCGGTTTAACGATCATAAATATCTCCCTCTTCCAAGATGCCGAGAGCCAATACTGGCTATAAAAGTCATAGACGCTGGGAAAACGGAAGCGTCACGGTGGCGGGCCGATTCATTGACCTCACTGTCCGGGCCTGTCGCAAATCCAGCGCATACCCTCGATGATTTGAGCCGCTGTTTCCAGTCCGAGAGTGGCGTTATTCAAAAACAACCTAACACGCGGTGATGACATTCTGGACGAACCCGTTTCCATTGCTAGCGTTATCCGTAGAAACACCTCAGGTCGTCAGGAGCAGTCCGGTGAACAAGCCCATGGAAGAGCCTTATGGCGGTAGGCGCAGGACCTATCTGTTCAAGGAATCGCACCTGAGACCACGGCAACGGGCCCTGCTCCTTGCACTGATTCTGTTGCTCATCAACGGTGTCGGTCGATTGTTCATGGTGGACGTGGTCGGACTTGATGGCGCAATCCTCCAGCTTGTGGTGGTCCTCACTGCCTTCGCCACGGTGATCTGTGGCGCCCCACTCATCATGTTTCTTAGCATGGGCTGGTTCACCCGCTACAGCGAATTCCAGAACAGCTTGAAGGGCGGCGCCCTGGCGGCCTATCTGCAACGCTTCTGGTCGACCAGTCTGATCCATTCACTCCAGGACGAAGGAAAGCTGGGGCCGAGCGGTTCCGTCGATGATTGGCGAGCCTGCTCCGACAAGAACCCGGAACTGTGCGAGCGTTTGTTTGCGCGGATCTACCATGAGCAATATGGATTGGTGCCGTTCATTGTGCCTTTCATCATTCTCTTGTTGGTGGCTTATGCCGCGGCAGCCTTGGTCGCCTCCAACTATGTCATCCCCAACTGCGACAACACGCTTAAAGTGGCGTGCGTGTACAAGCTCGGGATTCCACTGCTGGTCAGCTCGCTGGCGGGGGCTTTCATGTTTATCGTGAGCGACTCCGTCCTCAGTATCCGCCGCAAGTCACTGAACATTTCCGATGTGTATTGGTACTCCCTGCGCCTGTTTCTGGCCATTCCGCTGGCAATGGTGATCATGAATGCCGGCGCTGGAGATGGCCCGCATATCGTCACCGCCTTTGCCTTGGGTACCTTGCCGATCGATCCGCTGATGAAGATCGTGCGAAGACTGGGCTTTCCCCAACTCACCGACCAGGACATAAGGGACGGCAGTTCAGACAAGTTGCTGGTCCTGGAAGGCGTGACCCTGCCTGTGGTTGCGACGCTGGAGTCAGAGGGCATCAACTCGATCGAGCAGGTGGCTGCGGCGGATCCGGTATTGCTTTCAATCCGCACTGGATTCCCCTTCAGGTTCACTTTGCGCCTGGGCTCCCAGGCTATCGTGCGGCGTCATCTCGGGGAAAACGCGGCCAGGCTACTTCCAGTGGGGCTGGCAGATGTCGTCCCGGTTTTCCTGCTGGTGCGGGCACTCGATACCCCGGCGGTGCCTACCGGGGATTCCCCCAACAAGTACGACGGACCGTTTCCGCGGATCGAGACACCCGATGCGGTCGTCCAGAACGCGGCCGTCCGCCTTTTCCCCGATGACAATGACCTGCAACGCCAGGCCATCACCCGAATGAAATTCCGGCAAATTGCGGCCGAAGAATATACGGTGATGCTGGCACGGATAACGCCGCCCGATACCGGGTTGTAACTACAGGGCGAAGGTCATTTACGCGCCAACTTATACCTGACGCACTCGTTATAGAAACTCTGCCGGACAGCCTCGGGTTTGAACTTCGATTGACTGTCGTAGGTTTGCTCGGTAATGCCCATGGCCATCATCCGCATCCAGCCCTTACTGAACTTGTATGCCTGGATCTTCTGGCGAGCGGCATACAGCGAGACCCCGGACAGCTTGAGTTCCTGGGCCCTTGCCGCTGTACCCGCGCCCCAGCTGCACATAAACCGATCATTGGGCATCAACTCTCTTGCCTGGACAGAGACCGCAATGCTCGCCAGTACCAGCGAGATCGGCACGATCAACACATTGCGCATTTGCATTCCGCCTAACCACCTGAAAATGAAGCGATTTTGGCGGTAATTTTGAGGCTTCGGGGCCAGCAAAATGCCTTCTGTCCGGCTTTATGGGGGATGACGTTTGTCGAGCTACGGATTATTGCGGCTGAAATGTCTGAAGGTAGGCCAACAGGTTTTCGATCTTTTCCGGATCGCTGATACCCCAGAAAATCATGCGGGTCCCGGGGACTACTTTTTTTGGCGCTTCGATATAGGCGGCCAGCGTTTCGCGGGTCCAGACCACGTCTGACGATTTCATCGCGGTAGAGTACTGGTAGTCCGTCGTGCTGCCGGCATGGCGCCCAAAAATGCCATTGAGTTGCGGACCAAAAGAACCTCGGGCTGAATCGCCCACTTGATGGCAACCGCCGCATATTCGGTTAAAGAGTTTCCCACCCGCATCAGCATCGCCGGCCGCTTCTGCGTGCGCACTGAATACGCCTGTATTGAGTATCAAGGCGACGGTTAGTACTGCGGCTTTCTTCATGCTCTGCTCCCCATCAGGTGTTGCCTACAGCTTTGAAGCACTACAGCGTGCTCTGTGGCCGCTATTACCAGGATTTACGGTCCACGAGGGGACACGAAACCCTATGAACAGAGGGTTCATTCCTGCTTTCGATCAAGTGCTGAGCGGCACGCCGGCCCATTTCGTAATACGGGAGTTGCACGGTGCTCAGCGGTGGATAGAACAACTCGGCAACGCCAATCATATTGTCGTAGCCAAGTACGGCCACCTCGGCGGGAATACGCAGGCCACGACTGAGCAGGTATTGATAAGCGACCAACGCAATGCGGTCGTTGCCACAAATAAGCAGATCGAAGGTCGGCTTTCCATCCGACTCACGCAATTGCTGCTCCAGCGCTACAACCGTTTCCTCATAGGCGTCATCGGTCGACAGGTTGTATTGGGGAACACTGTTCAGGGGGATACCGCCCTCTGCCAGGGCGCGAACCAATCCCTGCTGGCGCAACTCCCAGGCGAGACTGGTTTGCGGCAGGTTGATGCACAACGGATGCCGGTAGCCACGCTTCAGCGCTTGCCGCACGGCCTGGTACTGACCGTCTTCGTCATCGGGGACGTAACAGGCCACGCCTGGCTCTGAACTCATGCAGTTGCTGAGTACCAGCGGCAGGCTGCGGAGCACCTGGGGAATCTCGACGGTACGAAGCTGCATGGCGCTGAAGATGATCCCGTCGGGCTGATGCGACAGCATCAGGTCGATGGTTTGCTGACTCGGCGGAGCCTCGAACACGTTGAGAATAAAGACGTTCCAGCCGTTTTCTCGTGCCGTGCGCTCCATTGAAAGCAGCATTTCTACAGCGAAGGGGGTTGTCGCGGTATCCAGCGCGAAGACTCCAATAGTCTTGCCACTGGAGTGACCGCCACGGATCTTGCGCGCAGAAAGACTGGGGACGTATCCGAGGGACTCGACCGCTTGACGAACTTTCGCCAGCGTTTCCTGGTTCAGCTTTTCCGGGGTGTTGAGCGCCCTGGATACGGTCATGAGGGAAACCCCCGCCAGCCGTGCGACATCTTTAACTGAAGCCATTCGCGGGTGCCATTGCTTATCTGGCCGGGCATCATGTCATGCTTGGCAAAAGCATGACAACACGATGCCCGGCAGCAGGCGGCACGAATGGTCTGCCAGGGGTGCTCAGAGCTTGAGATCGGCCAGGTTCCAGACAGAAATCTCCCCGAACACCCCAGCTCCGTTGACCGCAAAAGCGCTGACACCCTGGCTGTCGGGCCGCGGATAAATCCGACTGCTCAAGCTATAGACGCCATCGTCGACAAACACCTCGATGGACGAGCGATCGAGAAAAATCCGCAGCGCAATTCGCGTTTGCTCTGCTTTCACCGGAACGCTACGAACACCGCTCACGCCAGCACCCGAGTGTTGCCTGTCGAGGACCAGACGTCGGGACATGGCATCGAAATACAGCAATGTCCGTTCCTGTTGGTCTTCACTACAGCGCAGCGCCAGGCCAAAGCGCTCGGCGGTGCTGTCTGCCAGATCCAGATCCAGCTCAAGCTCAAACTCCAGCAGGGCGCCACGAACTTCAAGTGTGCGGTTCCGGGATTCGACCGCGCCGACCTGCAGCATTTGTCGGGATTGCCGTAGCGCTGTCAGCTCACGAGCCGGACGCATACGCAGCCGCTCGCCGTCGCGGCTCAACTCACGTGGCAACGACAGTGCACCGCACCAGTGTTGCGCCTGACTCGGCATAGGGCTGTCCCACATGTCCATCCATGCCCAGAGCAGACGGCGTCCGTCCGGCGCCAGCAGGGTCTGCGCGGCATAAAAATCGTGACCGTGATCGAGTTCGTGGAGCTTGCCTCTCTCAGTGAAATAGCCGGAGTCATCCAGCACGCCCAATCGATAGCTGTTCTGGAATTTATTCCAGTTGTCGTACCCGCTGGGCTTCAGGCCTTGCGGCGAGTACAGAAAAACGTCGCATCCATCCACTTCGAATACGTCCGGGCACTCCCACATGTAACCGTCGGACTCGCGCTGGCCATCCAGGGCACAGCCGAGGTATTCCCACTGATGCAGATCCTCGGAGCGATAGAGTAAAAGCTGCGGGTCGTCCCCCTGACGAGCACCAAGCGCCATCCACCATTGGTCTGCGCGCTTCCAGACCTTCGGGTCGCGAAAATGCATGATGTGCGGATGCGGTGGCGTTTCGATCACCGGCCCATGCTTGGTGAACGTGAGACCATTCGTGCTGCTGGCCAGGCATTGGACCTGGTGAATTTTCTGGTCATCACCCGGTTCCCCTAACCAGGTGTGGCCGGTGTAGATCAGATAAAGCGTATCGCCGCAAACAACAGCCGACCCTGAAAAACAACCGTCTCGATCGTAGGGATCGCTGGGCGCCAGCGCTATGGGCAGATGCTCCCAATGCACCAGATCGCGGCTCTTGGCGTGCCCCCAATACATCGGCCCCCACTGCGCGGAGTAAGGGTGATGCTGATAGAACACGTGGTATTCGCCTTGAAAATAGACCAGCCCATTTGGGTCATTCATCCATCCGACCGGGGGCGACAGGTGATAGCCGAGGCGATAGTCGTTGCCGCGTTCGGGCAGTTTTTTTTCGATGGCGCGATGCGCTTTTTCCAGCAGTACAGCGTGCATGGATTGATCCTTACTAGGGTTCGTAACGGTTGGCTGATTGCGCCATGGCAGGAAGCTCTATCGAATCAAGAGCGCTTGCCCGGGATGATTGGCGGGCGGGATCCGCACGTAACAACGACCATGACAGCAGCAGGCAACTGCCTACCAGGCCAGCCATCGCTACGTAAACGCTCGAGAAGCCAACATGGTCGTAGCCGTATCCAACAAGTGGCGACAGCAGCATCGCGGTCAATTGCTGGGCGAACTGGAATCCCACCAGATAAATCGAGGCCGACAGCCGCGAATCGAAGTTCAACGAAATGTATTTGAATACCGAGACCAGCAGGATCGGGACTTCAAGGGCGTGCAACATCTTGCAAGCGGCTATGGTCCAGGCATCTGTTGCCAATCCGGAACCAAGAATGCGGACGAACATGATGCTGCCAGCCAGGATCAATCCGTACTTGGCGCCTGTACGACCGACCACCCATGGCGCGAACAACATCAAGACCGCCTCGAGCAGAACCTGGGATGAATTCAGGTAGCCATAGGCTCGTGTGCCCTCCTCCGGGGTTGAGAAAAACGAGGAGAAATACACCGGAAACTGCTGTTCGTAGATCATGTAGATTCCACAAACCCCGGTCAGGTACAAGCTGAACGCCCAGAAGCGCGGCAGTGTCAGCAACTTCCAAAGATCGTTAAGCCGCACTGGTTTGCTGGCTTCGCCACCCGCTTGCGCTTCTGGTTTGTTGAAGCGCTTGAGATCCAGGCGGAACAGGATCAGCAAGAACACGACCCCGGCGGCACTGCTCATGTAAAACGCAATCTTCGGGTCAATGTTGAAGACCACACCAACGACGCCTGTCGCACTCGCCCAACCCAGCGAACCCCACATTCTGGTGGTGCCAAACTCGAAACCCGCGTGACGCGACAGTCGCTCCGTATAGGACTCGATGACACCCACGCCCGCGAGCATGGCAAACGCCAGGAAAGCCGCGCCGACCACGGCCCCCAACACCACGTTCTGGGCCAAAAGGTTGGCGTATACGTAGATTGCAAATGGGGCCGAGGCGCAGAGCAGTACACCAATCCATACCAGCAGTTTTTTCGACAGGCCAAGTCGATCCTGAAGAGCACCATAGAACGGCTGAATCAGCAGTGCCGCAATAGCGTTGGCGGCAAAAATAAACCCGGTTTCCGTTCCATTCAGACCGATGACTCGATGAAGCCATATCGAGAACAGCGAGTAGCTGGATGACCACGAAAAAAAGAAGAAAAACAGTAAACCACTGATGAGCCAGTACTCACGTTTGACTGATAGCTGCATGTGACGACCCTCTTGTTTTTATTCAAGTTAACGTTAACATAGCAGCGCATTACGCGTCCTCTCCCTGCTCGCTGTCAAGTGGATCCGAATACCCGGGTGAACAAGGCAGGATTCAGCCCTGCCGAAAGCGGTTCGCACGGCATGCTCGCCTACCATCAGCCTGACTTTTTCGGTCGTGAGGGCTACTTCAAAGCTGCGCTGTTGTATGGCAAGGGCTGGGGGCGGAGGTCAATAGCATCGGTGCCGATGGCGACTTGCTGGACGAGGCTCAGACCGTGCGGCTGGCGCTCTATGGCCATACCCGCCTGAATCAGGATTGGAGCATCGCACCTGCGATGATTGCCGAGCGCAGCAAGGATCGCTATGTCCCTGGCGACGACTATCGCTATGTGACGCTCAACATGCGCCTGGCCAACGAACTGAGCAGCAACTTCGAAATGCAATATGAGCTGAGCTGGCAGAGGATGGACCTGAACGCGCTTGGCTATAAGGACCGACAAACAGCCAATGGTGACTACTGGAAATTCACGTTGGCGCCCACTTTCAAGGCACAAACCGGAGACTTCTTCGCTCGCCCTGAATTGCGTCTGTTCGCCACGTACATGAACTGGTCCAGGGACCTCGATAACTTCAGTGCAACAGACGATTTTGGTCAGAAGGGCTTCAAGTCTGGCGGGGTCTGGCAATTCGGAGTGCAGATGGAGACCTGGTTCTAGGAGCCCTTGAGGGCTAAGCCGGCCCAGCAACGCTTGAGATCACTCGCCTTCAGCCAGCGCGTCCTCCCGTAAATGCTTGATGAGCTGCTCGGCGAAAACACTGACCGCTCGCGGCACCTGCCGACGGCTGGGGTAGACGATGTACAAGCCGTTGTTGAAGCGCCCATGCTCGGGCAACACCTGAATCAGCCGTCCGGCCTGCAAACTCTCGCGCAAGATCGCCATCGGTAACAGGCAAATGCCCAAGCCAGCAACCGCCGCCTTCAACTGGGCCTGCGCGGTGTTGGCACTAAACCGGCCCGTGACCTCGACACTGACGAAGCCTTGTGGCCCGTCGAGATTCCAGGCGGTGCGCGGTGCCTGCCTGGAGCGTCGAATACATTCGTGCATCGACAATGCCTGCACCGTGTCCGGCGTGCCGTGAACCTGTAAATAACCGGGGCTGGCGGCCAACACCTGGCTTCCGGTGCCGACCCTTCGCGCGACCAGGCTGGAGTCCGGCAAATCACCGGCTCTGATGGCGACATCGATCCCTTTGTCGATCAGGTCGTCCCGGCTATCGCTGAGCAGAAAGTCCAACTGCACACCGGGATACTGTTGAAAGAATTCCGCTACCCAGTCCATCAGATAAACGTCGAAAAAATCGGCGGGGGCCGCGACCCGCACAGCGCCGCTCGGTTCCTGGCTCTCCCCTGCCAAATGGCGAGCCGCCTCGATCAGGTCATTGACCTGCGTTGCACTGCGATCATGCAGGGATCGTCCCGCCTCGGTCAGCACCAGTTTACGCGTGGAGCGCTGCAACAAACGCACTCCCAAATGCTCTTCCAGCTGACTGATACGGCGGCTCAGGGTATTGGCCGGCATGCCCATGCGGCGCGCAGCGCTGGCAAAGCTACCCGCCTGCACCACCTGGACAAACATCGCGACTTCATTGAGATCCAGCACCGCATTACTTCCAGGAATGGATGAGTCAAACCCGATTATAACCGCTTATCAACGTATCACCGTCTGGATACGCTGGAGTCCACGTCAAACCATTCAAGGGTGCTACATGACACTTTCAACAACGACATTGAGTCCCCTGGCCTCTCCTCGAGTCCCAGCCTCGCGTGATATCAACCTGCGCACCCGTGGTCATGGGCACGGCCCCATTGTTCGGCTCATGAGCCCCTCGGATCTGGGCCAGTTACTCAAGCCGTTTGTGTTTCTCGACCTGTTCGCAGCGGATACCTCGGTCATTGGCAACATGCCACTTCATCCCCATTCGGGGATCGCGACCATTACCGTGATCACGGAAGGCAACCTGCGCTTTGACGATCCAGACTCAGGTTCTGGATTCATTGGCTACGGCGGAGTCGAATGGATGCGCGCAGGCGCGGGTGTCTGGCATGGTAAAGAGATGTCTGCCGGCACATCAAAGCGGATCCAGGGGTTTCAGCTGTGGATCGCGCTACCGGCAGACCTGGAAAACGCCGTTGTCGACAGCCAATACCTCGAAGCATCCGCCATCCCGGTGGCTGGACCGGCCCGCGTCATCCTTGGTGACTATCAGGGCATCCGCAGCCCTGTGCGTGCGCCCTCAGGTGTGAACTATTTATTGGTCACCCTGGCCGCAGGCCAAACCTGGGAGTACCAGCCACCGTCCGGGCACGAGGTGCTTTGGCTCAGCGTCAGTCGGGGGGCGGTGCATTCGCCGGAGCTAATCCAGGCGGGAGAGCTCGTTGCCTTCACGCCAGGTAACGGTGCGTTGAAACTTGAGGCTGGGGATAAAGAAGACGCGGTGTTTGTGCTGGGGTCGGCCATTCCTCACCCGCACGACCTGAAGATGGGCAATTACTCCGTGCACACCAGCCTGGAGGCGTTGAAAGCCGGAGAGGCAAAGATTGCGGAGCTGGGCAAACGTCTACGAGCAGAATCCTTGCAGAGGACCGGGTCGGGGTCAGTACCGATCTACAAATGACGCCACCTGGATTGCGAACCCCCCCCTCTGCTCATTGTCGAGATCAAAGCACTCTCCGCGCAAAAACCGCAGCGAGATGTTCATGACAGTAGCGCCCTCAGCGCTGCTGGTATGACTACAACCTCCTTGGTTTCGGGTGAAATACACACGTGAGTGACATTGGCGGTGAAAGACAATGTGTCACTGTTGAGAAAGCCCTCGACTAAAAAAGTGAAGGAATGAGTCCCTAGTTTCTCCACGCTGACCTTGATGCTCAACTCGTCGTCCCACGTCAAAGGCCTTAGCAGCTCCAATGACATGGCGCGCACCGGAGGCAATATATCGAACCCCATCAGCGTTCTGAGTCCGGGCGCTCCCAGCCATCTATCAAGCGCCGTATAAATGGCTTCCACTGCAAAATATGAAAATCGCGGGGTGTAAACCACACCTGCCGGGTCGCAATCTCCAAATAGAATGGTTCTGCTGACGAAAACCGCTTTAGGCATCAATCTGTTCTTCCTTGAAATGTCAGTCATATTCCGCTTCCCGATGCTCCCCCAGCAGGCGCCGTTGACGCGGTGTCGCGGCGGCCAGCACGCTGGGGTTGAAGCGCCAGTGCAGGTAAGGCGAGAACTTCTGCGCCACCATTCGCCGGCCGTAGTGTACCTGTAACAGGTAGCGCACGCGGTCGGGGGTTCGGTTGTCGCTACCGGCGTGCCACAGCTCACTGCGAAACATCAGAGCGTCCCCGGCCCGACACAGCACTGGTTTCGCCATACTGCCATGCCACTGGCTTTCGCCGCGAGCAGGCGGTCGCCCGGCTCGGTGGCTACCGGGGATCAACCGGGTAGGACTGAGGTCGGCATCGATATCGTCGAGGTAGAGCTGTGCGGTGCAGATCTGCATCGGCAACTCGAAGGCCGGGTCGGCCAGCAGGCTTCGCGGCAGTTCCATCACCAGGTAATCCAGGTGCAATTGGGCGCCGATGAAGCCGGGATGGCAGCGCCAGGCGGTCTGGCCAATGATGTGACAATCGTCTCCCAGGGCCGCTTCGGCCAGTTCGATGACCCCATCCAGATCGAGAAACGGCAACCAGAACGGGTCGCGGTTGAACACGCATTTGTAATGGTCAAGCAAGCCGCTGTAGTCCCAGTGCTCGGGCTTCAGGCCATCTATTGCATGGCGCAGCGCGCTGATTTGGGTGCTATCCAGCACGCCGGGCAGCACCACAAAACCGTCCTGATGCAAGGCTTGAAGGCGGTTGGCAGTCAGTGATGACAAGCACTCGGTAGTGTCCATGTTGCGCACCCGAAAAATGCCGACAACTCCCACTCATACTGGCACTGCGCGGGGCGCTTCGCCACGTTTGCATCCTGACGGAATCTGAGCGAACGCGTCTATCGTGCGGTACCGTCGTGAGGCTTATAAAAGACAAATTTTCGGGTCTCGGCGGTCTTGATGTATTCCCTGGCCCATTCGGGTTTCACGTGCTTACTATGGAAATACATGGCGCCATGGGTTCGGTCAGTGAGTTGGTGATTGAGCGCTTTTCGCGCTATTTCCGTAGCAGCCGCATAGGGAGCGTCTTCGTCGGTATGATCCGAACGTCGATCACACCACCACGAAAACTGGCAAGCATGCTTTTGCGAACCTTGCTTGACCACCTCGCACACCGTACCTGGAAAACCTTCATGGCCTAGCCGGTTCAACACCACATTGGCAACCGCTTCCATGTCGGCCAATTCCCCACCTTTGGCCTCCCAGAAAATAGTGCGTGAAAGGCAAGTTATTGCATCCTTCAAAGGTGCTTTGCCTGCCGGATCGACCGCCTGCGCTTCGGAGGGCGTAATCGCCTCGGCCTTGGGCACCGGCGTCTTACTGCCGTTTTCCGCAGTCTTCTGTTCCAGGACCTGCGCCTTGTCCACCGCCACCGCCTTGTTCTGCACTTGGTCGGCCGCGCTCGCCTGCCCGCCGAAAAGGGCTATCGCAAGGCAGGTGGCTATACAGATCAGGCGCATGGTCGAACCTTCTTGCCGAGTCATGTTGGCGGCTCCGCTTATTGCGGTCGACACCGTAGCGGCCCAATCATTCCAACAGACTGACAGCTGGCAACTATTGCCGCTGCGTATCAACCCGACCGGCCACTCACCCTTCTGCTTTGCGTGTAGATATGCCGACGCAGGGGAACTCCTGACTGCCGCCACACCTCCAAATTTAAGTAGCACATCCGTTGCTTCATCCATTCGGAGGACGCCGTCATGCGTCGCACACTTGTCATCTCTTCGCTAATCCTTTGTCTGCCCTTTGGTTCGGCCTTTGCCCGTGTGGATGCACGCGATGTCGCCACCTCGGCAGGGGTTTCCGCATCCCTTTACTCAACGTTCAAGGACCACAAACTGGTCGTTTCCGCCCGCGATGACGCTTCCAGCTTCGTGGCGAGTGGAGGTGCCATTCGCGGTGCCTATCTGGAGTCGGAGTTGAAACGGATTCGACTTGAACACCCAGGCCTCAAGGCCAGCGACGAAGATCTGGCCCAAGCAATCCTCATTCAAGCCGAGGCACCTGCCGATCACTAGAGGCATACGCACGTCAGTGACAGACTTCGGGGCTCACCGGGATGATGACGTTGGCCTAACGTCCCGGTCCTCGGCCTCTGTACTGACATGCACCACCGACCAGGAACTACTGTCCGACGCCACGTATCAAAAAACATAAGGCCGATCACTCAGGCCTCATGCATACGGAGGACTCGCCATGCGACGTATATTCCTCATTCCTTTGCTGGTGCTGCTTTGCCTGCCCTTTGGTTCGGCCATGGCCCACAGGCGCCATATGCCCGACATTGATGCGCGCGATGTGGCGACGTCGGCAGGGATTTCCTTGTCGCTGTACTCGACACTCAGAGACGACAAAATCGTCACGCCAGCCCGCGAAGACCTCTCCAGCTTCGTCGCGAGCGGCGGCGCCATTCGCGACGCCAATCTGGAGTCGATGTTGATGCAGGCTCGACGCGATCATCCTGGCCTCAAGGCCAGTGACGAAGAGCTGGCCCAGGCGCTGCTCGTTCAATCCGAGGCACCTGCTGATCACTAGAGATACGGTGAAGTGTCGAGTCGATCCCTCCTGCAAGGGATCGACGACACGACCGTGAGTCGGCATCGTCGTTGCACTCGCAAGCCGCTCAAAATCATCCCCAAATTTAATGGTCAGGTAATACATCCCCGACTAAACTCGCGTACATGAAACGCTACCTGCGATTTTGCCTCATCTTCCTGATTAGCCTGGCGCTTCCCCTCAGCGGGATGGCGGGCGTCCAGGCGCCCACCGAGCCTTGCCCCATGCAAACCATGGGCATGGCGATGATGGATGGCATGGGGCAAGACTGCTGCCACGACATGAAAAGCCCCATCGAGCACGGTAAACCCTGCAAGCCGGGCCAGGAATGCAAGACGGGCGGCATGCTGCAAGTCTCGATCATCAAGCCTCCTGTTACCTTGTTCAGCCCTGTTGCACTTTCCTTCTCCAGCGATTTCCTGCCAGTACAAACCCCTTCAGGGGTGTGGCGACCGCCCCGCGTTTGATTCCTGTACCACGTTGAGCCTCATTCCGCTTTAGCGGGATGGCATACCTGCGCATGCCTTGTGGCGCGCGCAGTGGATCATCACAGGAATCGTAAACATGAACTCCAAGTGCTATTGCACAGGTTGGGCCCTCGTGGCCGGCCTGGCGGCAAGCGTACTGGCATTGCCGAGCCTCGCCGCCCCACTGACGTTCGATGAAGCGTTGCGGCTGGCCGAAACCAATGCCCCGTCGCTGACCGCCCAAGCGGCCAAACTCCAGGCCGCGAGCAGCGCCGCCATACCCGCCGGCGAACTGCCTGACCCGAAGTTAAAGCTCGGCGTGCAGAACTATCCCATTGGCGGCCCTGACCGCTGGAGCATTGACCAGGACTCCATGACCATGCAGATGGTCGGGGTTATGCAGGAGGTGCCCAATCGCGACAAACGCAAAGCCCGTATTGAAGTGGCCAATGCGGCTGTTGATCGAGCCGCGGCCGACGCGCGTATCGAGCGTCTGAACGTCCGCCAGGCCACGGCACTGGCCTGGATCAGCAGCTACTCCATCGAACGCAAAGAGGCATTGTTCGAGGATTTTTACAAAGAGAATCGCCTGTTGGCCGATACCGTGCGGGCGCAGATCGCCGGGGGCCGCGCCCAACCTGCCGATGCAGTGACACCCAAGCAGGAGGCGGCTCAATTAGCCGATCAACAGGACGACCTGGCCCGACTGCGTGCTCAAGCCCGAGCGGCACTCAAGCGCTGGATTGGCCCGGCCGCCAATGACCCGCTCACCGGCAGTTTGCCGCAATGGCCCATCGAGACCTCGGGTTACTCCCATAAGCTGCAACATCACCCCGCACTGGCGGCCTTCGAACCGATGACCCGCGAAGCGGAGGCCAAAGTCCGTGAAGCCGAGGCGGAAAAACAATCCGACTGGAGCTGGGAGCTCGATTACCAACACCGTGACCGTCAGTTCGGCGACATGGTCAGCGTGCAGTTGTCGTTCGACCTGCCGCTGTTTCCCGGCTCCCGACAAAATCCAAAAATCGCCGCCAAACACGCCGAACTCAATCAGTTGGAGGCTGAGCGTGAAGACATGGTGCGCGAGCATACCCAGCAATTAGAGGAGAGCCTGGCCGAATACGAACGCCTGAATCGAGCCGTGCGCCGCAGTCAGGAAAGTCTGGTGCCCTTGGCCAAGGAAAAGGTCGGGCTGACCATGGCCAGCTACCGCGCCGGTAAAGGTGACCTGGGGGCAGTCATCGCTGCCCGACGTGAACTCATCGAAGCCCGCCTCAAACAGATCGATGTCGAAGAACAGCGAGCCCTGAGCAACGCACGCTTGTATTTCAATTATGGGGAAAGCAGCCAATGAACACTCGAATCTGGAAAGGGGCTTTATTGACTGGCTTGTCGGTTGCCCTGGGCGTTGCCGGCGGTTACTGGTTTGCTCAGCAGCGCATGAGCGCAATGCCCGGTGCAGCAGCCGAACCAAGTCCCACGACGCAAGACGAACGCAAGCCGCTGTATTGGTATGACCCGATGTACCCGCAGCAGAAGTTCGACAAACCAGGCCAATCACCCTTCATGGACATGCAACTGGTGCCCCAATATGCCGATGCCGCGACTGACAGCGCAGCCATCCGCGTTGACCCCAGTCTGACCCAGAATCTCGGGCTGCGTCTGGCGACGGTGACCCGTGGCGTCCTTACTTCCAGCATGGACGTTGTCGGTGCGCTGGCATTCAACGAACGGGAAGTCGCCGTGATCCAGGCACGGACTGCCGGTTTTGTCGAGCGGGTTTATGCCCGTGCTCCCGGCGATGTGCTCAAGGCCAATGCGTCATTGGCGGATATCCTGGTACCGGAGTGGGCTGCTGCTCAGGAAGAATTCCTGGCCCTCAAGCGTAACGGCGATGTCGACTTATTGGCCGCAGCACGTCAACGGCTGCGCCTCACCGGGATGCCGGCGACGCTGATTACTCAGGTCGAACGCAGTGGCAAAGTCCAGTCGAACCTGACGCTCACCAGCCCCATCGGTGGTGTCTTGCAAGAGCTGGATGTCCGTACGGGCATGACTGTGTCGGCTGGCGAGACACTGGCTCGCGTCAATGGCTTGAGCAGTGTCTGGCTGGCGGTGGCCGTTCCAGAGTCGGAGAGCGGATCGATCGTCGTCGGCCAGACGGTGGAAGCACGCCTTCCAGCTTTCCCTGGAACCGTCCTCAATGGCACGGTCAGTGCGATTCTGCCCGAAACGAATATGGACAGTCGCACCGTTCGCGTACGCATCGAGTTGCCCAACCCTGACGGGCGCCTCAGACCCGGATTGTCGGCGCAGGTGCGCCTGAACCAGAAGACCGGGCAAAGTGTGTTGTGGGTGCCGAGCGAAGCGGTCATCCGTACTGGCCGGCGCACGCTGGTGATGCTCGCCGAAGACGCGGGTCGCTACCGTCCGGTAGAGGTGCAACTCGGGCAGGAAAACGACGGCAAGACGGTGGTATTGAAAGGCCTGCAAGAAGGTCAGCAGGTGGTCAGCTCCGGGCAGTTCCTGCTGGACTCCGAGGCCAGCCTCAAGGGCATCGTCGCCAGCCCCCTGGAAGCATCACCACCTGCCACCGATGATGGCTTGCGCGTTGAGCGTCTTGAAAAACTGGGGGGGCAACCATGATCGCCGCCCTGATTCGCTGGTCGGTGGCCAACCGCTTTCTGGTGCTGCTGGCCACGCTATTCGTCACCGCCTGGGGCGTCTGGTCGGTTCAAAGCACGCCGATCGATGCACTGCCGGACCTGTCGGATGTGCAAGTCATCATCCGTACGCCTTATCCAGGACAAGCACCGCAAATCGTTGAAAACCAGGTGACCTACCCGTTGGCCACCACCATGCTCTCGGTACCGGGAGCGAAAACCGTGCGCGGCTATTCCTTTTTCGGTGACAGCTTCGTGTACGTGCTGTTCGAAGACGGTACCGATATGTATTGGGCTCGCTCGCGGGTGTTGGAGTATCTGAGCCAGATACAAAGTCGCCTGCCCGCCAGCGCCAAACCGGCATTGGGGCCAGACGCCACAGGTGTGGGCTGGATTTTCCAGTACGCGCTGGTCGACCGCAGTGGTGGGCATGACTTGGCGCAATTGCGGGCCTTGCAGGACTGGTTCCTCAAGTTCGAGCTCAAAACCCTGCCGAACGTTGCGGAAGTGGCGACTGTGGGCGGCATGGTCAAGCAGTATCAGGTGCAGCTCGATCCGCTGAAACTGGCCAGCCTCGGCATCACACAGGCGCAGGTGACCGAGGCGATCGGCAAGGCCAATCAGGAAACCGGTGGGGCCGTGCTGGAGATGGCGGAAACGGAATTCATCGTGCGAGCGTCCGGCTATCTGAAAACGCTCAATGACTTTCGGGCAATCCCGCTCAAGCTGAGTTCAGGCGGCGTGCCGGTGACATTGGGCGACGTCGCCACGATCCAGCTCGGGCCGGAAATGCGTCGCGGCATCACCGAGCTCGATGGCGAAGGCGAGACCGTTGGCGGCGTGGTCATTCTGCGCAGCGGCAAAAACGCTCGCGAAACGATTGCGGCAGTCAAGACCAAACTCGATGAACTGAAAAGCAGCCTGCCGGCGGGCGTGGAAATCGTCACGACCTACGACCGCAGCAAGCTCATCGACCGCGCGGTGGCGAACCTCAGCCACAAGCTGATTGAGGAGTTCATCGTCGTCGCCTTGGTCTGCGGGATCTTCCTCTGGCATTTGCGCTCCTCGTTGGTGGCGATCATCTCCTTGCCGGTTGGGGTGTTGATGGCCTTTATCGTCATGCGCCACCAAGGGATCAACGCCAATATCATGTCCTTGGGCGGGATCGCCATCGCCATTGGCGCCATGGTCGACGCCGCCGTGGTGATGATCGAGAACGCCCACAAAAAGGTCGAGGCCTGGCACAAGGCCCATCCTGGGGAAGAACTCAAGGGCGAACATCACTGGCATGTCATGACCGAAGCGGCGGCCGAGGTCGGGCCGGCGCTGTTCTTCTGCCTGTTGATCATCACCCTGTCGTTCATTCCGGTGTTCACCCTGGAGGCTCAGGAAGGTCGTTTGTTTGGTCCACTGGCCTTCACCAAAACCTACGCCATGGCAGCGGCAGCTGGATTGTCGGTGACCCTGGTACCGGTGCTGATGGGTTACTGGATTCGTGGGCGGATTCCCAATGAGCAACAGAACCCGCTGAACCGTTGGTTGATCAGGCTCTATCAGCCGGCCCTCGACGCGGTGCTGCGTCGACCAAAAATCACCCTGCTGGTCGCACTGCTGGTGTTTCTCAGCGCGGTATGGCCGATGTCCCGGTTGGGCGGCGAGTTTCTGCCACCGCTGGACGAGGGCGATCTGCTCTACATGCCTTCGGCCCTACCGGGGTTGTCAGCACAGAAGGCCGCACAGCTTTTGCAACAGACCGACCGCCTGATCAAGACCGTCCCTGAGGTCGAACACGTCTTTGGTAAAGCCGGTCGCGCTGAAACCGCCACCGACCCGGCGCCGCTGGAGATGTTCGAAACGACCATCCAGTTCAAGCCGCATGAGCAATGGCGCTCGGGCATGACCCAGGAAAAGCTCGTGGAAGAACTGGACCGGGTGGTGCGTGTGCCTGGATTGACCAACATCTGGATACCGCCGATTCGTAACCGTATCGACATGCTGGCCACCGGTATCAAGAGCCCGATCGGGGTGAAGGTTGCCGGCACCAATCTGACGGAGATCGATGCCGTCACCCAGGCCGTCGAGCGTGTCGCCAAGGACGTGCCCGGTGTCAGTTCAGCACTGGCCGAACGCCTGACCGGTGGCCGTTATATCGACGTGGATATCGACCGCAAAGCCGCTGCGCGCTACGGACTGAATATCGCCGATGTGCAGTCGATCGTGGCCGGCGCAATTGGCGGTGAAAACATCGGGGAGACCATTGAAGGCCTCGCCCGCTTCCCGATCAATGTGCGTTATCCCCGTGAGTGGCGTGACTCGCTCGGCGCCTTGGAACAGTTGCCGATCTACACCCCACTGGGCAGTCAGATCACTCTCGGCATGGTTGCTAAGGTCAACGTCAACGACGGCCCGCCGATGCTCAAGAGCGAGAACGCCCGACCGTCCGGCTGGGTGTACATCGACGTGCGCGGGCGGGATATCGCCTCGGTAGTCGCCGACCTGCGCCGGGCGGTCAGTGAGCAGGTCAAGTTGCAGCCCGGCATGAGCCTGAGCTACTCAGGGCAGTTCGAGTTTCTCGAAAGGGCCAATGCCCGGCTCAAGTTGGTGGTGCCAGCCACGTTACTGATCATTTTCGTGCTGCTCTATCTGACCTTCGCCCGCTTCGACGAGGCCTTGCTGATCATGGCCACCCTGCCCTTCGCCCTGACTGGCGGGGCATGGTTCCTCTACCTGTTGGGATTCAACCTGTCGGTGGCCACAGGCGTCGGCTTTATCGCACTGGCCGGTGTGTCTGCCGAGTTTGGCGTGATCATGCTGCTCTACCTGAAGAACGCCTGGGCCGAACGAGAAGATCTCGGCGACAGCACCGAACGCGGTCTGGTCGCCGCGATTCGTGAAGGCGCGGTGCAGCGTGTCCGCCCCAAGGCCATGACCGTGGCCGTCATCATTGCGGGCCTGTTACCGATCCTTCTGGGGAACGGCACCGGTAGCGAAGTGATGAGCCGCATCGCCGCGCCGATGGTCGGGGGCATGGTCACAGCCCCCCTGCTTTCCCTGTTTGTGATTCCGGCAGCCTACCGCTTGATGCGCCGCCGGCACCTCCCCGTTGCACCCACCAACCCACAAGGAAAAATCGTATGAAACTGACCCTGATCGCCGTTGCCAGCGCCGTTGCCGCATTGTCTCTTTCTGCTCAAGCCGAGGACATGCCGGGCATGAAAATGGACGGTATGGAAAGCATGCAGATGAAACAGGAAACCACGCAGGCCCCCACCGCCAAGGCCGAGGGAACAATCAAGGCGGTCGATACTGCCAAACAGACCGTGACCATCGCCCACGGCGCCGTTGCGACCTTGCAATGGCCGCCTATGACCATGGCCTTCAAGGCTTCGCCGGAGCAGCTGGATCAGGTGAAAGTCGGTGACCGGGTGGAGTTCCAGTTCAAGGCGCAGGGCACGGTTGCCACCCTCGTCGCTATCAGCATAAAGAAGTGAATGGGTAACGCGACCAGGCAAGGTCAACTTTACTAACACCCGAATCGAGGAAAAATCCGACTGCGTATGCCGCCCCCTGCCGGGGGGCGGTTTTAGTCCGCAGACCTGAATGGCATCGACGGGTCAGGACGCCTTTCACTCAAGCGCATGCCACCAACCGCAAGCCGGTCGGCCGGCCCGCCGCGCAATGCCACCTATACTCAATTTCACCTCCCCCCTCTCGGGGCCTGCACTGCCAACAATAAGTAGCAGAGGTGGAACATGGTCTGGCAGCAAGTCTACGATCCCTTCGGTAACCCGGTGGTCTCGACCCTCATGGCGGCGTTACCGGTTGTGGTGATGCTCACGTCCCTGGCGTTTTTCCATCTCAAGGCGCATATCGCGGCCTTGCTGGCCCTGAGCACAGCCTTGCTGATCGCCATCTTCGCCTTCGGCATGCCGGCGAACATGGCCGGTTCCGCTGCTCTCTTAGGTGCCGCAACGGGTCTGGTTCCGATTGGCTGGATCGTGCTCAACATCATCTATCTGCATCGGCTGACCACTGAGAACGGCTCGTTCAAAGTCCTGCAGGATTCCCTCGCACGCATCACCGACGATCGTCGCCTGCAATTGCTGCTGATCGCCTTTTGCTTCGGTGCGTTCTTCGAAGGCGCGGCGGGGTTCGGCACGCCGGTGGCGGTGACCGGGGCGATTCTGATCGGGCTGGGTTTCTCGCCTCTGGCCGCATCCGGCCTGGCGTTGATCGCCAACACCGCGCCAGTGGCGTTTGGGGCCTTGGGCACTCCCATCATCACTCTGGCGAAAGTCACCGGGCTGGATGAAATGGAACTGTCGATGATGGTCGGCCGGCAGTTGCCGTTCTTCTCGGTGCTCGTGCCGTTCTGGTTGATCTGGGCCTTCGCCGGTTGGCGCAAGATGCTGGAAATCTGGCCGGCGATTCTGGTGGCCGGAGTCAGCTTCGCGGTGCCACAGTTCTTCGTGTCCAACTACCATGGGCCAATGCTGGTGGACGTGATTGCTGCACTGATTTCCATGGCTTGCCTGACCGGTTTTCTCAAGGTCTGGAAACCCGCCCGCGTACACACCTCCGCCGCCTTGTCAGGGCGGGTCGACGACTCAAAAATTGAGGAATCGCCAGACGATAAACAGGCGGCCAATGCAACCTTTGCCAGCGATGCCCGACCCACCGTCATGCGTGCGTGGATGCCCTGGATCATCCTCACGGTTTTCGTCTTTGCGTGGGGCACCCAAGGCTTCAAAAACATGTTCGACACCCGTCCGGCCATGGACCCGCAAACCCACTCGGCCAAGCTCGATCCCCAGGGTAAGCCGGTGAGCGAGGCGAACCCGATCTTCGCACCGGCCCTGACCTTCACCACGCTGCACTTGCAGGTCGAGAAAGTTCCGCCCGTGGTGCCGCAACCGAAGCCTGAGGAAGCGATCTACAAATTCACCTGGTTCACCAGCACCGGCAGCGGCATCTTGCTGGCGGCGATCTTCGGCGGGCTACTGATGGGTTATTCGATCCCGCAACTGGTGAGCCAATACCTGCGAACGCTGTGGGTGGTGCGCTATTCGCTGATCACCATCGCGGCCATGCTCGCCCTCGGTTACATCACCCGCTATTCCGGCCTCGACGCGACCATGGGCCTGGCGTTCGCCGCCACCGGGATCTTCTACCCGATGTTCGGCACCCTGCTCGGCTGGCTCGGCGTTGCCCTGACCGGCTCGGACACGGCGTCCAACGTGCTGTTCGGCGGCTTGCAACGGGTGACCTCGGAACAACTGGGCATCAGCCCGATATTGATGGCCGCGGCCAACAGTTCCGGCGGGGTCATGGGCAAGATGGTCGACGCCCAGTCGATCGTGGTGGCCTCCACCGCCACCCGCTGGTATGGGCATGAAGGGGAAATCCTGCGCTATGTGTTTTTCCACTCCATCGTGCTGGCGATACTGGTCGGTGGGCTGGTCACGTTGCAGGCGTATGTGGTGCCGTTCAGCCATTTGGTGGTCGGCGGGCATTGATCGACACCGGCGGGTTGCTTTCCTTTAGCTCCATGCCCGGGATCTTCGCCCGGGCATGGAGCGTGTCAGTCAGCATCGCCCTCCTCTTACACCAGCCGCTCGATCTTCTGATGCTGCCAGACCATTGTGTAATACGCCGTCTGCAACGCCAGCATGCTCAGGTAAGCCAGCGGAAACGCCATCCACACCCCTTGCAATCCGAACTGCGCATCCAATAAATACGCCATCGGCAACTGCACCCCGACCACGCACACGATCGCAATTGCCACCGGTACCATCACCGTGCCGCTGGCGCGCATGATGCCGCCGATAACCGCCTGGAAACCGAACACCAGCAGGCTCCAGAGCATGATGTGCAACAGGTGTTCGGCCATGGCCTGGGTGGACGGATCGGTGAGGAACAACCCCAGCAACCAGTGCGACAGCAGGTAACCCAACACCACCAGGCCACCGGTCAGCCACACGTTGATCAACAGCCCGGTGCGCAGGATCAGCCCGATCCGTTCGATGCGCCCTGCCCCGATGGCCTGGGCGCCGAGGATCGACGCCGTGATCGCAATCGACAGCGCCGGGAACTGCACGTAATTGACGATCTGCGTCACCGCCCCGTACGCCGCCGTTGCCTGGGAACCGTGCTGGTTGACCAGCGCCAGAATCACCAGCTCCGACAACGACAGCACCACCATCTGCAACCCCGTGGGCAGACCAATGCGCAGCACTTTGCCGAGGATCCCCAGGTCCAGCCGCATCGCCGCAAAAAACGCCCGATCCGGCGCCAACGGATGCCCCTTGCGAATCAACCGCCAGGCCAGCCAACCCATCGCCGACAGATTGCCCGCCAACCCGGCAAACGCCGCACTCTGAATGCCCATCTGCGGCAAGCCGAACCAACCGCGAATCAACGTCGGCGTCAGCGCCAGCCCGATACACGTCGACACCAGCAACGCCACCAGTGGCGACAACGTATCGCTGACCCCACGCAACAACTGGGTGAACAGCACATAAACCAACAGCGACGGCAGGGTCCACATCATCACATGCGCATACGCCACCGCATCGTCCAGCACATCCGCCGGCGTCCCCAACCCCTGCAACGCCGGCCGCGCAAACACACTCCCCACCACCGCCGCCACCAAGCCGATCATCGCCCCCAACAGCAACGTCGTCCCGGCAATCGCCTTGACCATCTGCGGCTCCCGCGCCCCCCACGCCTGACCGATCAACACCCCGGCCCCCGCACCAAGGCCGATGACCAGCGCGATGAAGAAAAACACGATAGGGAACATCCCGGACACCGCCGCCAGGGCTTGAGTGCCGAGCATTTGGCCGATGTAGATGCTGTTGATCGTGCCTGACATGGATTGCAGGAAGTTCGACAGGACCATGGGGGCCAGGAACAGGAGGTAGGTTTGCCAGAGGGGGCGTTGGGTGGAATGTGCTTGCATGGGTGAGAGGTTCCGTCTCGGGTGGGGCTGCCGTGACGGGATTCTACGGAGGGTGGAATGAGTAATAAACACAATTAATGAGGGCCGACCCTCTACATCTCGTCCGGATAAACCAATCAGAAATACGCAGATACATCACTGAGAGTTCGGTTACGGAAAAGAGATCTACGCTCAATCCACACCCATCAAAGGAAGGTACGCATGCTTTACATACCGTGTATGAAAGTTGGCCAGAACGATGTAAAAGCACTGATCAATCTGGAAGATGCTCGTAAGGAATTAGTGTCCCCTCTGCTCAACATGAGAGGCATAGAACGCCACCTTAATGATTTTCTCGCAGACTGGGGTGACTACGCTTATTTGATGGATATATCCAGATCTGCGCTAGACATTGCCAATGACGTGATAGGTGAAAGAGATCTACACAACCCCAACAATCACTTCGAAAACAAACGTAATTGGTTTGTCGAGATCAAAGCTCAAAACAGTTCATTGATACCGGTCGTCTCCTGGTTAGACACCGACAACGCCCGAGACATCATACAACAGGCAAGGCTACTGCTAGCTGAGTTTGACACCATCGCAATCAGGGTTGCTTGCCCCTCTGAAATCGCGGGCCCAAGCTGGGACAGGGCCATGAGTATTCTGGATGCCATACCCGATCCAGAAAATATACTTGTGATTCTGGACTTTGGAGATAGATCTCCAATATCTACCATAAATGGCGGCACACTCGACCACAGTTTATCCGCCCTGGATAACTACGAGGTGTATGGCGTGGCGCTTGTCAGCTCGTCTTTTCCAAGTCAAAAGCCTCAATCCGGCAGCTCCAGCACCGCCCTATGTCACGACATCGTCTGGCAAGCTGAGGCCAGACAACTCAACGACTCAATAAACCTGATTTATGGCGATTATGCGGGCACCAACCCTGGCGCCGCAGTCGAGTACATTCAAGGCATGGCCGTCATACCCTTCGCCAGTTATTACGTACCTAACGAATGGTGGTTGAAGCGATTGGGGAGAGATAAAGAATTTGAAAACTACGTCCAGCTAGCCAGAGAAATCCGTCAACTACCCGATTACCATGGTGACGATTTTTGCTGGGCAACCAGGGAATATGGTCGGATAAGCCAAACCAATGAACGATATGGCAACAATGGAGTATGGAACGGTTTTAGAGCCAACCAGCACATTTGCGCAACGCTACAGTTTCTTCAATACGAAGATGATGGCGACATACTTTCCATTGACGACATGCTCTGACCTACTGAGTAACGAGCTTTAAGCCTGCTTAAAACCTTATCTCGGATCAACTCCCACTCCAGCGCCTCTGCGACTTCGAGGCGCACTTCTTTTATTTTCATCGCGCTTTTCGTTTCTACTTGAAATTCTTTACAGATCTCATCTAACTCGGACCGCCACAAAAGCCCCGTCAGCGTGAACTTATCGCGCAATTTATTGTGCGTGGCCTTCCTGACCACGGCGATAGATCCAAGGTCGTCAACCACCAGAATCCCAACGCTTTTATGAGTGACGCCAAAGGCTTTTTCCAGGTGCTTGGAATGACAGCAAAGCCATACCTGATCAAAGCACGTGAGATAAGCTTCCTGCTGCCCTTCCCACCTGGACAGGCTATCTGATGCGGACTTTATTTCGAATGCCGTTAGCTGGCCGTTAGCGTGTACAAGATCTGCACGCCTCGCTTTGTTGATGAAGCAAAGCTCGCCGATGAAAACATCGTCTTCAGCATGAGGCATGGTCTTGGCGACCCATGTTTTGAGCAATTCGCGGATATGATCTGGAGTGTGCATGGCGCAGGAGTATAGCTTCTCTACCCTGCGAAACCTATGCGCGATGTGGCTCTATCTGTGGACATGAAAGGTCCGGGGGCGCATCAATACAGATCCTACAGCAGCCTCGGAATCCCTCACCTTGCCCCCTGATTGGATGAAGCTTATAGTCCGCCCCGTCGCCCAAATGGCGACCAGGTTTGGCGACCTGTCGATCGGGTGCAAAAGCGCTGTGCTTTTTTGCAGGCGCTGTTGCACGCTCGCAAAGCTGTCTTTATGGCAGCTGTGCGCGGGAGACCTTCGGGTCTGCCGGTATTCCGATCCCGGTTCGCCAACCTGCGTACAGCTGCCACCCAATCGTTTGGCGACGATTGGGGGCGGTCAACCTTTGCATTGATCGGAGTTTTCAAACATGGATAGATACATGCCCCTCACCGGAATCGACCTGATCCCGGCATCCCTGCTCATCGACACCCAAGCCCCACTCGACGTGCTGCAAGCCACCGCCGACTACCGCATCCGCACCGTCACCCAGGTTCTCGAAAATATCGCCTTTCGTGCCGACATCGAGAGCGACACCGTGGTGCTGGCCGACTTCGCCAAGCTGCTGGCCATTCCGTTGCGCGATGGGTGCGATTTGATGGATGTGATCGGCAGACGCTTGCGGGCGCAAGCGTCGAAGTGAATGAAAGCGGGCGCCTTGAAGGCGCCCGTTTTGTGTGCGGGGGAGCGATAGTGTCGTGAGATCAACCGGAACGGCGCTATTTGATCTGCACAATGACCGGGCCTTCCGTAACGATCGGCGGGCTCGCGTGGATATGCGAGGCATTTTTCTGAATCCACTCGCGCGCGACTTTCAAGCTCGCATCGCTGCCGGCCTTGTCCGTGCAAACAGTCACCGCCGTCACACCATCACCCGTATTCAGCAGTGTGTAGCTGACGAGGCCAGGCACTGTCCGCAGGGCAGCTTCGACATCGGCCTTGCGCTCTTCTAATAGATTGAAAAGCTGCTTTGCTCCCGTACCCAGGTAGGTTCTTATCACCGCATACATAGTCGTCTCCTTTGGGAGTCACGTCTTGATGCCAAGCCAGATCCGATGATCGCCGCTATCACTCAGGTTTCAGTTCACTCCCGACTTTTTAAGTTTAGCCAAACGCTGGTGACAAACGAGATGCAACGACTACCGGCCGCTTTTGACTGTGGATTCAACCGGTCGTTGTATTGAGTTGAGTCGCCCTGGTTTCATTGGCTGTGAGTGACTGCTCCTGGCCGATTGCTGGCTGTCTCGTCCGGCCGGGGGCCGACGCTGGCTTGCGCCCTGTCCACCAGCCGTTGCACCCACTCGGCATCCTGGTTATTGACCACGGCGTAGCGGTCCGGGGGGAAAAAGGTCCAGTGATGGGCGACCTCGACAAGGCGCTTGAGTTCATCGGCAGACACCCAATACGGCGTGTCGACCAATGGCATCGGCGCGCCGCCGAAACGCCGGCCGAGAGGGAGGTTGGTGCCGGGGGCAAAGGCGATCGCCAGTTCCTGGCAGGGATGCATTTGCTTGTCCGGCGTGGGCATTTTCCCAACCCGTCCATAGTTGAAGCTGCCCGGATATTCTTCCTTGAGCACCAGCCAATGGCCCGCAGTAGTCTTGGCCAGGACCCATTGCGACACACCGCTGTCTTGCACGCATTCAAGCTTGCCGTTTGTCCATTGCATGAGGGTGTTGCAGTCCGGATCATAATCGGAGGACCACAGGCTGGTGCCAGATACCAGGCTATGGTGCTCAAGCTCGGCCAACCCTTGGTCCGGCATGGACTGCCAGTAGCGTTTGGTCGGGTCGTGGGCATCGCGCAAGAAGTTGCGTAACCCCCAGGCAGCCATGAAGAGCAGCGTCGCGAGGGCAAGCCAGCCAAAGGAGGCTCCGACGATCCGGTCAATATCCAGGCCGGGGGCGAATAACGAGCGATAGAGCAACAGGCCCAGTAAAAACGCGATACCCGGCAGAACAGGGCCAAAGCACAACGGCGGCACTAACACCTCGATCCAGCTGAAGCGGTGCCTGGACGCGTGCTCCCGCGCCCAGGCTTGCTCCTGGGCGAGCATCGGCGCCTGTTCGCGTGGGGCAATGCCAGGGGCGGGTGTCTGAAAGCGCATGGACAGTGTGTAAGGGTCATCTCTCATGGATCAAATCATGCTCTTGAAGTAATCGCTCTTCGGATATTTGAGTCATTCCTGCAACTCAGATCCAGTGACGTCCGACGCAGAATAAGGCGTAAGAATGAAATGCATACCTTCGAGCGACCGCTTTTGGCTGTGGATTCAACCGATTCCTGACTGTCACGACTGGCCGAAATCGACCCATTGTCGTCAGTCACAACCCCTGAAAGCGGTCATTCAAATGTCGAGAAGCTGACACTGACGGCCTTCAGCAAGTGGTTAGTCGTCCGTGTGCCCTTGGCGCCGAAGGACGACATGCGTGGCCTTCTCCGACGCTACGTGTTCAACGCATTCGTATCCCAAAGTCCGCAAGTCAACCCCTTCGAACAGCGATTCTCCACGGCCGAGCAGGACCGGTGCGATAGCAATGTGCAGTTCATCAATGAGGCCCTCACGAAGATACTGCCGGATTGTGTCCGGCCCACCGCCGATTCGCACGTCCATTCCGGCAGCAGCCTCGCGTGCACGGTCGAGCGCCTCGCGAATGCCTCCTGTTATGAAGTGGAACGTCGTGTCGCCTTCCATCTCGATGGGGGGACGAGCGTGATGGGTCAAGACGAAGACTGGAGCGTGATACGGTGGATTATCTCCCCACCAGCCTTTCCAGTTTGTGTCCGGCCAGTCCCCACGAATGGGTCCGAACATGTTCCTCCCAAGAATCCAGGCCCCAACATTCTGAAAGCCACGGGCGGCGAAATCATCGTCAACCCCGGTCGTACCGCCGTCCTTGCCGAACAAGGCCCGCTGGAACGTGCGTGTCGGGACTAGCCACTGGTGCAGTTCCGTCCCGCCAACACCGAGCGGATTGTTGATGTCTTGATTCGGACCGGCTCCGTATCCATCGAGCGAGAGGGTGAAGCCCTCAACGCGAACCCGTGTCATCGTTTGCCTCCGTTTAGACGCCTAGCAGGTAAGCAGCGAATGCCGGCGTTCGGCTGCGAAGCAGTCGTAAAATCAGACACCACGTTTTTTCAGGTTAACCGTGGATGCAGGATTTACGACTGCTTCGCCCGAGCGCGGACCGATCCGAACGCAGGCTTCGCCAGCTGCTACAGGGTTGCACTGCTCAGATCTGCGCCAGCGCCTGGGCCAGGTCGGCGCGCAGGTCTTCGACATCCTCGACCCCCACTGACAAACGTATCAGCGCATCACCGATGCCAAGCTCTGCACGGGTTTCGGCGGGGATGCTGGCGTGCGTCATGATCGCTGGATGCTCGATCAGGCTTTCGACCCCGCCCAGGCTCTCGGCCAGGGCGAAGATCTGCACGCTCTCGAGGAAACGCTTGGCACCGGCCAGGTCGGTATCGAGGTCGAGGGAAATCATCCCGCCGAAACCGTGCATCTGCCGTTGCGCCAGTTCGTGCTGCGGGTGCGACGGCAGGCCCGGATAGTAGACGCGTGCCACCTGTGGCTGATGCGAAAGCCAGCGCGCCAGTTCCAGCGCGTTGCTGCAGTGACGCTCCATGCGCAGCGCCAGGGTCTTCACGCCGCGCAGGGTGAGAAATGCGTCAAACGGCCCGGCGATAGCCCCCACCGCGTTCTGCAGAAAGCCCAGGCGCTCGCGCAGTTCAGCATTCTGCCCGACCACCGCGATGCCACCGATCACGTCGGAGTGGCCGTTCAGGTACTTGGTCGTCGAGTGCAGCACGATATCGAAGCCCAGCTCCAGCGGCCGCTGTATCCGTGGGCTGGCGAAGGTGTTGTCGGCCACACAGATGATGCCCCGTTCGCGGCAGGTACGCGCGACCGCGGCAAGGTCGGTGATGCGCAGCAAGGGATTGCTCGGCGTCTCGACCCAGACCATCCGTGTGTCGTCCTGCAGCGCCGCTTCGAATGCCGTCAGGTCAGTCAGATCGACGAAGCTGAAACGATGCCCGGCGCTGCGCCGACGCACCTTGTCGAACAGCCGGAAAGTGCCGCCATACAGGTCGTTACCGGAGACGATATGCGCGCCCGTGTCGAGCAGTTCAAGCACGGTGGAGATCGCCGCCAGCCCGGAGGCGAAGGCAAATGCCTGGGTGCCGCCCTCAAGGTCTGCCACACAGCGCTCCAACGCAAAACGCGTCGGATTGTGCGAGCGCCCATAGTCGAAACCCTTGTGTACGCCGGGGCTCTGCTGCAAGTAGGTGGAGTTCGCATAAATCGGCGGCATCAACGCCCCGGTGGTCGGGTCCGGCGTCTGGCCGGCATGGATCACACGGGTGGCGAAGGCCCGTGGCGTGGCGTTTTCATCGTGCTGACTCATGTAAGGGATCTCCGCAAGTGATTGAGCATGTCGACGCGAGTGATCAGACCATGGAAGCCCGAGGCATCGGCGATGATCGCCACCAGCCCACGGTCGAGTTCCGCCTGCAGTTCAGCCAGGCTGGCGCCGGGAGGCAGGGTTTCGACCTTGTCGGTCATCGCGCTGGCCACGGTCATTCGAAAGTGCGACGCGTCTTTGTGCACGCCCAGCAGAATATCCGACTCGTCGATCACCCCGACCAGCCGCTTTCCGCCCACCAGCACCGGCAGTTGCGACACATCCGCCAGGCGCATGCGCTGGAAGGCAGTCAGCAATGTGTCGTCCGGACCGACGCTGATCACCCGGCCATCCTCGAAGCGCCGCGCAATCAGGTCGCGCAGATCGCCGTAGCGCTTGCGCGCAAGCAGGCCCTGATCGGTCATCCACTGGTCGTTGTAGATCTTCGACAGATAACGGGTGCCGGTGTCGCAGACGAAGCTGACCACCCGCTTCGGCTCGGTTTGCTCGCGGCAGTAGCGCAATGCGGCCGCCAGTAATGTACCGGTCGAAGAACCGCCAAGAATGCCTTCGGCGCGCAGCAATTGGCGGGCATGATCGAAACTTTCCTCGTCGCTGATCGAGTAGGCCTGGCGCACGCTGGACAGGTCGGCAATCGACGGAATGAAGTCTTCGCCGATGCCTTCCACCGCCCACGAACCGGGTGTGCCGAGGGTGCCGCTGCGGCTGTATTCGGCCATCACCGAGCCGACCGGGTCGGCCAGCACCATTTCCAGGTCAGGCTGCACACGGCGAAAGAAGCGGGTCAGTCCAGTCAACGTGCCGGCCGAACCGACACCGACGACGATGGCATCCAGATCATGCTCGGTCTGCGCCCAGATCTCCGGCGCGGTGCTGCACTCGTGGGCCAGCGGGTTGGCCGGGTTGTTGAACTGATCGGCGAAGAACGCGTCGGGAATATCCTGCGCCAGCCGCGCGGCAACGTCCTGGTAGTATTCGGGATGGCCCTTGCCGACGTCGGAGCGCGTGATGTGTACCTCGGCGCCCATCGCCTTGAGGTGAAGGACTTTCTCGGTGGACATCTTGTCCGGCACCACCAGCACCACCCGGTATCCCTTGGCGCGGCCGACCAGGGCCAGGCCGAGGCCGGTGTTACCGGCGGTGGCCTCGACGATGGTGCCGCCAGGTTGCAGGCGGCCATCGCGCTCGGCGGTATCGATCATCGCCAGGCCGATGCGGTCCTTGATCGACCCCCCGGGGTTCTGCGATTCAAGCTTGAGGAACAACGTGCACGGGCCGGTATCGAAGCGGCTGACGCGCACCAGCGGCGTATTGCCAATCAGCCCGAGCACAGCCGGGCGAGAGTTGTTCGGCATGTCTTCACCTCCTTGCGGACTATCACATTGGATGGACTGCAACCGACGGTAAGTCAACGTGCGCCCATCGCAGGAAATGTCTCGCTTGGACCATAGGCCGGGATTGTGCTGCTCGCAACTTTGCGCAGCCATTTGCGTTCGGCTGCGAAGCACTCGTAACCCCTGCTTCCTTGGTCAATCTGGAAGACCGCATGGCATGATTTTACGCCGCTTCGCCCGAGCGCGGACCGATCCGAACGCAGGATTCGCCAGCTACGAGTGATGTAACGAGCACAGACGAAAAAGCCCGGCTAAACCGCAATGCTGTTCACTTAAGGAGGTCTGCAGGCCTGAGAAGTATCTGTGGCGAGGGAGCTTGCTCCCGCTAGACTGCGTAGCAGGCCCAATTCAGGGCCGCTTCGCGCCCCAGCGGGAGCAAGCTCCCTCGCCACAACTGCGGATATGCCTGAAACATCGGCTTAAGTGAACAGCACTGCGGCTAAACCGGGCTTTTTCACGTCAGCGCGTACTTGCCCGCAGGCCAGGTACTGCGTTTACTGAACGTTTTTCAACTTGATCACATCACCGGAGATCTTGGTGGTGTAACCGGTCAGGACCCAAGCCCAGAACCATTTTTCCTGCACCTGGGTGTTGATCATTGCATCGCCGCCCTTGGCCTTGATCGCCGCGTCCTGAGCACGAACAAAACGGCTGTTCTGCTGGATCGGGATGCAGCCAAACAGCATGAGGCCTGTGGCGCTCGCTTCACTGTGACCCAGAACGGTGTATTGGGTGCTGTCATAGTGCTGGGTTTTCATCGAGGTGCCGGTGCAACCCGCCAGAACCAGGCCGAACAGTACAACGGCAACAACTTTGCTGAGGTGTTTCACTGAATAACTCCATGAGAAAAAGCCCGGGATCCGTCTCTCGAGCGGCGCACACTTTAACGGATGAGATATCAAAATGGTATCGCTCGCGAAACCCGTTAAACCGGGTTGGTGCGGCGACACACACGAGATTTAAGAGAAAGAAATACAGCGCTGCGAAACCCAAAGTCGCAGTAGACAGCCCTGGATCATGCCGAAGTCAGTAAATGCAATGGCACCGATATGAACTCTAGGCAGCGCCAGACGCAGCTCTTCCCCATCCGATTGACAGATTCCCGCCGGTTCATCGTAATAGCCGGCGTTTACGGACGATGCAAGGGACCTGCCATGACCAAGACGCCATCTTCTGGCCGGGGCGATCTGCTCCGCGCGCTGATTTTCATCCCGCTGGGCCTGTGCCTGCTCTACCTCACCCTATGGCTGGTCGAAGACCGGCTGGGCTTTCTGGCCCAGGCGCAACGAGCCGAAGGGCATGTCAGCGCCCTGAACGCGGGCGGCAGCCACCCACAAATTGACTTCACCGACGCCACGGGCAAGGCAGTCAGCTACCCCGAGAACGGGTTTATATTCGGCTACGCGGTGGGCGACTCTGTGACGGTGTTCTACCGCGCCGATGCACCCTCCAGCACCGCGATCATCGAAGACCATGGCGCGCTATGGGGCGCGAGCCTGCTGGCGGGCCTATTCGCAATCGTGTTCACCGCAGGGGGCGGCTACCACGTGGCTGCCCAGCGCAAAGTTGATCGTTGCTAATGCACAACGACAACCAGCCCCTCCTCCTCGCCCGGAATGCTGAAGTAGCGTGTGATCAGATCAAATTCGTCGTCTGTGGCTGCGAAATCATGTGCGCCCTCGGCGTTCCGTGCGTGCAATCTGGCGCGGCAAGTCTCTTCGTCAACGTCCAGATAATGCAGGCAATGCTGCGCCCTCGCATGATCTGCCAAGGTGCGCAACCACTCGCGATCAGAGACGGTGTTTGCAGGAAAATCCAGTACCACGCAAACACCTGCCGCAAGCATGTTGGTGACCAACGGCCCCAATACCCCACGAATGCGATGTGCACACCGCACATAATCGCTCACCGAACGGATCTCTCCGGGGTAAAGCATCGAAAGCCAATGGTCTTCGCTGAGTAGGATGGCCGCGTGGTTGTCGGCAAGTACTTTTGCCAACGTTGATTTACCAGACGCGATCTTGCCGCACATCAAATGCAACGTAGGTGTAGTAGTCATGGGATACGTTCCTTCATATCAGGCAAAGGATAATGCCCAATGCTTGCTGCCGGGACAATCGACCGATTGAATCCACATCGAATGGCGGACATTCATTGGCCAGGACGCCGCTGCTTTCGGTGCTGGGGCGTGGTTTTTGTGCCTGAAATGAACGCCAAACGGGCATCATGTTCGAGTAGAGCGATATCATTGGCAGCATTGGTATTTCTGATGGCCCGCAGGGCCTGAATCTCCTTGAACGTTAAGGCACTGAGCCCCCATGAACCTGAGCATTATCTACGCCTTGAGCGCGGCCGCACTGTTTGGCGCCAGCACCCCGCTGGCCAAATTGCTGGGTGTGGAGGTCTCACCGATTTTACTGGCGGGGCTGCTGTACCTGGGCAGTGGACTCGGCTTGACCCTGGTCAGATTTATCCGCGACCGCGGCTGGCAGGCAACCGGTCTGACGGCCGGCGAGTGGCCGTGGCTGATCGGTGCCATCGCCTTCGGCGGTGTGCTTGGGCCGGTGGCATTGATGTTCGGCTTGACCCTGACTTCAGGGGCAACGGCCTCGCTGATGCTCAACCTGGAATCGGTACTGACCGCGCTGCTGGCCTGGCTGGTGTTCAAGGAGAATGCTGATCGGCGAATCGTTGCGGGCATGTTGGCCATCGTCGCTGGCGGAGTGTTCCTGGCCTGGCCACAGGACTCGACACAGGCGCAAGGCTGGATCGGCCCGCTGGCCGTCGCGCTGGCCTGTGCCTGCTGGGCCATCGATAACAACCTGACCCGCAAGATCTCGGCGTCCGATGCCCTGTTCATTGCCGGTATCAAGGGGCTGGTCGCGGGGGCGGTCAACTGTACGCTGGCGTTATCGTTAGGGGCCAAACTGCCAAACATCGCCACGCTCGCGCCGATACTCCTGGTCGGTTTTCTCGGTTACGGCATTAGCCTGGTGCTGTTCGTGCTCGCCCTTCGCGGCCTGGGCACGGCACGCACCGGCGCGTACTTTTCGACCGCGCCGTTTCTGGGGGCGGCGATTGCGATTTTGATCCTCGGCGAACCGGCTTCACTGACATTCTGGATCGCCGCCCTGCTGATGGGCATTGGCGTCTGGATTCACCTCACTGAAAGCCATGCGCACGACCACCAGCACGAGCCGCTCATCCATGGTCACCGGCATGTTCACGATGAACACCATCAGCATGAGCATGACTTTGAATGGGATGGTAGCGAACCCCACAGTCACGTTCACCAACATCAGGCGATCCGGCATAGCCACCCGCATTTCCCGGACATTCATCACCGGCACAAGCATTGAGCAGGTACTGGCCGGAAAACACGAAGCCCTTGCCCATGACCACCACCTGCCGCGTTTGTGAAAGAGGAATACCCCAATGAGTAATGCTTCTCCATCGCTCGTTGACGAGGAACTGCCAAGGCCTGAGGCGATCAGTTTGCGTGAGGCATTCTGGTTCTGGCTCAAGCTGGGTTTCATCAGTTTTGGCGGGCCTGCAGGACAGATTTCGATCATGCACCAGGAGCTGGTCGAACGACGGCGCTGGATTTCCGAGCGGCGATTTCTGCACGCCCTCAACTACTGCATGTTGCTGCCAGGACCGGAAGCCCAGCAGTTGGCAACCTACATCGGCTGGCTGATGCATCGAACCTGGGGCGGCGTCATCGCAGGCGGGCTGTTTGTGCTGCCCTCGCTGTTCATCCTGATTGCCTTGTCCTGGATGTATATCGCCTTCGGCGACGTGCCGATGGTCGCCGGCCTTTTCTATGGCATCAAACCGGCCGTGACCGCCATTGTCGTACAGGCGGCTCATCGAATCGGTTCGCGAGCGCTGAAGAACAATTGGCTGTGGGCCATCGCGGCGGCGTCGTTCGCGGCGATATTTGCATTCAATGTCCCCTTTCCGCTGATCGTGCTCAGTGCGGCCTTGATCGGCTACCTGGGTGGCCGTTTTGCTCCGGAGAAGTTCCGGATCGGAGGCCACAGCGCCGCCCAAAAATCCTATGGCCCGGCATTGATCGATGACGACACCCCTTCCCCCGACCATGCCCGGTTCAGCTGGTTGAAACTGGCGCTGCTGACACTCATCGGCGCGGTGTTATGGGCGTTGCCAATGGCGATCCTGACCATGCTCTTTGGCTGGGAAGGTACCTTGACCCAGATGGCCTGGTTCTTCACCAAGGCGGCACTGCTGACATTTGGCGGCGCCTACGCGGTGCTCCCGTATGTCTACCAGGGCGCAGTCGGACACTATGGCTGGCTGACCCCGACACAAATGATCGACGGCCTGGCGCTGGGAGAAACCACGCCGGGGCCGCTGATCATGGTGGTGGCTTTCGTCGGCTTTGTCGGGGCCTATGTTTCGCAGGTGTTCGGCGCCGACCAGGTGTTTCTCAGCGGCGCCGTCGCGGCGACGCTGGTGACCTGGTTCACCTTCCTGCCTTCGTTCCTGTTCATCCTCGCCGGCGGGCCGCTGGTGGAGACGACGCACAACGAACTCAAGTTCACCGCGCCGCTCACCGGGATCACTGCCGCTGTGGTTGGGGTGATTCTTAATCTGGCAGTGTTCTTCGGCTATCACGTGCTGTGGCCCAAAGGGTTCAGTGGCACCCTCGACTGGCCCTCTGCGCTGATCGCCATTGCCGCAGCGATTGCCTTGTTTCGCTTCAAGCGTGGCGTCATTCAAGTATTGATGGCCTGTGCGCTCATTGGTTTGGCAGTGCATCTGCTGCGCTAGAGAGCGTCACGAAGTTTTGAGCGCAAGAGACCGGGTGCGATCCTGCGGGCAGACCTTTAATCTGCTTGCAGTACCTGATCTTCTGTCTGGAATAACCATGCCCTTTCACCACGCCAGCCAATACCTGTCCGCCATCGACTCGGACTGGGCGCAGCACATCGCCGCCATCGGCCCGTGCCTGCACCAGCCAAAACCGGCCCGCGATCCCTACGAAGCGCTGGTTCGGGCCATTGCTTATCAGCAACTCCATGCCAAGGCCGGCGATGCCATTCTCGGGCGTTTGATAGCGCTGTTTCCCGATTCGCCGTTCCCGACACCCGAGCAATTGCTGGCCTGCGAATTCGAGGTGCTGCGCGGCTGCGGTTTCTCCGGCAGCAAGATCGCCACGCTTCACGGTATCGCCCAAGGCGCGCTGGAGGGGCTGGTGCCGGATCGTTCAAATGCGCTGTCGATGAGCGACGACGAATTGATCGAACGCCTGACCCGGTTACGCGGTGTCGGCCGCTGGACTGTCGAGATGCTGCTGATCTATACCCTCGAACGCATGGATATCCTGCCCGCCGACGACTTTGGCGTGCGCGACGGTTACCGCCGTCTCAAGGGCCAGGAGCAACAGCCAAGCCGCAAGCAGATGGTCGATATCGGTCAGGCATGGAGCCCCTATAGAACCGTGGCCGCCTGGTATCTGTGGCGAGTGCCGAACCCATGAAACGCTTTGTGTTGATCAATGCTCAGGGCGATCCGCTAGACAGCGCCGAACCCGGACAAATGGGCGGCCATCGACGATCACGAATCTACGGTCGACTGGACTGCCCTGCTGCACTGCGTGCCATTGCCCGTGGCGGCTATGTCGCGCACCGGGTATTTTTCGCCGATGAAACCACGGCCCGCGCCGCGGGTTATCGACCGTGTGCGGTGTGTTTGCCGCTGGCGTATAGGGAATGGAAAAAAGCATCCAGTCATTGAAGCGGTAACCTGCGATCGGGATCAATCACAGGTCAATGCGGCCTGGACAACTCATAAGCAGGCTCAAACCGCACCAAAGCGCTCGATAGCAGCCTCGATAAATCGTCGGAGTTTGGCGGTTCTCTGACGATTTGCCGTGTAGAGCAAATGCATCTGTCTGCTCGGCGCTTCGAAATCAGCCAGCAGTCGCACCAACTCGCCGCTTTGCAGTGCAGGCTGAAGAAAGTCTTCGGATCCAAGGACAATTCCAAACCCGTCAAGCGCGGCTGACAGCAGTGCTTTGCTCTCGTTGACCTGCAAACGACTGGAGACTTGTACTTTATGAACGGTGGAGCCTTTACAGAACTGCCATTCGCGGTCGGCCGGGCGAGACCAATAGGCAAATCCCAAACATTCATGGTTCTCGAGATCAGCCGGTGTCTGTGGCGTTCCGCGTTCAATCAGGTAGCTCGGTGCTGCGCAGGCCACCAACCGATAAGGCGCCAACGGTCTGGCGGTCAGACTGGAGTTGGCCAAGGGGCCGATCCGGAAAGCCACTTCATACCCCTCTTCCACCAGATCGACGAAGCGATCCGTCAAATGCAGATCGATTTCCACTTCAGGGTGGTGACGCAAAAAATCCGTCAAGAACGGCATGAGGCTATAGGAACCGAAAGTCACGGGCGCACTGATTTTCAGTTTGCCACGAGGGGTGTCGCTCATGATCTGCGCAAGGGAATCGGCAGCCTGGGCTTCGCTCACAATATGCTTACAGCGCTCATAGTAAGCACTCCCCAGTTCCGTCAGGCTTTGCCGCCGGGTGGTACGGTTCAGTAACCGTGCCCCCAGCCGGTGCTCAAGAGCGGCAACATGCTTGGCCACCATCTGCGGCGACATGCCCAAGCGCTCGGCGGCGCGGGCATAGGAGCCTGATTCCGCCGCGATCACAAAAGCGCTCATGCTCGTCAGGCGATCCATCATTCAATACTCCTGGTAACGAGACTAAGTAGTCGATGATTATTTATCTTCCACTGGTTGGCAATCATCATGATTTCTTCTTACCAACCAGCGGAGCAAGGACATGCGTATCGGTATTATTGGGGCAGGCTTCATCGGACGTGCAGTGGCGCAATTGGTCATCGCGGCGGGACACGAGGCGATGCTCAGCAATTCACGTGGGCCACAGACCATGAGCAGCGTGCTCAGTGACATTCCCGGCAGTAAAGTCGGGACCCTCGAGGAGGCTGCGCAGTTTGGTGAAGTGGTTCTCGTGGCAATCCCCCTGGCGCAATACCGAAGCGTGCCGGCCAAGTGGCTGGAGGGCAAAATCGTCCTGGATGCCAACAACTACTACCCGGAACGAGACGGTCACATTCCCGTCCTGGACCGATTCGACACCACCACCAGCCGCCTGCTCGCCGAGCACCTGCCCCACTCCAGGGTGGTCAAGGTTTTTAACGCAATCCTCGCTCAAGACCTGGTACAGGACTCGCGCCCGAAAGCTGCACCCAACCGACGCGCACTGCCGATCGCTGCGGATGATCCGGTCGCGAAAGCCTTGGTGATCACGTTGCTGGACGAGATTGGATTCGACGCTGTCGATGCTGGCAGCCTTGATGAAAGCTGGCGATTCGAACGGGCCAAACCCGCCTACTGCATACCACTGGATAAACAGGGGCTGAAGGTTGCCTTGGCAGCGGCTCAGCGGCAGGTTGAATTGCCTCATGGATCGTGGCGCCGCTGAATAGCCCTCCCCCCACTGATCGAGAGAAGACCTGGAACTGCCGACACCCCACCTACTGCCGCAAACGTGTCCGTGGCAGTGGGTGCTGATTGGCTGGCGAAAATGGGCGCCCTTAAAAAGGGCTGTCGTGTCGATCAGTACCGATAGGTTGCCTGCACTGAAACGCCATTCGCACTGTTTTCGTAATTGGCACTGTATTCAGGTTGAAGGCCGGAGCTGTTCGACTGCTTTACCGAAGCTTTGGAATCCCAGAGATAACCATAAGCAAAGTCTATGGTCAGATCGGGAGTCGGCAGATAAGCGCCACCCAAGGTCACGACTTGGCGGTTACCAACCGGAACGCGCACGCTGCGATCGGCATTTCCAATTGGCGACGGATCATAGGCGTAACCTGCGCGCATCAACCATTGCGGGGTCAATTGATAGGATGCGCCAACTGCGGTGGACCACGTGTCGTGCCAGTTCAATGGTTCGCCCACACGCTCCAGACCCGCACTCTGGCCAAGGGCGGAAACATCGCTGTTGATTGCCTCGAACTTTTCGAGCCGGCTCCAACGTTTCCAGGTGGTCCCCAGGTATCCCGTCCAGCGACTATTGAAATGATGGGTGATGGACGTATCCACCGATTCGGGCATAGTAAGATCTATCTTGGCGGGATATTTTCCGTCCAGCGGGATAACGCTCGGGGAGCCGGAAACCTCAGTATGCCCTTTGAGGTGATAGTTCACCTTCGAGTGATAGTTAATCCCCCAACTCGTTGCCTCACTCAAGTCAAACAAGAGGCCGACGTTGTAGCCAATTGCCGTGTCATCGCCTTTGATGGTGACCCGTGTGTCCTGGCCGTTGTTCAGGGCACCGGTGGCCAAGTAATTCTGAAGGTTTGCATCGAAACGGTTTATGGTCGGTCCGCCACCAATGGACACGTAATCATTGATCCGATAGGCAATGGTGGGCTGCAGGGTTACCTCCTTGGTCGAGCTATAGGAACCATGGTAGCGGCCCTGAAAACTGCTCTCGTAGTCATTGATCAGACCACTCGGAGCATAGAGGCCCAGACCAATCGAAAGACGATCATCAAGCGGTGTCGACATATAGGCGAAAGGCACGACCGCCAAAGGTACCGAGTCCCCCTTATTCGTTCCTGCGACACTGCTCCGCGCATCACTAATTTCGTCGCTCCCCGAGATGATCCCGGCCCCGCCGGAAATTTCACTGCGCTGCAACTTGGTCAAGCCTGCCGGATTTCCAAAGATAGTGCTGGCATCCAGCGCGGAGGACGACCTTCCCGCATAAGCCGTTCCCGCACTGCTGGCACTTTGTTCGTTAAGGGCAATGCCATTGGCGCCTGCCAGTGTAGAGGCGCTGAGCAGTGCCATGGCGCTGGTGAACTTGATCCACGCAGCACACTTTCGCTGAGCTGAGAGACACAGGACCGCACGGCCATTCAGTTTCATATTCCACCTCTTGTTTATTGTTTTTGTTGATTTCACGCAGGCAAGGCTTCGCCTTCCTGTGCACTTGTCAGTGCCAGTTGGAGTGGATCGACGTTGTGTAAAAGGCCCTGACTGATGAGTGCCAGGACCTGTTTGCTGGACTTACGGAAGCGAATTCGGGCTCATTCAAGCCACTCGACTTGAAAGCTGTAGTGTCCGAGGAGAGGAGCCAGGACTTCCTGGTCAGCTCCGGCCCTGATGCGGGCGACAGGCCCACGGCGATTATCCTGCACGACCTCCACTGCAATGTCCGAAAGCCCCAGGCGTTCCACTGCCTGATGGACCACCCTGGCAATCTCGCGCTGCTGCAAGGCAGGCTTGAATATCTTGCCCACGGCCGTCAGTGGCAGCGCTTCGAGGATTTCAATGCGCTTGGGAACTGCCGCCCGCTCGCTGATGTTGAGATGAGCGAACGCCTCAAGTTCTTCGGCGTTGCAGGCTTGCCCGGGGCGCAGTTGAACGTAGGCGACCGGCACCTCGCCCGAGTAGACGTCGGGGCTGCCGATTGCGGCGGCCAGGGCGACGGCGGGATGCGCTTGCAGAGCCTCTTCAATTTGCTTGGGATCGATGTTGTGGCCACCGCGGATGATCAACTCCTTCTTGCGTCCGGTCAGCCAGAAGTAACCCTGCGCATCCTGGCGTCCCAAATCCCCGGTATTCAGCCAGCGCTGACCGTCGATATCGATCCAGAGGCCGCGGTTATGACTCTCCTCCAGATAACCAACGAAGAGGTTCGGCCCACTGATCGTGATGAGGCCGGTCTCATCCACATTGGCGTCACGCAGGTACTCTGCAGAATCATTGAGCACGACCGCGCGCATATTCTGGTAGGCGATCCGTATCCCGATGGAGCCGATATGACGCTCGCCATGGGGCGGATTGATCGAGGAAACGCAGGCGCCCTCGGTCAGACCGTAACCTTCAAGGATCTTTACCCCGGTCCGGCGCTCGAACTCCCGGAAAAGCTCAGCCGGCATTGGGGCAGCGCCACACATTGCATAGCGAAGACTGGACAGGTCGCGGCCCTGCCATTCATTTTGCAAAAGTGCAGCATAGACAGTGGGTACACCGGAAAAGAAGTTTATGCCGAAGTGCTCGACCATCTCCCAGAATCGTGGGATCACCCCCTCGCCACGATACCCATGAGGCGTCCCAAGGATCACATGGTCGCCTTGAGTCCAAGGCATCAGTCCAGTCACCAGTTGTCCATTGACATGAAACAGCGGCAGGCCACAAAAGATGACCTGGCCACTGCTGCGTGGCTGCATGTGAGCGGCCATGGCCCATGCATTGAAGACTTCCGAGCCATGGGTTCGCGCGGCGATTTTCGGGAGCCCGGTGGTGCCGCCGGTACAGATGTAGGAGGAGCACTCATCCTGGCGAATTTGCCGACCGCTTTTCAGGTGTGTGTGCGGCTGCGTATTCATCAGCGATTGCCAATCATGGATCGCGATTGCGCTGTGCACGGCTCGTTCCTTCAGTGCCACGGCTTTCAGGATTCCGCGCACAGGTTCGGCGACATAGGGTTCCATGCTGATCCAAACGACAGACCTGACCGCGGGTAACTGATCCAGCTGCGAAGCCAGTTTGGGCCACAGATCGCTACCTGGAGTCGGTGCGAGTGTCACCACCACGGAGGCCTTCGCGGCATTCAGCAAACCGGCCATCTGCTTGGCTTCGAGCAGAGGATTGATTGCCATGACGATACCTGCCGCCTCCCCGCCCCAAATAGTGAAATGGGTTTCCGGCAGGTTGGGCAGGATGAAGGCAAGCACCTCGCCCGGTTTTATGCCCAGGTCATGGAAGGCATTCGCCGCGCGGGTGATATCCGCGAAGAGCTCGGAATAGCTCCAGTCGTGGGTGTTTTTGAAGTCAGTGGCGTCGGCGAAGAAACTCAATGCGGGCGCGTCGGGAGTACGCCCGGCCGCACGTCTCAGCGCTTCATAAGTGCTGGAAGCCAGGCCACGCTCCGACAATGGGACTCGTTCGATATTTTCGATGTCGCTCAGGGTCTGCACCGCCATCAGGCTTCTCCCACAACTCGGTTGCGTTGCACGCCAAGGTCAATCACACCATCGGCGCTGCGAATGCGCGCTTCGACCACATCACCCGCCTGGAGATACTGCGTCCGGCCTTCCTGCGCCTTGAGGAAAAGCTTCCACTTGGTGGCTTCCGGCATCAGGGCCGCTATGCGCTGTTTGGCAGGCGAAGGTACCGTTAGCGCACAGCCGGCAGGAGTACCGGTGGCGATCAGGTCTCCGGGGGCGAGATCTTGCACTGATGAGAGCTCGGTCAGGGTTTCAGCGGGGCCGTAAACCAGGTTCGCCGTGCTGTCGTTCTGTCGCACCTGATCGTTGACCGTCAGGCGCAGCTGCAGTGCTTTGAGGTAATGCATGTCCTTGGCATCCAGAAGGCAGAGGTAGGGACCGACCGGGCCAAACGTGCGGAAGCTCTTGCCCTTGTAGAACTGCATCTGGGGAATCTGAATGTCACGGGCCGAGTAGTCATTGACGATGACGACGCCGGCGATGAACTCATGCAGGTTGGCGTCGGTGACAGTCACGGCACCGGTGATCGCGCGTTTCATCACCAGCCCCAGTTCGATCTCGTAGTCAAGGAAGCGCACGCTGCGCGGCTTGATCAGGTCGCTGTCGGCCGCCACCAGGCAACTCGTCGCCTTGGTGAAGATCATGTTGAATTTCTTCGCATCCGGGTCCATGCCCGACTCGATCATGTGCTGACGGTAGTTGGCGCCCTGGCAGACGAACTGCTGGTTACGAGTCACCGGCGACAGCAGTTTCACTTCGCCTTCATCCAACTCCGTACCGTTCATTCGAGCGAGGTCGTCGATGCTGTTCTGGCGAATGAAGTCACCGGTGGTTTCAAAAACACCGGGGACAACAGTGATACGGCCTTGGCGTAGCACGCCCCAGTGGATACCGTTCTGAAACTCAAAGCGGACTACATGTACAGCAGACATTGAAGGTACTCCTGGAGCGTGTTTGTCCCGCGCGCGGCAGCACGAGAACTGTGGTGTTGTTCTGAGGAAGGGCTGGCGGGTCTACCCGAACATCCGCATCAGCGTTATCAACTTGCGAATGCTCAGGTCCGGGCTGCGCCGCAGGTTGCGGATCAGCGCGCGCAGATTGGTCAAGCTCATCTTGGGCTTTGTAAAACTCTTGGGCATGCGCTGCCCCCACTGCGCCATCGCCTCGGGGCTCACGGGATGAATGCCCGTAGGCTGTGCATCCGTGAAGATATCCCCGTCGCAGTAATGCTCGTGCTTATCGCCCCAAGGGTCTTGCCAGTAGTCGAATATCTGACTGCCCAAAATGTGCCGGCCAATTCCCCATGAGTGCTCCCACCCCCGCTCCCGCAGAACGCGCTGCCCCATGCCCACCGCGTCTGCATCAACGACCTCGTAGGCACTATGGCTGTAGGTGGCCATGAACCCTTGCGCTATCGCGAGCGTGTGGTGAGCCGTTGGAATATCACCAAGGTCAAGACGCATGAAGGCGACGATCGGTGTGCCGTCGGGGAGTACCTGCACATCGCTGGGAATAAACCCGAAATGCTGCGTATACCAGGCACAGGTCGCCTGGTAGTCGGCCACTTCAATCACGATGTGGCCCAGTTTGAGTATTTCAGGCGGTGCAATCGGCGGGCGCTGCGTGGCGTTGATGCGTGGCTGCTCTTGCGTCAGATTCCAGGGAAGTGGGGCTCTGTGCACCAGGGTTTTACCTGGAGCCTGGTCGCAAATGGCTTCCACAATGAACCCGGAAGGATCGGTCAGCCTGACGTAATGCCCGCCGCCAGGATGCGCCGATTTCTCGACCGATGACGCGCCCGGGATTCGAGCCAGCTTTTGCAGATCCTCGAGCGACTGGACGGCCAGTCCGAATCCGACAAAGCGTGCATGTTCCGCTCGATGGACACGGTAACAATAGGCAGTCGGTCCAGTGGCGCGCAGATAAAGCGTATCGGCGCTCTGATGACTGACGGTCAAGCCGAAGTCGGTCAGGAAACGCGCCGCCTCGTTCAAGTCCGGCCGTTGAAAGATCAGGTGAGTCAGATCCTGGGCCTTCACCGTCGGCTGCGGATGCCGGGCCGGATGTGGTGTCGCCAACTGGCACATTTCATTTTTGTTGTTCATTGTTCTTGTTTTCCGGTTTTTCAGGCCAAAACGATCCCCGCACCTCTGAAAATGCCAGAGGTGTTTTTTGTCGGGTCGGTTACCGCGCTTAGTCGAGTGGGGGAAGTGCCGGCAACTCTGTGGTCGCCAGCGCTCTAGCCTCTTCGTGAGGCACGCCCAATGCCCGTAGCACCAGCTCGGCCGTGTCAGAGCCCGATTCGCGCCACGTTCTGTGCCCTTCCAGCACCAGAAAAATCGAGCCGAGGACGCTGCTCGATATCAGCGTCAGTACCGAGAGCAATTGCTCCTGCCCAAACGTGTACCGCCCACTGGAAAGTCCGCTCAGAAGATCCGTAGTCGCTTGGCTGCTGAACATTTCGCGCAACGAAGAGTTGCTCATGGCGAATTTATGTATGAACGCCCCCCACTGGGGGTCCTCGTGAGCCCGACGAATGAAGAATCGAATGCCATTGGCAAGGCGCTGAGCCGGATCGGAGAGGGAATTGAAGCTCTTGTTGACGCGCTCATGCATCTCCCTCGCGAGATAGCCGGCGACCTCCTCGAACAGGTTTCCCATGCTGCCGATATTGCTATAGATCGTGCCGCGCGCCACGCCGGCCTCTTGCGCAAGGTCGAGGATGTTCACCTGGGAGGTGCCTTTTTCTGCGAACAGGCGAAAGGCGGCTCGGTGAATGCGGCGCTGTATCGGATTTAGGGATTCCACGCTCTCTCTCCAGAATGACTTGATGAGCCAATTGAACACTCGTGTTCAATTGCAGTCAACAAGGTTTTTTGAATCAAGAACGTGTTTCACAATAAAAAACGTTATAGCCTTCAGAAATCTGGGTGAAATGAGTGACATGGCAAGGCCAAGGAGGAAGTTTTAGATTTATACACACCAACAGAAATGAACACACGTGTTCACATCCGTAAACTGAAGGAAAAGCTCCTCGAGCGCCTGACAGCGCGTGATTCCAAACCGAATCGCCAAGGCTGCCAAGGAAGGAGAACCTTGCCAGCGATGACATAAGGACTTAGGGGAGCGGCTTACCGGCGATTCGCTTGGCTCTGGCAGGTGTTGCGCCCAGAGCCTTGAGAATCATCTCGGCGACCCGCAGATCGTGCTCCGGCACCCCACGCCCCTCGACCACCGAACGCATGGCTCCGGTTGTGCACGATACGACCATGTCCAGGGCGACCCCTTCGTCCTCGTAAGCCAAAGTACCCGCGCGCAGGCCATCACGCAGGTCGCCCAGCACATGGGCAGCCAAGCGCGAGCGCATGGTCTGATCGGAATGGATGATGCGCAGCAGCGCGTTGGCCCATTGATGGTCGTACGCGGCCCGGCATACGAACATCCGCACACCAATCGAAAGCCGCTGCGCGCCGCAGTGCACGTCCGAACTCAAGGCGGAAATGGCATCGGAGAACTCGGTCGCCATGGCGATGCCAACCGCCTCGAGCACTTCGTCACGTGTTCGAAAATAGTTGTAGATGGTGCCGTTGGATACCTCGGCCTCCGCAGCGACGTCGAGCAGTGCAATCTCCCCCACCTCCTTGCGCGCGACAAGACGCAATGCCGCGTCCACCAGGCCGCGACGGGTGCGTTCACGCTTCTTGTGGCCTCGGGTGAGAGGCTCTTGCGCAGTGGCTTCTGAAGGACAAGTGGGGGACGGCATCTTCAGGCTCTTAATCGAGGGGGTTCATTGATGGTAATGGAAACGCTATCGGCAGTGGAATTGGTGTGCGCCATCAGGACCTGGCAGTCTCGAACGAGACTGCCAGCCTCTACGCCTGGAGCATGGTGCATGATGATGCGATCGGGGCGAATCGCGACGAGCGTGCCTTTGGCAGCCAGCGGCAGGATGTCATGGTTCAGGTCTTCGATGAAGTCGCAACGGCCGCTGGAGCGTTGGCCGCGCGTCCTGATTTCCAGGAAGTGCCCGCCCATTTTTTCCCAGGAAACGACTTGAGCAGTGGTCAGCAGCGACAATGGGTCTACGCCGAATCCAACCAGGGTCAGGTTGTCCCCAAGCGCATCGTCGCTCAGTTGAATCTGCTTTTGCATAGTGCGAACCCAGGCCTGGGGAAACAGGCTGCCTCGTACCAGTTTGTCGCCCCGACGGTGCTTCACGAATAGCCCGTGCTTGAAGATGTTCTTCGGCTTGATATCCAACTGTTCGAAGTACCTCCGGGTAGCGGGAGTCAACGTCAGCATGCGCATCAGGCCGTGGATGAAGAAAGCCGCGAGCTTGTTCTTGGGCATCACCAGGCGGCCCATGAGTTTCGCCAGATTGATCATCGCCTGAGCATGAGGACGGCGCTCTTCGTCATAGGTGTCGAGCACCGCCGGCGCGGCATAGCCGCGAAGGACCCAGGCCAGTTTCCAGGCCAGGTTGGCGCCATCTCGAAGTCCCGCTACGAGCCCCTGCCCGACAAAAGGCGGGGTGATGTGCGCGGCGTCGCCGACGAGGAAGACGCGGCCCTTGCTGAAGCTGTTGCAGCAGCGCGCATGGAATCGATACACCGCCTTGCGTTCGATTTCCAGCTCCTGCGGTTTGATCCATGGCGCTATCAGCCGGGCGATACTTTCCGGGCTTTCCAGCTCTTCGCGCGATTCGCCGGGTTGCAGCATGAACTCCCAGCGCTCCCTGCCGCCGGGTGCGGGCATGTGCGGCGTTGGGCGCCGTGGATCGCAGAGAAACTCAATATGATCAATGGCTGACTTATGCCGGTTCATCACGTCGACAATCAGCCAATCCTCCGCATAGGTCTGCCCTTCAAACTCCTGGCCAATCAGTGTTCTGACCCTGGAGCTTGCACCATCCGCGCCGACCACGTACTGGGCGCGAACGGAATGCGAACGACCCTCCTGATCCCGCACGGAGGCGACGACGCCGTCCGACTCCTCGACCAGGCTCTCGAGTTCGAAGCCGCCCAGGCTGGTCACTGACTTCAGCCGGGAAACCTGGCTGCGCATCGCTCGTTCGAGGTCGGGTTGATAGAAGGTCACAAGCTTGGGATGGCCGTCGATACAACCCGCAGTGTTGGCGCGACCGAATTGCCCGAGAACCGGCGAATGCATCCTCACTTCAGGGATAGCAATCTTCTCGAAAGCCTCCTCCGACAATCCGGCGAGTTGCAGGATACGCAGCGCCTCGTTGTCCAGGGCAATGGCGCGGGGCATCAGAACGATCTCATGGATCTTATCCAACACCAGCGTCTTTACCCCATAGCGGCCGAGCAGCGCCGCGATTGTCGCGCCGACCGGACCGTTACCGACGACCAGCACATCGACGGCGGCCGGAGGCAGTTCGGATACTTTCTTGTTGTTGTTCATATCGAGCCCTTGTTGTGATTGAAGTCGTGGGACGCGCAGGTCTCATCGTCAGGCAAGGTGAAGATATGTAATATTGAGACATATTTCAATATTGATGTTTTTGTCATTATTTTTTGAGATCATTACCACACCCAAATGAGGCCACTTGGGCTGCGCTGAAGGTGTCAGGGGCTTGCGAATCGAACCCGGTCCGAAGAGATGAATCCCGGACGCCTGGGGAGTGAAGTCACGCTATGTCAATTTCCGACCGGTGAGCCTTGGCTTCTGAGCCGATCAGCGTTGTCATTGGAGCCATGCTTCACAGCGCACAACTGTGTTTTAGTCTTCAGGAATCAAACGTGGCGCGTACGCAGCCCCATCCGAACCCGGTCCAGCTTTGCTTCGTAGAGTTTGAGCTCGACGAGGCCAACGCCTGCTTGTTACGTAACGGACAAGCCGTCGCGTTGGCGCCAACGCCCTTCACCCTGCTGTGTGTACTTGCACGCCAGCCGGGATCGCTGGTGACCAAGGATGCCCTGCTTGATGCAGTGTGGGGGCATCGGTTTGTCAGCGATTCGGTGCTGAAAACGGCCATCAGCGATCTGCGCAAGGTGCTGGGCGACGACCCCAGGCAGCCCCGCTTCATCGAGACGGTGTCGCGGCGCGGCTATCGCTTCATCGCCGCACCGTCCCCTGCCCCTTCGATGCCGCCTGCAGCCACGACGTTACCCGCGGCGGGGGCGCATCCGTCGCCGCCATTCATCGGGCGCACCGACGAGGTTTCAAGGCTGCAACGGGCGTGGGAGCGAGCTGACGGAGGCCAACGTGCAGTGGTCTGGCTCGCCGGAGAACCGGGGATTGGCAAGACCACGTTGATCGAACATTTCCTCGCCAGCCTTGGCGGCGGCATCGCCTGCGCACGCGGCCATTGCGTGGAACACTACGGTACCGGCGAGCCCTACCTGCCGGTGCTGGAGGCGTTAGCCGATCTGTGCCGCAGCGACCCCACCCTGCCGGCGCTGTTGTGCGCCGTGGCGCCGACCTGGCTGCTGCAACTGCCGTGGCTGAGCACTACAGAGGAGCGCGATGCATTGCGGCGCGAGCTTGCCGGCATCGGCCCGGACCGCATGCTACGGGAAATGGGCGAACTGCTGGACCGCTACACGGAGCAGAGCCCGCTGTTACTGGTGACAGAAGACCTGCACTGGAGCGATCGGGCGACGGTCCAGCTCATCGACTATCTGGCGCGGCGACGTGGCCGCATGCGGTTTATGTGGCTGTCGAGCTTTCGCCTCGCCGAGGTGGTAGCGCTCGATCATCCGCTCAGCTCGTTGCGCCACGAACTGCGCCTGCAACGTTTGTGCGAGGAAGTGGTGCTCGATCCGTTCTCGGAAACCGAGGTCGCTGACTATGTTGCGCTGCATTCCGCCTCGTTGGCGCGAGATGAATCTTTCGTGCGGGCCCTGCACGAGCGCACCGACGGTGTGCCGTTGTTCGTATCGTCAGTCATCAGTGAGGTGATGGACCCAACAGACGACGATGCCACCATCGAGGCCCGGCTTGCGGGATTGGCGGTCCCCGAGAACCTCGCGGCCATCATCGATCACTACATCACCAAGCTCGGACAGGAGCAGCGTACGCTGCTCTCGGCGGCAGCGGTGTGCGGCGTCGAATTCCGGGTCGAGACGGTTTCGCTGGCCCTCGAGCGCGACCTCGCTGCTGTGGCCGACACCTGCGAGGAACTGGTGCGCGAGCAGGTATGGCTCATACGGTCGCGTGCCACCGATGTCGAAGAGACGGTAGAGCCACCCTACTCGTTCCGGCATGCCCTCTTCCGCCAAGTGCTGTACGACCGCACGCCGCGCTCATTGCGCACCCACCTCCATCGCCAGGTTGGCGCGGCTCTCGAACGCGAGCGCACGGCCGGCGTGCCGGTCGCTGCCTCGGAACTGGCAATGCACTTCGACCGGGCCCGGCAGCCGATGATCGCGCTGCGCTACTACGCCGAGGCCGCAGAAGCCGCGCTGCTGCACTTCAGCCCGGCCTTGTGCATCGCCCTCACTGAACGCGCGTTGGTCCTGCTGACGCAGGCACCGGAAGGGACCGAACGCGATACGCTCGAAATCACCTTGGCCACACTGCAGGGCGTGTCGGCTTTTCACACGTTCGGTGTCGGCAACGAAGCCAGGAACGCATTCGAACGCGCGTACACATTGCTAGCGGACGTACCCAAGCATCCAATGCGCGGTCGCCTGCTGCACGGATTCGGCTATCTGCTGGGTCTGCGCGGCGACTATGCGCTGGCGCTGGAGGTGGCGGAACGTGCCGAAACCCTCTCCTCCGAGACGAACGATCCAGCGCTCATGCTGGCGGCGTGCATCGTGCAGGGCGAGGTGCATCACCTTCAGGGTCGCACACAGACGACCCGTAGCTGGCTAGAGCGCGCCCTCTCGATTGCCGAGCCGCTGGACATCGGGGCGAATGAAATTTTTGCGGCCGATCCTCAAGTCATGCTGCACGGAATGCTGGCCATAGAGCTCGTGCGTTCTGGCCTGATTGTGCAAGGCCGAGCCCACATGCAGCGAGCGCGGACCCGCGCGCAGATGCTTCGCCAACCGATGACCTGGCTGGTCGCCACCTGGCAGGAAGTGTTGATCGAGGTGCGGATGGGCAACCCTGAGCGTGTGGCGGCGCTGGCTGACGACCTGCAGAAGCTGGTCGATGAGTACTCGCTCGCACTGGGACGTACGGCTTGCCGCTGGTGGCGCGGCTGGGCCGACGCTCGCAACGGCGCGCCGCGTGACGGCTACCAGCGCATCCGCCAGGCCTACGAAGAACACACCGGGCTCGGCATGCGCTCCGGCGCCAGCGAGGTGCTCGGCTACGCCGCCGAGGCGTTGCTGCTGGCGGGTGATTACGACGCTGCCCGCGTCGAGCTGGAGCAAGCGCTACGGGTCGGGGAGGAACTGGGCGAGCGCGTATACCTGCCGCAACTGTTGCTGCTGGAGGCAGCGATTGCGCGGATGCAGGGCCGGTTCGACGCCGGAAACACTGCGGTTCGGCATGCGATTGAAGAGGCTCGTGCCCAGGAAGCACCGTGGCTGGAACTGCTCGCACTGGTCGAACTGTGCGAGCACCACGACGCCACGGCCGAGGACCACCGGGCATTGGCGACGCTGATTGACCAATCGCCCGAAACCGACGGAACCGAGCTAGTGACACATGCGCGCTCGTTGCTTCAGGCTGCCAAGTCGGCTTGAAGCGCCAAGGGCGGGCGCAGTCCCGACCCAATCCTGACCTTTCGCTTACGACTCCACTCAGGGGACGGCCTACGCTGTCGTCGAACTTTCCCGAGCCCCTGGTCTGCGATGATCCTGAACCCTGAATCCAAGTACCCGAGCCGCCGCTCGTACGTAGTGAAGCTGCGTGGCGATGCCGCGCCGGGGGCCCTCGTCGGCCGCCTCGAAAACCTCGTCACCGGGCGTCAGCGCGAGTTCTCGTCCGCTGAAGAACTGCTGGAGTCGATTGCCTCGGACCTCGCGGCGGCGGCCGGCGAGCACACGGCAGATGCCGACGGCGAGTGACGTCTGCAACATCAATGAGCGCTCGATATGGCGACCGAACGGCGACGCTTCGCTGACGACTTCGCGCATACCGGGCCCTACGCTGTTGCCATTCTCGAATCCACACGAGTCCAATGCGATGCCGCGACTTCCAGTTTCCTTTCCACTGCCCCTCCACACCGGCCGGACGACCTTGCAACGGGCCGGGCTCGCCGTTGCAGCCACCCTTGCCACTTCGCTCGCCCTCGCCCTGGGCGGTTGTTCCACGCCGGTCGTCAAGCCATCGGTCGACTTGCCGAGCAACTTCGCTGCGAGCACGGCCTCCGAGATGGAACCCGAGGCGGCGTGGTGGGAGGTCTACCACGACCCGGTGCTGACGGATCTGGTGCGCCGAGCAGCGCGCGAGAACCGCGACGTCAAGATTGCCGCCGAGCGTCTGCGCGCCGCGCGTGCCGGCGAAACGGTCAGCCGTTCCTGGCTGCTCCCGAGCGTCGGTGCATCCGTCTCCGGCAGCGATAGCAGCACCGGCTACAACTCGGCCACGAAACAGGCTGTTCCGGATACCAAGACCACCAGCGTGGGCCTGGACGTCTCGTGGGAGCTCGACCTCAGCGGCCGCCTGCGCGCCGGCGCAGCGGCAGCCAACGCCGATGCGCTGGCCGCAGAGGACAGCATGCGCGGCGTACGGCTGCTGGTGATGAGCGATGTCGTCAGCAACTACTTCTCACTGGTCGGCGCACAGCGCCAGGTCGCGACCCTGCGCGCCATCTCGGCGATGCAGGACGAGACGCTGCGTCTGGTCACCGCGCGCCAGCAGGCAGGACTGGCATCCGCCTTCGACGTCGAGCGCGCGCAGACCGATGCCTTGTCGGCACGGGCGCAGATTCCGCCACTGGAAACGCTGGCGGCGGTGTCACGCCATCGTATCGCGGTGCTGGTCGCCGATCAGTCCTTCAATACCGCGAACATCCAGTCATCGAGTAGCGATGTGGCGGCGGTGCCCGAGGCCAAGCCGGGCCAGCCCGCCGCGCTGCTGCAACGCCGACCTGACGTGCTGGCGCTGATGGCACAGCTCGACGCCGCCAATGCGCGCCGCCAGCAGGCCGCAGCCGAGTGGTTCCCGCAACTTTTTCTCGGCGCGTCCTTCGGTCGCCAGGGCCTGAACGTGAACGGCGCCGATCTCGGCGTTGCACGCTTCACCAATGTGGCGGGCCTGCTGGCGATGCCGATCTTCAACGCCGGGCGCACACAAGCGATCAACGAGGCTGCCGAAAGTGCTCAACACGAGGCGCTGCTGCGCGCCGAAGACGGCATCGTACGGGCGCTCGAGGATGTGGAGAACGCCCTCGTTACGCTGTCGCAGGAACGCCGCCGCGCCGGATCGCTGCAATTGGCCGCCGCGTCCGCGGAGTCTGCGCAGAACCGCGCCCAGTCGCTCTATAACCGCGGGCAGATCGACCTGTTGCCGCTGCTGGATTCGCAGCGGGCGCGGCTGGCGGCACGTCTGAACGCCAACGACAGCAACACCCGCCTGCTGCTCGATAGCGTGCAGCTCTACAAAGCACTGGGCGGGGGCTGGCAGGTGTTCGAACAGCCCACCACTCCCACTGCTGCCACCCAAGCCGACCGGCCACCACTTTCCTGAGATCCAGTCGTTTTTCAAAGAGGAACCGCCTTGAAGAATTCCCTTACTGCGGCCGGCGCCCTGGCTGTCGCCGTCATGCTGTCCGCGTGTAGCCCGGACCAGCCCACCGTGCAAACACCACGCCCGGTGCGCACCGTTGAAATCAATTATGACAACGCCCGCGAAGCCAGTCGCTACGTGGGCACCGTGCAGTCGCGGCATGAAGTCGAACAGGCCTTCCGCGTCGGCGGCAAGGTCGCCCAGCGCAAGGTCGATGTAGGCCAGTTTGTGCACGAAGGCGACATATTGGCGGTGCTGGATGACAGCGACTACCGCCTCGCGGAGGAAGCGTCGCAGCAACAGTGGGCGGTTGCCGTCGAACAGACGCACCAGGCCGACTCGGAGCGCAAGCGCCTGAGCGCGTTGAAGGTTGACGGCTCGGTCAGTGCCGCCGACGACGAGCGTGCCCAGACCAATGCCCAGACCACGCACGCGAACGCCGAAGCCGAGGCGCGAAAGCTTGAGCTCGCGCGCAACCGGCTCAAGTACACCGTGTTGCGCGCCTCTCGAAGCGGCGTCGTCACGTCCGTGCGCTTTGAGGCGGGGCAAATCGTCGCGGAGGGCCAACCGGTTGTCTCGGTGGCGAATCCGGATGAATCCGAGATCGTCGTCGATGTGCCCGAGGATCAGCTGTCGGTCTTCAAGGAGGCGCGCTTCAAGGCCTCGCTGGCCAGCGCGCCAAACGAGACCTTCGATGTCACGCTGCGCGAATTGTCGCCACAGGCTGCGGCGCAGACGCGCACCTATCGCGCGCGGCTCAAGCCGGTGAATGCGCTGCCGCTGGGCGCCACCGCCACGGTAATGGCCGAGCGCAAGATGACCAATGTCTCGGTGGCGGCAGTACCCGCCACGGCACTGACGCAAAACGGCGGCCAGCCGGCGCTGTGGGTGGTCACGCCCACGGGCAAGGATCCGCTCGGCACCGTCGAACTGGAGCGAGTGGCCGTTTGGGGCTATCGCAACGACGAAGTGCTCGTCTCCGGGCCGCAGGCCGGCGTATTGGTCGTCACCGCCGGGGTCCAGAAAATGACGTCCGGACTGAAGGTCGCGCTTCCCGGCGCGGCAATTGTTGACGCGAATACCACGCAGCAGGCCGCCCGATGAACAACTTCAACCTCACCGACTGGGCGCTGCGTCACCGCGCCATCGTCCTGTTCATGCTGATCATCGTAGCGGTGGCCGGCGTCTTCAGTTTCACCCGGCTCGGTCAGCTCGAGGATCCGAGCTTTTCCGTGCCCTCCATGACCGCGATCGTCATCTGGCCGGGCGCTACCGCCCAGCAGATGCAGGACCAGGTCCTCAATCGCATGGAGAAGAAATTCGAGCAGATCGACAACTTCGAGAAGGTGGTCACCTACGCGCGGCAAGGCTACGCGGGCATGACGCTGACCGTGCGCGGCGGCACCTCCAAAGCCGACCAGCGCGAGGCCTGGTATCAGGCGCGCAAGAAACTCAACGACCTGAGCCGTGAGCTGCCTGACGGCGTGATCGGCCCAATCGTAAACGACGAGTATGGCGACGTGTATGGCCTGATGTACGCGGTCAAGGGCGACGGCGTCGGTCACGCCGACCTGTCAGACGCGGCCGAGGACATCAAGCGCAGCCTGCTGAAAGTACCGATGGTCAAGAAGATCGATGTCATCGGCAAGCAGGCCAAGCGTGTCTACGTCGAGTTCTCGCACGAGCGCCTGGCAGCGCTGGGCATTACACCGCTGGCCATTGCCGAAAGCCTGAAGAGCCAGAACGCCCTGTTGCCCGCCGGCCAGATCGATACCGACGGCGACCGCGTCATGGTCCGCGTGAGCGGCCAGTTCGCCAGCGAAGAGGCTATCCGCAACGTGCCCATCACCGCGGGCGGGCGGTTGATCAAGCTCGGCGACATCGCGACCGTCTCGCGTGGCTTTGAGGATCCGCCGACCTACACGGTTCGCCACAATGGCCAGCCGGTGCTGATGCTTGGCATCACGATGACCAGCGACGGCAATATTGTGGACCTCGGCAAGGCGATGGAGACGGCGGTCGCCAAGATCCAGTCCGAGCTGCCGCACGGCGTGGAACTGGAGCGCGTGGCCGACCAGCCCTCCACGGTGAAGGATGCGATCTGGGACTTCGAGCGGTCGCTGATGGAAGCGCTGGTCATCGTGATCGCGGTGAGCCTGGCCAGTCTCGGCTGGCGCACAGGCCTTGTGGTCGCGACCTCGGTGCCGCTGGTGCTCGGTGGCGTGGCGTTGGTGATGCTGGCGATGGGCTGGAACCTCGAGCGCATCTCGCTCGGCTCGCTGATCATCGCACTCGGGCTGTTGGTCGATGACGCGATCATCGCTATCGAGATGATGGTGGTGAAGATGGAGGCCGGCATGGACCGCGTGAAGGCGGCCGCCTTCTCCTACCAGTCCACCGCCATGCCGCGCCTGACCGGCGCACTGATCACCGTCGTCGGCTTCTTGCCCATCGGCCTCTCGAAATCCACCACCGGCGAGTACGCAGGTGGGATTTTCTGGATCGTCGGTGCCGCGGTGCTGTTCTCGTGGATCTGCTCGGGTATCTTCACACCCTACCTGGCGGTCAAGATGCTGCCCAAGGATTTTGGCAAGCACCAGCATGCCAATGACCCGTACGGCACGAAGTTCTACCGCACGCTGCGCGGCCTGATCGACACCGCCATCGAGCGCCGCTGGGTGGTCATCGGTGCAACGTTTGGCGCCCTGGCGCTTGCGCTGGCCGGCATGAAGTTTGTGCCGCAGCAGTTCTTCCCCAACAGTTCGCGCCCTGAGCTGGTCGTCGACCTGCGCATGAAAGAAGGTTCGTCCTTCGCGGCGACCACCGAGCGGGTGAAGCGAATGGAGGCGCAGCTGTCGAAGGATGAGGAGGTCAAGTACTTCACCGCCTACACCGGCGCCGGCGCACCGCGCTTCTATCTCTCGCTCAACCCCGAACTGCCGAATCCGGGCTTTGCCCAGTTCGTTGTGATGACCAGGGATCTGGATGCGCGCGAGCGGGTACGTACCCGGCTGATGGCCACCGCCGACCAGCAGTTCCCACAGGCGTGGGTTCGTGTAACCCGGCTTGAGCTGGGGCCGCCCGTCGGTTACCCGGTGCAGTTCCGCGTCGTCGGCCCCGATACCCAGGTGGTGCGCCGGATCGCCCGCGATGTGGAGAAAGTGGTCGCGGCCAGTCCGAAGGTGCGCGACCTCCAGCTCGACTGGAACGACCCGGTTCGCACGCTGAACGTGCAGCTTGATCAGGACAAGGCAAGCGCGCTGGGCCTCACGCCGGCCGACGTGTCACTGGCGACCCAGACCGTGATGAACGGCGCAACGGTGTCGCAGCTGCGTGAGCACGAGGACCTGATCGACATCGTGGCCCGTGCCGTACCTGAGGAACGCTTGAACCTCGACACATTGAAAGACATCAACCTGTACACGCGCCAGGGCACGGTGGTGCCGTTGTCGCAAGTTGCACAAGTGCGTTCTGAGTTGGAAGAGCCTGTCCTCTGGCGCCGCAACCGCGACATGGCGATCACGGTGCGTGCCGATGTGAAGGATGGCGAGCAAGGTGTATCGGTGACGCAGGAGATCCAGCCATTGCTCAAGGACATCGAAGCCAAACTGCCGACGGGCTACCGCATCGACGTGGGCGGTGCGGTGGAAGAAAGTGACAAGGCCAACAAGGCGCTGCTCGCCGTGGCCCCGCTGATGCTGATCACCATCCTGTTGCTGCTGATGCTGCAACTGCAGAACTTTTCCCGCATGTGGATGGTGATACTGACTGCACCGCTGGGCCTGATCGGTGTGGTGCCGGCGCTGTTGGTGTTCCAGTCGCCGCTGGGCTTCGTCGCAATCCTGGGCATCATCGCCCTGGGTGGCATGATCATGCGCAACTCGGTGATCCTGATCGACCAGGTGCAAACCGAGATCGCTGAAGGACGCGACCCGTGGAATGCGGTGCTGGACGCCGCCATTCACCGGACCCGTCCGGTGATGCTGACGGCGCTGGCCACCGTGCTCGCCATGATCCCGCTCACCCGAAGTGTGTTCTGGGGACCGATGGCCATTGCAATCATGGGCGGCCTTACCGTGGCGACGCTACTGACGATCTTCTTCGTCCCGGCGCTGTACGCCGCATGGTTCAAGGTGGGTCGCCAGACGGTCGTTGGCACTCAACTGACAAAGGGAGATGCCACGCTCGCTTCTGAGTGATGTGTGTGTGTGTGCCGTGGCGCTGTGCTCCCGGCCTCACCACTATCAGGACAAGTTGTCTTGCATGATCACCGCTCGGCAACTTTTCGTACAATCTCAAGACCGGGTTCAAGCCAGCAGTTCGGTGATCCACCGGGCCTGCCGGGCGATGTCCTGCACCTTCTCCTCGGGCACGGCCTGCCGCGCCCGGGCGAAGTTGCTCAGGGTCTTGTGCTTCTCGCGCAGTACGCGCTGCCACTTGGCCAGGAACGCCGGACTACGTGCCTGCATCTGCAGCGGGCCGAAGTACAGCTCCTCGGCGGTGTACATCACCGGTTCGGCGCGCTCGGCGACGATGATTTCGTAGTCGAAGCGATTTTCCCGCAGCATTTCCTCACAGAGGATGCGATAACCATTTTCCATCAGCCATTGGCGCAGTGGCTGCTCGCCGCCATTGGGCTGAAGGATCAGGCGCTCCTGGCCGCTCAGGCGCGCCTTACCGCCGTCGAGGATGTCGCGGATCGTCTCGCCGCCCATGCCGCAGATACTGACCACCGTGATCCCGTCTCCCGGCTCGATCGCCGCCAGGCCGTTGGCCAGGCGCACGCTGATCCGCTGGTCCAGGCCGTTCTCGCGCACGGTGCGTTCGGCCGAGCAAAACGGTGTCAATGCCACCTCGCCGGCCACTGCCGCCGCGATAGCACCACGGCGCATCAACGCCACCGGCAGGTAGCCATGATCCGAGCCGATGTCGGCCAGCCGTGCACCTGCTGGCACATGCCCCGCCACGCGCTCCAGGCGCATGGACAATGTCTGTTCGTTCAACTGCTGCCCCTTTTCACCACGAACATCCAGCATCTTTGGCCGGATCGGGGCGCGATTCTGTCGGGCAACGCCGTGCATTTCAACTTAATGCGACCAGGACCATGGCTCGCCCCAAACCTGGCGCTTGCGCATCGGCCCAAAGCACGCCCTGGTTATGAACCGCTTTGGGTCGATCTTCGCAAGGAAGCGGCCTGCCTGGATGATCCGCCTCATGACGAATGTAGGGGCTCATCCCATAGCAATTCTGCTGATACGCTGTACATCACAGTGTTTCTGAATAACATCTCGACACGCAGGCTTTCATCTGGCCTGCGATTCGACACAAACCCGATACATCACCGCCTTCAAATACAAGCAAGGTTTGAAGGGAATCAACCAGGTTCTCCAGTCAACAACTTGCAACGGAGACATCACCATGAAGATGGCAGTGCAGAACAACAAAACCGGTAAAACACGCCGCCGTCTGGTCGGCTCGTCAGTCCTCGCGCTCAGCCTGTTCGGCACTCTCGGCGCGGCCCACGCGCAAACGACCGCAACCGCACAGCCAGCCGTGATCAATGCCGGTACCGCTCATGCGGCACCCTCTCCGTTCGGCCCGCTGAAGCATGTCAACGCCGGACTACTGAACGTGGCATACGCCGAAACAGGCCCGGCCAATGGGCCGGTGGTGATTCTTCTGCACGGCTGGCCGTACGACATTCACAGCTATGACGAGGTCGCACCCTTGCTTGCAGCAAAGGGCTATCGAGTGCTGATGCCGTATGCGCGCGGCTACGGCGATACGCATTTTCTATCCGAAAAAACCCTTCGCAATGGCCAACCGACCGCGCTGGCAAGTGACGTCATCGACTTCATGGATGCACTGAAAATCAAGCAAGCCGTGCTCGGTGGCTATGATTGGGGCGCGCGTTCGGCTGACATCGTCTCGGCGCTGTGGCCAGAGCGGGTCAAAGCGCTGGTCTCGGTCAGCGGCTATCTGATCGGTAACCAGGCGGCCGGCAAGAACCCACTGCCACCGAAAGCTGAATTGCAGTGGTGGTATCAGTTTTACTTCGCCACCGACCGCGGTCGCGCCGGGTACGAGAAAAACACTCACGACTTCGCCAAGTTGATATGGCAAACGGCTTCGCCGAAATGGGCGTTCGATGACGCCACCTATGATCGCAGCGCCAAGGCACTGGACAACCCCGACCATGTCGACATCACCGTGTTCAACTACCGCTGGCGCCTGGGCCTGATTCAAGGCGAGCCCCAATACGAAGCTCTAGAGCAGAAACTGGCCAAGGCGCCGTCCATCAGCGTGCCGACCATCACCCTTGAAGGCGATGCCAACGGCGCGCCGCACCCTGCCCCCGAGGATTACGCCAAGCGCTTCACCGGTAAATACGAGTTCCGGCTGATCAGCGGCGGCATCGGCCACAACCTGCCGCAGGAGGCTCCGCAGGCGTTCGCCAAGGCTGTGATTGATGCGGATCACCTTTGAGGCCGATCCGACATCCGTGAACTTCCCCCGATAAGAACGTTCTCAACAGCGGCTCGTTATATCTGACGAGCCGTTGTTCTTTGCGCGGCTCTTTTGGACAATCACGAACTGAAAAGAGCCAGCCCGGCAAAAACGCCCCCAAATGCACTCGGTCCGCTGAACCGGCCCAAGGGCAGGCGCAACACTGTCTAATCTGAATAGAACACGACCACACTCTTGATACAGGGGAAACGGCATGACCGGAATCACAGCACGTCAATGCTCGTCATGGGCCCTGATCTCCCTGCTCGCCATCAACCTGGCGCTGACAGCCGGATGCTCAAGCAAAACTGCCGCACACCGCTATTCGACCTCAAGCACAGCCTCGAACTGCTACGCAAAAGCCCTACCCTCTGCCGGCGAAGGCGGCTTGGCCTGGGGCTCCACTTTGGGCATCGCTCGGCAAAAATCCCTGGATAATTGCAAACGCTATGCCGGCCAATCCGGTGGCACGCCGAGTACCTGCCATGTGGTGACGGCGGAGTGCAAAAAATAGTAGCGCGTTTGCAGTGTTTACCAATTGAGGGAGTACAAGCATGCACGATCCCTTCAATCTTCTTCGTTTCGTCGAGGCCCAGCGCCCGGTTTTTAGCCGAGTCATGGAAGAGTTGCGCGCCGGGCGCAAGACCAGCCACTGGATGTGGTTCATCTTCCCGCAACTGCAGGGCCTCGGGCATAGCGAGATGGCCCGGCGCTTTGCCATTTCTGGTGCTGCCGAAGCCCGGGCCTATCTGCTGCATGATGTGTTGGGGCCACGGCTGGAGGAAAGCGTCAGTACCCTCCTGCAACACCGCGACAAGAGTGCGCTGGCCATCCTCGGCCACCCCGATGACTTGAAGTTGCGCTCCTGTCTCACGCTATTCGCCAGTATCAAGCCCGAACAGCCCCTGTTCCAGCAGGCCCTCGACCAGTTTTTCGCCGGTGAGCCAGACGCCAGGACCCTGTCCCTGCTTGGAGAATAAGGTCGACACGAGCTACATAGAGACGAAATGCCGTGATCGCGTCGGCTGATCATCCCGTCGGGCAGACGAGGGCTCTCATTTTGCCTGATTGTTCCAGGATTATAATGTCAAGGCATCTCAACCTGCCCCGGAGAGCCTTGCCATGAACTTGCCTCCTCTCAACGAACGCCTGACCCGCGAAAATGCCATCCTGCTGCTGGTTGACCATCAGGTCGGCCTTTACACCGGCGTGCGCGACATCGACACACTGGCCCTCAAGCACAACGTTGTCGGCCTGGCCAAGGCGGCGTTGGCGCTGAAGTTGCCGATCATCGTCACCACGACAACCGAGAAGATGTGGGGGCCGCTGATCCCCGAACTCGCCGAAGCGCTGCCGGGTGTAAAGCGCATCGAGCGCACCACCGTCAACGCCTGGGACGAGCGTCGCGTCGTCGATGCGGTCAAGGCGACCGGCCGCAAGCACCTGATCGTGACGGGTATCTCGACTGACGTTTGCCTCGCCTTCCCGGCGATCTCGGCCATTGCCGACGGCTACAACAGCTATGCCGTGATCGATGCTTCCGGCGGCTTCACCCAGACGCAAGTCGCCGTGGGCGTGGCGCGCATGCTGCAGGCCGGTGTGATCCCCGTCGGCTACTCGACTGTCGCTGTTGAGATTCTGGCCGACAACGCCGCGCCCGAAGCCGAGGCCGTCTACGCTGCGCTCGACATGCCGTTCGCCGGGCTCGTGTATGGCCTGAAGCAGTACTTTTCGCACATCTGAGCGCTTACCGATTCACCACCGACCCTCCTTCGACAAGGAGTAAAGAAAAGACGCTCAAGAATATCCATCAAAGTCCACTGGCCGAGCGGTCACCTCGCCCCGCGTCTTTGGGCAAGCAAAAAGCCCAACGCCTCCAAACAGGGAGGCGTTGCGTTTTTTTAGAAACACCGAATGGAACATGACGTATCTATTCCTGGCAACCTCCCTGGGGAGCCCCCCGACCTGAACGATCAGGTCGAGGTGACCCACTCCAGGATCCAGGGTCCAACGCTCGCGTTACCTGAGGTCGAAACGGTCGAGATTCATCACCTTGGTCCAGGCTGCCACGAAGTCTTTTACGAACTTCTCCTGCGCATCGCTGCTTGCATAGACTTCGGCCAAGGCCCGCAGTTGCGAGTTTGAGCCGAAGACGAGATCGACACGAGTGCCTGTCCATTTGAGGTCGCCGGTTTTGCGATCGCGTCCTTCAAACTCTTCATTGGCATCCGAGACCGGCTTCCATTCCACGCCCATGTCGAGCAGGTTGGTGAAGAAGTCGTTGGTCAGCGCTTCAGTTCGCTTGGTGAAGACCCCGTGCGGGGTTTGTCCGACGTTGGTGTTCAACACGCGCAGGCCGCCAATGAGCACCGTCATTTCTGGCGCGGTGAGTGTCAGCAGTTGCGCCTTGTCGATCAGTAACGCCTCGGCCGGTACGCGGTATCGGGTCTTGAGGTAATTGCGGAAGCCATCGGCGATGGGTTCGAGAAACCCGAAGGATTCCACATCCGTCTGCTCTTGGCTCGCGTCCATCCGCCCCGGAGTGAAAGGCACCGTGACGGTGTGACCGGCATTTTTCGCCGCCTGTTCGACACCAGCACTGCCGGCCAGCACGATCAGGTCCGCCAGCGAGATCTTCTTGCCGCCAGTCTGCGCGCTGTTGAACTCGCTCTGGATTTTCTCGAGGGTCGCCAGCACGTTCGCCAGTTTCGCAGGCTGGTTGGCCGGCCAGTCCTTCTGCGGGGCCAGGCGCAAGCGCCCACCGTTGGCGCCGCCACGTTTGTCGGAGCCTCGGAAGGTGGAAGCCGCCGCCCAGGCAGTTGATACAAGCTGCGAGACTGTCAGGCCACAGGACTGAAGCTTGCTCTTGAGCGAGGCGATGTCGCTGTCGTTGACCAGGGCATGGTCAACCGCCGGGATGGGGTCTTGCCACAGGAGTACTTCGCTCGGCATTTCCGGACCGAGGTAGCGCGAAAGCGGCCCCATGTCGCGGTGGATCAGCTTGAACCAGGCGCGAGCGAACGCGTCGGCCAACTGATCCGGATTTGCCAGGAAACGCCGTGAAATCGGTTCATAGATCGGGTCGAAACGCAGGGACAGGTCCGTGGTCAGCATGGTCGGATTACGCCGCTTGGACGGGTCGTGAGCATCGGGAATGATGCCCGCACCAGCGCCGTTTTTCGCTGTCCACTGGTTCGCACCGGCCGGGCTTTTGGTCAGTTCCCACTCGAAACCGAACAGGTTTTCCAGGTAGTTGTTGCTCCACTTCGTGGGCGTAGTGGTCCAGGTCACTTCCAGGCCGCTGGCGATCGTGTCGCCACCTTTGCCGGTGCCAAAGCTGCTCTTCCAGCCCAGGCCCTGTTGTTCCAGACCAGCGGCTTCGGGGTCGGCGCCCACATGGGTTGCAGGCCCGGCGCCGTGGGCCTTGCCGAAGGCGTGGCCGCCGGCGATCAATGCCACGGTTTCTTCGTCATTCATCGCCATGCGAGCGAAGGTTTCGCGGATATCCACCGCGGCAGCGACCGGGTCCGGGTTGCCCTCAGGGCCTTCCGGGTTCACGTAGATCAGGCCCATTTGCACCGCAGCGAGCGGTTTCTCCAGGTTGCGCTCCTGGACAGTAGGGCTCTCATCTTTGCCATAGCGCACGTCGCCCCCCAGCCAGGTTTTTTCGGAGCCCCAGTAGACGTCCTCATCCGGTCCCCAGACGTCCGGACGGCCTCCGGAAAAACCAAAGGTCTTGAAGCCCATGGACTCCAGCGCGACGTTGCCGGTGAGGACGATCAGGTCGGCCCAGGAGATGTTATGACCATACTTTTGCTTGATCGGCCAGAGCAGTCGGCGTGCCTTGTCGAGGCTGACGTTATCCGGCCAACTGTTGAGCGGCGCGAAGCGTTGCTGGCCGGAGCCGGCACCACCACGCCCGTCACCGGTGCGGTAGGTGCCTGCGGCGTGCCAGGCCATGCGAATAAAGAACGGCCCATAGTGACCGAAGTCCGCAGGCCACCAGTCTTGCGAATCGGTCATCAGCGCATTCAGGTCTTTCTTGAGCGCCGCAAAGTCCAGTTTTTTGAACGCTTGGGTGTAGTTGAAGCCCTCGTCCATGGGGTCGGACAGGGACGAGTGCTGGTGCAGGACCTTCAGATTGAGTTGGTTCGGCCACCAGTCGCGGTTCGACGGGCCACCGCCCGCGGCGGCGTGATTGAACGGGCATTTCGATTCAGTTGCCATGTGTGAGCTACCTTTGGTCGTGTTCATCCGGCTATCCGACCCCGCGTGGGCGCGCGATAGCGACGAGCGAAATCAATGACATAAGCTGCAGGGCCAACAATTCGATCAATTGATCGTCGTGGTCCACACGGGCAATCCGGATAGCGGTAATCGCGTTACCAGCACGGTGGCCCACGGCAAGCCTAGTACGCTTCTGACTTATTCGTATCTCTTATCAGGTCTCAACCGGCCAGTTTTCACCAGCGCTCCGTTAAGGTTAGCCCCCTATAAAGCACTCAGCTAATAGGTGGCGTATTCGGTCCTGATAGGCCTAGTCTTTTACCTGACAACCAAGGAAGGAATAGACCTGTTACGCGACGTACGCCTGTACGGGAGAGGACCAGACCATGAATAAGTGCCGGCGCTGCACGGCCGTCCACGAAGCTGGCCACGCCCTGGCTTTTTGGTGGAATGGTCAGCACATCGAGCGCATCACTGTGCGCACCAGGACAGAAGCCTGCACCGGCCCAATGATTGATCTGCGCGGCAACCTGCAAAACGTAGAGGGGTTGGTCGAGGCTGATTACCTGGTCCCGCACCCATCCTTCGACGCGCCCGGGATTGCTGAATACCTGCCCTCTATGGTCGATTCAATTGAGCGCGACCTTCTCGACTGCTTCGCCGGCCCGGTGGCCGAAGCCGTCTACAGGCGCACCAAATCGGACAAATTCACCTGGGGCAGCGGCAGGGGGGACCGGAGCCGGGGTTACGAATTGATAAGTTTGCTGCCTGCACGAAAGCTACTCGACGCCGAGTCCCAGGCAATCACCCGCTCCTGCTGTCTGGTGCGTCGTTACTGGCCCGCTGTCACCGCTGTCGCGGATCTTCTACAAGAGCACGGCACGGTTAACGGGGAAGCTATAACAGCGCTGCTGTGCTAAGTCACCGGGGAGTCACCTACGCGGCTCACTAATGACCTGGCAACCCTCGATATGCGACGCAACAGGCGGTGGACTGCAGCCCACTCCAAGCGACTTTTCAGCAAAGCCCGGCAATCGATAGTCTTTTAGCCAGCGGTGAGTAAGCCCTATTGATTTGATGGAGGGTGACACACCGCTGATGTTTATCTCAGTAATCGGCCCAGCCCCCGTCACGTGGCAACCCGGTTGATTCAAAGGGAGCGCACAGATGAACCGTCTTACTGCAAAAGATTTTGCCCCTGAACTGCTGGAACTCTACGACTACTACGCCCACGGCCTGATCAACAGGCGAGAGTTTCTGGATCGGGCGGTGTTGTTCACGTTAGGTGGTTTAACGGCCAGCGCACTCCTCGCCGCGCTGAGCCCCAATTATGCGCTCGCCGAGCAGGTGCCCATTACCGACCCGGACATCATCGCCGAATACATCACCTATCCCTCACCCAAGGGACACGGGCAAGTCCGTGGCTATCGGGTGCGCCCGGCGAAAGCCAGCGGCAAGGTGCCGGCAGTGGTGGTTGTGCATGAAAATCGCGGGCTCAATCCCTACATCGAGGATGTCGCCCGGCGGCTGGCCAAGGCGGGATTCATCGCCCTCGCCCCCGACGGTCTGACATCGGTCGGAGGTTATCCCGGCAACGATGAAAAGGGTCAGGAACTGCAGCAGACTGTCGACCCTGAAAAGCTCATGAATGACTTCTTCGCCGCCATCGAGTGGCTGATGAAGGATGACTCGACCACTGGAAAAGTCGGCATCGTCGGGTTCTGTTATGGCGGTGGCGTCGCCAATGCCGCGGCCGTGGCCTATCCAGAATTGGGTGCTGCCGTGTCCTTTTATGGCCGTCAGCCGAAGGCTGAAGAGGTCATCCGTATTCAAGCGCCTCTGCTACTGCACTATGCCGAACTGGACACGCGGACCAATGAAGGATGGCCCGCCTATGAGCAGGCGTTGAAAGCTGCCGGCAAGACTTATGAAGCCTACATCTACCCTGGCGCTAACCATGGTTTCCATAACGACTCCACGCCTCGATACGATGAAGCCGCCGCCAGGCTTGCGTGGAGCAGGACGCTGGATTGGCTCCGGCGGTACCTGGCTTAGCGTTGAAAACGTCACGCAACACGAGAACTTGCGCACGGTCAGTGAGGCGTTGCACCCGGCAGGAACCTCGCTCAGGAACCGGATCGCGGCTGCAGCCACTTTCCAAACAGACGCGTCACCCGAGGCATGAACACGTAGACCACCAACAGCACAATGCTGGCCGTGATCAGCACATTGCCTTGCACATAGCCGCCCAGCCAGGGCACCCAGCCAAACAACGGTTTGAACAGCATCGGCACCAGAAAGCTCAGGGGCAGGATGACCAAAAAGGTCACGCAAGCCTGCTTCCAGCGCGGTGGGGGCGGCGCAGCCGCATCGACCGGGGTAAACCAGAACTCACGGTCGGCATTGACCTCGGTCTGGTCGCCATCGGCGAGCAATGGCTGCGCCTCTTCGACCAGCTTGCGGCGATCCTCGGAATCGAGCCAATGCTGCAATTGTTCGGTCGTGGCGAAGCGCAGCACACTGGTGAACTGCGCCAGCCCCTGACTCTGTCCGCGCATCACATCAATGCCCAGATGCCCCGGATACATGCGCGCCTTGGCGATGGTACGACGCAACCAGTTTTCGTACGCCTCATCCCCACCCTTTTTGACCCGATGGCGCACCAGCAGTGTGACCACGCCTTCCGACAATTCGATGTTCATGACTGACTCTCCGAGCATGCCCCCTGGCAGTGACGGCGCAGCGAACTGCGCCGTTGAGCAACGGTATTTTTCCGAGGTTTACTTGACCTGACGTTGCGGCGCCTTGTGCACCATGGTGTAAGCGTAATCCACGCCCATGCCGTAGGCACCACTGTGCTCGCGCACCAGGTCCATCACTGCGTCGTAAGTGTCTTTGTGTGCCCAGTCACGTTGGTACTCGAGCAACACTTGCTGCCAGGTCACCGGCACCGCACCGGTCTGGATCATCCGCTGCACCGACATGTCGTGCGCTTCTTTGGTCGTTCCGCCCGATGCGTCGGTGACGATGTACACCTCGTAGCCTTCGGCCAGCGCTTCCAGAGCCGGGAAGTTCAAGCACACTTCAGTCCAGAGCGCGGCCATGATCAGCTTTTTGCGACCGGTGGCCTTCACCGCTTCTACCAGTTTTTTATCTTCCCAGGAGTTCATCGAGGTGCGCTCGATGGGCTGATGATCGGGAAACACACTAAGCAATTCCGGCCAGATGTAGCCGCTGAAGCTTTCGGTTTCGACCGACGTCAAAATGGTCGGCACGTTGAAGATCTTCGCGGCTTTGGCCAGTGCAACGGTGTTGTTCTTCAAGGTCTGACGGTCGATCGATTGCACGCCGAAGGACATTTGCGGCTGGTGGTCGATCAGGATCAGAGCGGAGTTGGTTGGGTTGAGCAATTCACGAATAGACATGGCGTGTTCCTTTTGATGTCGCTGTTCTGGAGGGTTGAGTTATTCAGGCTGCAAGGCGCGGTGCTTGGTCTCGTTGGAGGTGGTGTGCTACCGGCTTGGAACCTAATGTAGTTTCTGGATAAAACCGAAACAATTACCTAAAATGCATAATCATTATTTCCAAAATAGGGACAGTCTTGGACCGGATCGAATGCATGCGTGCTTTTGTCGCCACCGTCGGAGCAAACGGCTTCGCCGCCGCAGCCCGAGCGATGGATGTGCCACGCTCAAAAGTCAGCAAACAGATTCAGGCGCTGGAAGAGGCCATCGGTGTGCAGTTGCTGCAGCGCACGACGCGCAGCCTGCACCTGACCGAGGCCGGCGCGGAGTACTACGAAGCGGCCCGTGAAGTGATCGCGTCCGTGGACGAAGCCGAGCAACGTGCGCGTAACGGCATTGGCGAGCTACGCGGCGTGCTGCGGGTCAACGCGCCGATGTCGTTCGGTCTGCGGCGGCTCGGGCCGTTGATTCCGCTGTTTCATGAGCAGCATCCGAACATTGAGCTGCAACTGGTCCTGAGCGACCAGCAGGTCGACCCGGTACGCGGCGGCTTCGATGTGACCATCCGCATCGCGAGCCTGCCGGACTCCTCCCTGGTGGCCCGACTGTTGGCGCCCGCTCCGCGGATCATGGTCGCCTCCCCGGCCTATCTTGAGCGCGCGGGCACACCGCAATCGCCAAAGGACCTGAGTGCACACCAATGCCTGAATTATGGCTACCTGCAGAGCGGCGTCAGCCTGCAACTGAGCAACGGCAACGAAACGCAGCGCGTACACGTCACCGGTCCTCTGCATGCCAACAATGGCGACCTGCTGGCCCAGGCCGCAGAAGCCGGCATGGGGATCGCCTTGCTGCCGAGCTTCATTGTCGAAGAGGCTTTGGCGGCCGGCAGGCTGGTCGCCGTGTTGTGCGAATGGCAGGCCCCACCGATCACCATCAACGCGGTCTACTCGTCTGCACGACGGGTTCCGCAGAAGACCCGGGCGTTTATCGAGTTTTTGGTGACGCAGCTTGCGCAAAAGCCGAGTTGAGTCGGCGGTTTGATTCTCGCTGTAATCGCCTCAAGCAACCTGCCCATCGGGCAGATACGCGGCGATATTGCGCATTGCGCGCTCAACGTACTGTTCTTTTTCCCCGACCGGCGCAACGTAGTGCAGTGCGCTCTCTGCCGCTTCGACGCCTTCCAGGCGGGCGATGATCCAGGCCGCAAGATAGACCGAAGCGAGGCATCCGCCGGCGGTGGCGATGTTGCCTTTGGCGAAGAACGGCTGGTTGAGGATATCGATGCCAGCCGCCTGGACCCACGGTTTCGTCGTCAAGTCCGTGCAGGCTGGTACACCCTCCAGCAAGCCAAGCTTGGCCAGCACCAGCGTGCCGGAACATTGCGCGCCCAGGAGCTGCCTCGAGGGATCAAGTTGTAACTGCGCCATAAGGGCGGTGTCAGCCACGACTTCGCGAGTCTGCATGCCGCTCCCGACAATCACCGCATCGGCTTCGCTCGCCTCGCGAAGCGTTGCCTGGGATTCGATCACCACTCCGTTCATTGAACGAACACGGGCCGCTGGGCTGGCAATCGACACGCGCCATCCCGGCTTCTTGATGCAGTTAAGCACGCCGAGTGCGATCAGGGAGTCGAGTTCGTTGTAGCCTTCGAAGGTGAGAATGGCGATATGCATGGCTGGGTCTTCCTGCAAATGTGGCTGGCATCCGCCAGAAGGAGGCGGTTGTACAGGCGCAGGCTATGGTGAATAATTAGTACAATCAAATTATTGTAATGGATACATCTCCATGGCTCGCTCGCGGTATAAATCGTTGGTGGACGCGTTCGCTGCCGACATTCGCGCAGGACGCCTGTCACCTGGGACGCGCCTGCCCACGCACCGAGAGCTTGCGGCCAACGAAGGCCTCGCCTTAGCCACGGCGACCCGTGTCTACGCAGAGCTTGAAACAATGGGCCTGGTCAGCGGCGAAACCGGGAGAGGTACGTTTGTCCGGGAGACCTCGTTGCCATCAGGATTAGGCATCGACCAGCAAGCGGTCGCCACCGGTGTTCTGGACCTTAACTTCAACTACCCGTCTCTACCGGGCCAGGCAGAACTACTGCGTGGAGCCTTGCGTCAACTGGCGTCTTCGGGCGATCTGGAGGCATTGCTCCGCTATCAGCCCCATGGCGGGCGACAGCATGAGCGTGCGTCAGTTGCCCGGCATCTCCAGTGCCGAGGCTTGAGCGTCGGCGACGAGCACGTACTGATCGTCAACGGGGCTCAACACGGGCTGGCAGTGACTGTCATGGGGCTGCTGCGCCCAGGCGATGTCGTCGCGACGGATGCCTTGACCTATCCCGGTTTCAAAGTCCTCGCGGATACCCAGCGCCTAGAACTGGCCCCCCTCCCTGCTGCCGGCGGTGAACCTGATCTGGATGCCCTGGTTCGACTGTGCCAGGGCAGAAAGGTCCGCGCCGTCTACAGCATGCCAACCTTGCACAATCCACTGGGGTGGGTCGCCAGCCAAAGCTGGCGGCAACGCTTGGTGAGCATCGCCCGTGAGCATGACTTGCTGATCATCGAGGACGCCGCCTATGCGTTCCTCGCAGAGGACGCACCGCCCCCCTTGGCAGCGCTTGCACCGGAAAGAACCGTGTACGTGACAGGCCTTTCGAAAAATGTCGCCACCGGGTTGCGCGTCGGATTTGTCGCGGCACCCTCCGCCTGGGTACCCGCTATCGAGAGAGCCATACGCGCGACCATTTGGAACACGCCCGGGGTGATGACTTCAATCGCCTGTAACTGGCTCGACGACGGCACGGTCAATCGCCTGGAGCGCGAAAAGCGTCAGGACGCCGCAAAGCGACAGGCCATGGCCAGGGCCACGTTGACCGACCTGAAGTACATCGGCCATCCCTCCTCCTATTTTCTCTGGCTGCCGTTGGGTGAAGAGGTTCGCGCGGACCAGGTGGCGATGGCGCTGATGCGCGAGCACGTTTCGGTGTCGACTGCGGAACCCTTTGCGACTTCTACCCCTATTCCTCATGCGATCAGGCTTGCGCTCGGCTCGCTGGAACTGGATGCCCTGCAAGTCGCACTCGACACGGTGAAGCGTGTGGTTGACGCTCATTCTTATTGAGGTGGCCGAGCGTCGCTGAACGATGAGCAAGCAGGCCTTATAGCCACCGACGCACCTTTGCTTTTGCGTGAGTATCGGTACGCCGCACACACCCAAATGCGCCAAGTCCGCTAAACGGACCCAAGGGCATGCGCAACGTAAGCGGATGGCAAACACATCTTTACTTCGCCCTCACATCGATCCGCTTCCAACTGCTATATAAGGCTCCGTCTCGCTAAGAGGTGTGAGTAGGGTGTGGGAGCGATGCGATCATTTGATCAAAGGCCGCCACCGCATATCTTCCATCAAGGTTTTTCAAGGTTGGCATTTCTGAAGGAAAACCGAATCGCACTCTGCCGGGAAGCACTTCATCCATAGCTGAGTACCAGGTCAGCAGGGCTTGTTGGAGGCGCACGTGTAGCTCGAATCTACTCCGTCGGCGGGTGGTATCGGCTTTGGCTCGCTCGCGCGCGAGCTGAGGATCTATGCGGCCAACAATGTAACAGTCAGCAAAGCCAATACGTCCTTGTGCGATCGTTTCTCTTGTGGCGTCCAACTCTATTCGCCAGTCGTGTTCGCTCGCCTCGCCGATCTGCCAAAGACTCCAAATGTAGTGGAGCTTGAGGGGGTCACTATCACACAAAGCCCACGAAAAAATGTCTTCCATGGCCAGCGCCGTTTGCCAGCGATCCACGTTTCGCTCTGCCCAAAAAGCTGCTGCTCCGGCTGAATCCTTTATCCGATCCGGCTCGTTTTCAAACCGGCCGTTTTCAGGAATGACATGTTGCCCTCCATGCTTAGCGCACCAAGTGGTTTTCCCGCTGGCGCTGATACCTTCAACAACCAAAATCATCGTTATGACTACTCCGTTAATTGCGTCATCCTTGTAAGTCTCAAAGCATCGGGGGCTTACGTGATTTCTGCGGCCACTCTCTGTTGCGGCAGCAGATGCCCGATCTCACTCGCTGGTTGTGTCGGCAGCCGCATCAGCACATCTTTGAGATAAGTATGCGGATCATGGCCATTCAGTCGCGCAGACTGGATCAAACTCATGATCGCTGGCGCCCGTTTGCCGCTACGCAATGGTCCTGCAAAGCGCCAGTTCTTGCGCCCTAGTGCCCAAGGCCGGATCTGGTTTTCTGCCCGGTTGTTGTCAATGGGTACGGCGCCGTCATCAAGGTAGCGCGACAGCGCTGCACAGCGTTTCAGGCTGTAATCCAGCGCTCTACTGATAGCTGAACCTTCGGGCACTAAATTCCGCTGGACGATCATCCAGGTGTGCAGCATACCCATCGCCGGCATGGCTTTTTCTTGCCGTATTCGATGCCGTAAATTCGGTTCCAGGTCTGAAAGTCATCAGCTTTCATAATCACCGAGGCTCAGCGAGGCTGGAATCTTAGCCCCGCGACGCCAATACACGGATCCTATTTTTGGCTGAGCGCCGCTATCGATACTCCCGAAGCAACGAAGGTGAGTCCTGCCCCTACGTTCAGGCCATTTACCAGCCGTGGCCTCTGACGCAAAAATCGGGACAGTGCAGTGGCAAATACGCCCATAAGTGCGAATCCCACTGCCGTAAGTGCGGCGAACCATATGCCGTACACCAGCATCTGCACGCTCACTGAGCCGCGTTGTGGGTCTACGAACTGGGGGATAAACGCAAGGACGAAAAATCCAGGCTTCGGATTGAGTGCTGCCGAGAGTAATCCCGTGAGGAAAATGCTCGGCAGTGATTGCCGAGTCGCTGGCTGGAAGCTAATCAGGCTACGAGAGCGTAGGACTTTTATGCCAAGCCATAGTAAATAACCGGCGCCGATAAGCTTGACGACCCAGAAGGCAACTGCGGACGTCTGCATAAGCAAAGTCAGTCCCAGCGAAGCGGTTGCCACATGAAATAGAATTCCCGCCCCAGATGCCATACCCGATACGATAGCGGCTACCCTGCCCTGACTGAGTCCTCGGCCTACGGCCAGCAGATTGTCCGGGCCTGGTGCGAGAACCAATAGCAAGCACGCGGCAGTATAGGCAAGCCAAATATTGATCGGAAACACGGCATTCTCCTTAAGCCTCACCGAGGCATCCATCCTCACGTAGCGCCAGACTCTGCCCGTACCAGGCGGCAAAGTCAAAACCACTGCAATTGACAATATGTGCTTGCCGAACGGTTACCGAAATACGTTCGTTTTCCCGCAAAGGACACAGGCTCTAAGTCGATCACGACTTCAGGTTATTGCCCGAAGCCTACGTAACCGGACTCATCATTGCCCGTCCGCCCACCCCGGGTGGCGTCCGAACGCCTCGAACAGTTCGAAAATGGTCGCCTTGACCTTTTGCACCGCGTTGCTCTGCACGGCGGTGTCTGGCCAGCATAAAGACAGCTCACGGGTGAACAGCCGATGATCGATCCTGGCCAGCTTGAGCTTATGTTGATCCAGTTCAGCATGGGCGGCTGCCCAAGGCAGGATCGTCACGCCCAGTTTTGCCAGGACGGCTGAGAACAACAAGTCCGTGGAGTTGGCTTCGAACTCGACCTCACAGTGCAGACCGGCCTCCTGCAATGCCGACTCGACTCGACTGCGAATCGTGTTCGGGGCACAGGGCAGCACCAGCGGCATCTTCGCCAGGGCGTCGATCGTCACCGGCCCCTCGGGTAACGGAAATTCCGGCCACGCAATCAGGTACAGCGTTTCGGTGAGCAGTCGCTGCGAGATCATCCCGCGGGTTTCGACCACGTCGACATTCACCGCGAGCGCCACCCGCCCGACCGTGATCAGGCCGCCCAGCTCGGCGCTCGGGGCGTCGATCAATTCCAGCTTGATACCCGGATACCGACTGCGGATCGTGCGTGCGAGCGGAATCGCCAACATCCGCGCCGTACTCGACGGCATGCCGACCGAGACCTTGCCCTGCGGGAGTTCTGCGTCCTGACGCAGCAGTTCACGGGTGCCGTCCGCTTGGCGCAGCAGTTCGATGGCATGCCGGTACAGCGTCTGCCCGGCCGCGGTGGGTACTACGCCCTGCACGCTGCGCTCGAGCAATTGCGTGTCCATGTCTCGTTCGAGATTGCGCATCTGCTGGCTGATCGCGGGCTGCGCGATATGCAGTGCCTCACTGGCGCGGGTGATATTGCCGCACTCGACCACCTTGATGAAATACCGCAACTGGCGCAGGTCCATGGGGGGCGTCCAAAGAATATGACTCTATATAAAATTCCGATGGGACCAAAGGAATTTCATATTTGTAGCTTATGAGATGCGCTGCCTAGACTGACTTCACAATAAACGAAGCGCTGACGGCGGCCCCGCCTCGCAGCGCCTCAATAGGCCTGATCAAGGTCAATGGGAGATCCTTAATGTCTAGAGCATTAACCGCATCAGCAACGAGCGTGAAGCCGATCAAAACGCCCCTGACCCGCGAGCAGATTCGCGGCTTCTGGACCGTCTACCTGGGATGGGTGCTGGATGGCGTGGACTCGGTGATCTTCGCCCTGGTCTTGATTCCCGCCCTGACCGAGTTGCTGCCCAACTCGGGCATCACCCCAACCCCCGCCAATATCGCCATGTACGGATCTCTGCTGTTCGGGTTGTTTCTGATCGGCTGGGGAATGTCGTTTATCTGGGGGCCGCTTGCCGACCGTTTTGGCCGGGTGAAGATGCTGGCAGCCAGCATCCTGGTGTACTCACTGTTTACCGGGGCCGCGGCTTTCTCGGAGAACATCTGGCAATTGGCGGCGTTTCGACTGATCGCCGGGATCGGCGTCGGCGGCGAATGGGCACTGGCCGGCACCTATGTGGCCGAGAGCTGGCCGGAGGACCGACGCAAGATGGGCGCGGGCTATCTGCAAACCGGCTACTACTTCGGCTTTTTCATCGCCGCGTTGTTGAACTATACCGTCGGCGCAACCTACGGCTGGCGCGTGATGTTTCTGTGCGGCCTCGCACCGGCGGCGGTGGCGATCTACACCGCGTTGAAGGTGAAAGAGCCTGCCCAAACGCACAAAGCTGCGAACCACGCCGGGCGCCCTCACGCCCCGAGCGCTGCCACTCGAACGTCGTGGTGGGAAATCTTTGCCCCGGCCTTTCGCCGACGCACGCTGACCAGCTCGGCCCTGGTCGGAGTCGCCATCGTCGGTTTGTGGGCCGGCTCGGTTTACGAAGCAACGGCCGTGGTGACCCTGGCGACCCGCGCCGGCATCGACCACATTGGCGCCGTGCACCTGGCCTCCATTGGTGCGGCGGTGCTGTCGCTCAGCACCATTCTCGGCTGCCTCGTCGCGCCGTGGCTGGCCGAACGGCTTGGGCGACGGCTTGCACTGGGCATCTACTTCGCGGGTATGGCGACGTCGATCGTGGTCGCCTTTGGCTGGGTGTTCTACATGGACGACGGCCTGCACCTGTTCATGGTGTCGCTGGTGTTCCTTGGCTTCTTCGGCGGCAACTTCGCGATTTTCTCGCTCTGGCTGCCTGAACAGTATCCAACCCGGATCCGCGCCACAGCATTCGCCTTCAATGCCTCGGTCGGCCGCTTCATCGGCGCCGGGGTCAACTTCCTGCTGGCCGCTGCGATCCACTGGCATGGCTCGCTCGGCGCCCCCATCGCCTGGACCGCTGCGGCCTTCGTGGCCGGCATCCTGATCCTGCCGTTTGCCGTCGAAACCCGTGATCAACCATTGCCCCAATAAAACAGCAGCGCTCAAACATTCAGTGGAGAACCGTATGCAAGCTTTGCAAGGCGTGAAGATCGTCGACTTGAGCCGTGCGCTATCGGGGCCGTTCTGCACCATGGTGCTGGCTGATCTCGGCGCCGATGTGATCAAGATCGAACCCGGCCCGACCGGCGATATGAGCCGGACCTGGGGCCCGTTCGACCGGGGCGTGAGCACCTACTATCTATCGTGCAATCGCAATAAACGCGGCATGTGCATCGACTTCCGCAACCCCCAGGGCTTGGCCACGATCCAGCGGCTGATCGATGATGCCGACGTGGTGATCGAGAACTTCAAACCCGGCACCCTCGATAGCATGGGCCTGAGCTATGAGGTGCTCAGCGCACGCAATCCGCGGCTGATCATGGGCAGTATCAACGCCTTTGGCAGCGACGGCCCGATGAGCAGCTGGCCGGGTTTCGATCAGATCGCCCAGGGTTACTCGGGGCTGATGAGCCTGACGGGGTTCGTCGATGGCGACCCGACCCGCACCGGCACGGCCATCGGCGACCTGACCTCGGGCATGTGGCTGGTGACCGCGGTATTGGCCGCCCTGCTGGAGCGCGAACGCACCGGGTATGGCCAACACGTCAGCACCTCGTTGCTGGCCAGCCTGGTCGGGTTGCTGAGTGTGCACGGTCAACGCTACCTCAGCCTCGGAGATGTCCCCCGCCGCACGGGCAACGCCCACTCGGTCATTGCGCCTTACGGGGTGTTCCAGACGCTGGATGGCCCGCTCAACCTGGCGCCGATCACCTCGGCCATGTGGGGACGTTTATGCACGCTGCTCGATCTACCGACGCTGCCGGACGACCCGCGCTTCGCCACCAATGAAGCCCGGGTCGAGCGACGTGACGAGTTGAAAGCTATTCTGGAAAGCCGCTTGAAAACCCGCAGCAAACGCGCCTGGACCGAACTGTTTATCGAGGCTGGCTTACCCGCTGGCCCGATCAATACACTCAACGAAGTGTTCGACGACCCGCAAGTGCTGCATAGCCAGCTGACCCGGACACTCATGCACCCGACACTCGGCGCGCTGCGCCAGGTCGTGACCCCGGTGTTCAGCGCGACCGACGCCGCAGAACCTGCGCCCGGTGTCAGCCAGCGACCACCGCCACTGCTCGGTGAACACACCCTCGAAGTCCTGCGCGAAGCAGGTTTCGACACAGCGTCGATCAACGCACTGCTGGCCGCGAAAGCCGTGTATCAGGACAACAGTGATTCGCCAGTAATGGCATCCGGACAATCAACAGGAACCGCACAATGAACCCGACACAAACCTCTTCCCCCACCGTGACCGTCAACAGGGTCGATGAACGAATCGGTCGGCTGGTCTTCAGCAACCCCACCCACCGCAACGCCCTCAGCGCACAACTGCTGAACGCCCTCGACGAAAGCCTCGCCGCACTGGCGTCACAACGCATACCAGTGGTGATACTCGGCAGCGAAGTCGGCCAGCCCGTCTGGAGCGCCGGCCACGACATCCGTGAACTGCAACACGACCACGACCCGGTTGCCTACGGCAAGCCACTCGAAAAAGTCTTGCGCCGCATCCGCGCCTACCCCGGTGTGGTGATCGCCATGATCTCCGGCTCGGTATGGGGTGGCGCGGTCGACCTGGCGATGAGTTGCGACCTGGTGGTCGCGGATCACAGTGCGAGCTTTTCGATGACGCCGGCAAACATCGGTTTGCCCTACACCACCAGCGGGCTGCTGCGCTTCTTCAACAACCTGCCGATTCACGTATTGAAGGAAATGTTTTTCTGCGCGCACAAGCTCGATGCAGAACGCGCTGAACACTTCGGTGTAGTGAACCGGCTGGTCGATAGCGACGTGCTGGAAGCGACTGCGCTGGAACTGGCACGCACGATTGCCGGCAAAGCACCGCTGGCCATTGCGGCGGTCAAGGAGCAATTGCGCATCCTCGAAGACCTGCAACCGATGCCCGTCCAGGCGATGGAACAGATCGCAGAACTGCGTCGACTGGCGTGCGAGAGCAGCGACTTCGATGAGGGGCTGGCGGCGTTTGCAGAGCGTCGGCCTGCGGTGTTTGGCGGTCAGTAGGACACGCGGAAGTAGACGACTCGATCCGGCAATAAATGCCTGTCCTGCAGATGAGTCCAGATCCGGCTCCCATAAAAAACGCTGAACGTTACCGGTTCAGCGTTTTTCATGAGTTGTCTCTAGCCCTGAAACAGGTTTACAGCAGTTTCATCCCATCACTTCAATCAAGTCCCTCGGCGTCATCTTCGTCACCATAATCATCACAATCACGAACATTCCCAAAAACCCCAGAACGCCCATCCAGAACCATTTCCTGTAAACGGATCTGTACTCCTCAGCAAGCCCCACCCCCGCCTCAACCGCGCTCAAGGCCATCATCTGCAGCCGCTTCTGAAGCACCAACACCGGAAGCCACAGCGAGCCCACACACAGGAAGATGATCAGCGACGTCAGAATCCATTCCGTGGTCAGGGGAAGTCCGGCAAGCCTCACCAACAGATAGCCTGTCACGATCTGAATGAAACCTGCCGGTGTGGTAATCCAGGTGTCGAATCGCACGACCATTCTCGCCACATGCGCGATCACTTGAGGATTGGCCGTGCGGCTGGCGGCGATCAAGTAGAGGTAAGACCCCATGCCGAATCCGAACAGGAAAATGGCAGCGATGACGTGGATGTACTTCAGGCACAGGTAGAGCATGGTCAGCCCTGCTCGTCAGAGAATTTTACGGACAAGTGTAGATTCACCGGGTCGTTGATTGCAGCCATGTACTCATCAACGGTGATCTCGCCCACGCAAGCTCGGGCACCGGGCTCGGGCAAGTACCCCTGGACGATTTTTGCGGCCAAGGCAACAGCCGCGCAGCTGGGGATTTCCGGCCCCTTGTCATTCATAGCCGTCAGTTGCACCGTCATGGACAGCGGCTTTGCATCAATATCGATGCCCCGGACGTCGATGTACATTGCACTTTTACCATCACCGAATCGCTCGAACCTCCGGCCCCAACGATGCAATCTTGCCGCCCATGGCGCAGGGTCTCGAACCAGCCCCACTCTCATCGCCTGAGCCAGCAGATAGTTGGCCACACCACCGAGCTTCAGGCCCGATCCTGCTTTGAAACTCAGGGTTTTGGCACCATAACGCTGGGCGAATATATCGATGTCCGGCACGTCGACATTGGCCAGGACCCGGGTACCCAGTTGTGGCATCTTGCGAAGCGTCAGGTCCTGCCAGCCCAACACTTCATGCACCTGCCCATTCCTGAGTTGCTTGATCGGTTTACCTGCGTAGGCGAGCACGCCTTCGACGGTCGACAGTCCCGGCATCTTTGCCGAAGATGAAATGCCATGGTCGATCGAGTCGATACGTTTGAAGCGATGTCGGTGTTGGTCGATTATTGCTGCAGATAACGTCGGCACCGAACTGCAACCGCTGAGGATAGCCACTCCTGCACGCTTGGCTTGTGCGTCGAGCGCGCCGATACCGGTGACGAAAGTACGGCAGTCAGACAGGTCGCAATAGTTCACGCCCGCATCGATACAGCCCTGCGCAACGGCATAGGTCTGTCCCTGAAACGGGCCGCCGGTATGGATGACCAACTGAATACCCATCGAGTCCAGGACGGACTTGAACGCAGTGTCCATGGCATCGCCGCACCAGCTTTCACAGGTTGTGCCCGATTGGGCTTTCAGCTCATCGACTTTGCGCAACAACTTCTGTGAGTCACGCCCCGAAATCACCAGGGATACACCTGGCATCGCAATTAAATGCCGGCAAACGATGCTGCCAAAGTTTCCGTAGCCACCGATTACCATCACCCTGAGTGTCATTCATCTCTTCCCTAAACCATTCAATCATGTGGCTAATTCGCCCTGAACATGGACTGGCGCGGAGCTTCTCTGATATCAGATGGCCAGGCAAGCGGCAATGCCATCTACCCAACCAGGCGACTCACCCCGCTAACCCTGATTGAGAAAAAAGGGTACAACCATTAGCCTGCTCTGGATTGAAATCCGGCATCTTTGGAGGCATCGCATGCGCCTGCTGTGCAGAATCAAACCGCTGTGCCTCTCGATGCTAGCCATCATCGCGCCCTGCCTGGCGAGCGCCGAGCCAAGGCCCGAGCATATGGTCTATCTGCGGGCGATTGATCCGGGTATCGAGCAAGACATCCGTTATGCCAGCGCCCACAACTTCACCGGACACCCGCTCGACGGCTACGGCGCTGCGGAGTGTCTGTTGTCGCTGGACGCCGCCAAGGCCCTTGCCCGGGTACAAGCGGCGTTGCGCACGCAAGGCTACGGTTTGAAGGTATTCGACTGCTATCGACCCAGCCGTGCTGTTGCCGACATGGGGCGCTTTGCGACGCAACGGGGTGACCCGCGCAAGGCCGAGTTTTATCCGCGCGTGGACAAGCAAGACTTCTGGCGTTTGGGCTATGTGGCCCGGGTTTCGAATCACTCCAAGGGCGGCACGGTGGATCTGACGCTGACGGGGCCGGAGGCTCTGCCCGCCCAGACATGGAGTCCCTCGGCCGTGCAAGTCGACTGCGCCGCTCCCTATGAACAGCGTTGGCATGATGGTGCCGTCGACATGGGAACAGGATTCGATTGCTTCGATGAACGAGCGCATACCGACAGTTCAACGATCAACGCGACCGCCAGAGAGAATCGCCAGCGGCTCGGCAACGCCATGCAAAAAGAGGGATTTTCCGGGTACTCGAAAGAATGGTGGCACTTTACCTACACCGGGAACGATGCGTTGAAGAACGTCATGGATTTCCCCATTACGGCTCAGGCGCTGGACACCAGTAACCAGCTGATTGTGGTCACGACAAAAAACTGGACTGATATCCAGGGGACCGCCCAACGCTACGAGCGGCAAGGGAAAACATTTCAGAAATACGGGGCGCCGTTTCCGGTGGTTGTCGGCAAAAGCGGCCTGGCCTGGGGCAAGGGTCTCGGTGTCGTCGAGCAACGCGAAGGGCCGGTCAAACGTGAAGGCGACGGGAAAGCGCCTGCTGGCCTGTTCAAACTGGGTACCGCCTTTGGCTACGACAGCTCGGCCGATACCAGGCTTCCTTACCTACCGCTGACATCGACCACCGAGTGCGTGGATGACAGCCACTCCAAACGCTATAACGAGCTTGTCGACGGGTCGACGACTGCCAAGGACTGGAACAGCTCCGAACACATGCGTCGCGATGACGACATGTATCGACAAGGCATTGTCATCGAGCACAACACGCCAGCGTCCGCCGACGCTGGCTCGTGCATTTTCTTGCACATCTGGCGTGCCCCCACCTCCCCAACGCTTGGCTGCACAGCCATGGACCCGGCAGATATTGCTCGTTTGTTCAGCTGGCTGGATCCGCGTCAGTCGCCCCTACTGGTTCAACTGCCCGAAGCGGAGTACGAGCACTTTCGCGAACGCTGGAGCCTTCCCCAGCGTTGATATCGCAGACTCAAACTCGAGCTGCGCCCATGGCGCCGACCTCAGTCGTGAGCCACGCCAACGCGCTTGAGCATTTTCTTGCAGCGTTCGGACAAGTGAAACACCCGCAACTGTTTGCCGATCTTGACGTAGCGCTCACGCAGCGTCTTCAGCGCGGCGATGGCCGAGTAGTCGACAAAGCTCAGGTGACGACAATCCAGGGTTACCTGAGGCGGGTCGTTGGCGGGGTCGAACTGGTTGAGGAACGGTGCAGTAGAGGCGAAGAACAGCGTGCCATGCAGGCGGTAGAGCTTGCTGCCGTCGGCTTCCAGGTGACTGTCGGCGTATAGCTCACGGGCCTGCTGCCAGGCGAAGTTCAGCGCAGCAATGACAATCCCGCAGAGCACAGCGATGGCCAGATCGGTAAACACCGTGATGATCGTTACGGCAATGATCACCAATACGTCGTTCAACGGCACCTTGTTGAGCACCCGCAGCGAGGCCCAGGCGAAGGTCTGCTGCGCCACGACGAACATCACCCCGACCAGTGCCGCCAGCGGGATGCGCTCGATCAGCGGCGAAAGAAACAGCACGAACAGCAAGATCATCACTCCGGCGACCACGCCAGAAAGGCGACCGCGGCCGCTGGAACTGAGGTTGATCACGGTTTGACCGATCATGGCGCATCCGCCCATCCCACCGAACAGACCGGAGACCATATTGGCCGCGCCCAATGCCACGCATTCGCGATCCGGGTAGCCACGGCTCTCGGTGATCTCGTCGGTAAGGTTCAGCGTCAAGAGGGTTTCCAACAGCCCGACCAGGGCCATCAACACCGCATAAGGGGCGATAATCCGCAGGGTTTCCAGGTTCCAGGGCACTTGAGGCAAGGCCAGGCCAGGCAGGCCGCCGGCAATGTGCGCCATGTCGCCAAGGGTGCGAGTCGGCAGGCCGAGCAGGTAGACCGCCAGACCAACGCCGAGGATCGCCACCAACGCCGGTGGCACGGCTCGGGTCAGGCGCGGTAACACGTAGACGGTGGCCATCGTCAGCGCCACCAGCCCAATCATCAGATACAGCGCTGTCCCGCTCAGCCAGGTCCCGCCACTCTTGAAGTGCTCCAGTTGAGCCAGGGCAATGACAATCGCCAGGCCATTGACGAAACCGAGCATCACCGGGTATGGCACCATGCGCACCAGCTTGCCCAGCCGTAGCAGACCGAACGCCATCATCAACAGTCCACCCATCAACACCGTTGCAAGCAAATACTGCACGCCGTGTTGCACCACCAGCGCGACGATCACCACGGCCATTGATCCGGCAGCACCGGAAATCATCCCCGGCCGGCCCCCGAACAATGCAGTCAAGGTACAGATGATGAAGGCTCCGTATAAGCCCATCAGCGGATTCAGGTGCGCAACCAGGGCGAAGGCGATGCATTCGGGCAGCAGAGCAAAAGAGGTGGTGAGTCCGGCCAGGGCATCAGCGCGCAGACGTTTGGATTTCATGACTTACCTAAAATACAGGCCGACGGAACGAGCCGCAGGGCGTGGCGGGAAAAGACGGCTGCGGATGTTACGGAATTGAAGGCGGACCGGCCAGTTATCGCTCGACCAGTGGCTCACGCGTTATTTTTTCAGGCTTTGCAGGCGCAGGTTCGCGCGTTGCACGGCGGCCATTTTTTCGGGGCGCTTCATGCGCTTCCATTTCCTGATGTCCTCCTTGATACGCCCACAACTCACACACAGCTCGCCGCGCAGCTGACAAACGGAAATACACGGGTTTTCGATATCCTTGGCCATGGTTCAATCCCGAGTCGAGCGCTGGCGCGCCAAACGTTGCTGCCAGTTTCCGGCATGAGAGCGCTGACACTCTTCTTCAGTGTCAAATTGCACGTGAGCCGAAACCGGACTGACGAGAATGTCCGCTTCACTTAACGCCACGGACGTCAGTTCAACCATGCGTTCAGCTTGCCCGACGGCCAGGGCCTGGCGCTTGTCGGCCAGTGTGTCGAAGACCCAGGTCACCTGCAGGCTTGCGGGGAACGCCGAGTAATCTACCTCATGGGTCAACCAGGCGAACCCGACGATTTCCGCCTTGGCCGTCTCACACGCCTCGGTCAGGGTAACCACCAGGCGACGCTCGATTCGCGCCTGATCGCGTTTGCTTAAAAGCATGGGTTGATCCTTGAATGAGTATCCAGGGCCGGCCGAGGAATGCACCGGCCGGCTATATGTTCTTTTTGCAAATGATACCGCGCCTACAATTGGGCGGCAGGGGGAACGCTGCGGGAAATCAATGACGGCAACCACACCGAGACACACAACCCGCTTCTTGCCACCTCATCGCCAAACCCCAGGCGGATCTGTGCCCCGTTGCGATCCGCTACTGCCTTGACGATCGACAGCCCCAGGCCGGACCCGACCTCATGGTTCCCGAGGCTGCGATAAAACGGGTCGAACACACGTTCCCGTTCCTCGGCCGCAATCCCGGGGCCGGTGTCCTTGACCTGCAACAGCGCTCCACCCTCCTCCATGCCCACAGAAAGATCTACGCGTCCGCCCGCAGGCGTATAGCGAATGGCGTTATCGACCAGGTTCTTGACCATGGCCAGCAGGTCGAGCTCGTTGATCAGCACCTGCACATCCTGTTCGTCCTCGACACCGATGTCGATATGCTTGGCCTCGGCCAGCGGCAGCAGGTCCTCCAATACACGCCGATAGACGCCATGCACGGAAACCGCCATTGCGGGCAGCATCGAGTTCGATTGTGCGGTGGCCAGCGCCAACAGTTGATCAATCAGATTTTTGCCGCGCTCGATCCCTCTGCGCAATGCAAACAGACGCTCCCGGGCCAACGTCGACATGTCTGCGACGGCCAGGCGTTCAGCTTGCAGCGACAGGGCCGTCAACGGCGATCGGAGTTCATGGGCAGCGTCGGCGACGAAGCGCCGCTGGGTCTCCATCGACTGAGCCACACGGTTGAGCAATCGATTGATGGCCAGCACAAAGGGACGGATCTCGGCGGGCAAATGGTTTTCATCGATGGGGTGCAGCTCCTGCTCGCCGCGCTGGTCGATTTCAGACGCCAGTGCCGCGATAGGCCGAAACAGCTTGCGCACCAGATCGGCAACCACCAGCAAGAGCACCGGAAACAGGATGAGAAACGGCAACAGGCCGCGCCAGGCGCTCTCGCGGGCGTCCTTGTCGCGCGTGCCGGTTTCCTGTGCAACGGCGATGCGTGCGCCACTGGTCAGGGTCTTGACCAGCACACGAAACGGCTCGCCACCGACCACCAACGTCGACAGGCCGTCGGCCAGCGTTGTCGGCAGTGGCAGCGGTGCGCCAGCCTCCACATTGCCCGACACCTGGTTGCCATCGTTCAGGTACTGAACGGTGACCCTGGACTCTTCATCGTCGCCCTCGATGCCCTTGCCTTGCGTCGGATAGGTCAGCGTCATCTGCTGACGCTCGAACAGCACGGCCACCTGATGCAAGGTGTTGTCCTGCATTTCCAGGGCTTCATCGAATGCCGAGACAAAGGCAAAAATGCCGGCCACGATAGCGACGATCAGAATGGCCAGCGACAGGGAAACGGACAGCCTGACCTGGACCGACTCGCTCAGTCGCCTTTTGAAACCATCCATCCCATACCCCTGACATTCTTGATGACGTGGCCACCCAGCTTGCGACGCAGTGCATGGATCAGAAACTCCACCGCATTGCTTTCCACTTCATTGCCCCAGCCATAGATACGGTCTTCGAGCTCGCTGCGCGAGAGAATTGCCCCCGGTCTGATCAACAGCGCCTGCAGCAGCGAAAACTCGCGGCTGGAGAGCTGGACCTCGGGGTTTTCTTCGGTGCTGGCTTGTTTCGAGATCGGGTCCAGCGACACCACACCGTTGCTGAACACCGGCAGCGCGCTGCCGCCTTTGCGGCGTAGAACGGCACGCATGCGGGCCAGCAGCTCGGCCATATCAAAGGGTTTGAGCAGGTAATCGTCGGCGCCGCCATCGAGGCCGCTCAAGCGATCGTCGAGGCTGTCGCGGGCCGTGATGATCAGCAGGGGAACGCCGTTGTTGCGCGCCCGAATGCTGCTTAATACCGCAAGACCGTCCTTGCCGGGCAGGCCGAGGTCAAGCAGCACCAGGTCATAATGTTGAGTGTCCAGCGCCGTCAGGGCGGTAAGGCCATTGTTGACCCAATCGGCGGCGTAACTGGCATCTTTCAGTGCGCCCTGGATCGCCTCCCCGATCATGGGGTCGTCTTCGACCAGTAATATCCGCATGTCCCTCTCCGGTGATAAGTGAGGCTCGGCACTGACGCAGGTATACACCTGCGCATTCAGTGTCGAGCCTGCATTGAATCACCTGTTCAAGCGTGCGCGAAGCGATTTATTGGCATTGAAAGCGGTCAGCTTTTTCCTTGCAGCGAATTGAAGGTTTTCAGCAAGTCATCCATCGCCGCCTTGCAGTCGCTCTGTTTCGGGGTGCTGGCACGCAAGGCTTCAAGTGCAGTGTCGATGGACTTGTCCAGGACATGCCAGTCGCTGGCGGCACGCGGCTTGATGCCGGCTTCCGCGGAGTCCCAGGACAACTCCAGGTCCTTGATTCGCGTTTTCGCGCCCGGCAGGTCGTTTTTACTCACCAGATCGGCAACGTTGGCCGCAATGCCCTGGAACGCCGACAGGTCGCCGAGTTTCGAGGCCGAGCTCTGCTGGACGCTGGCCGCGCCCGAAGTAGCACTCGTTTTAGGCGAGTCTGCGGGTTTCGAACACCCGGCGACCAGGCCGAACACGACAATGGCTGAAAGGACGGCGGCTTTACGAATGGCGGTTTGAACGTAGACCATGATGATTCCTTGATAGGCTTTTGAACGGGTTATTCAGTGACGAGTTTGCGATTGCCGACGCTCATCTGTGCGACGACGACCAGTATCAGGATGACGCTGAGGAAAATCGCGCTGGTCCACATGGCGCCCATGCCGAGGCCGCCATAGGTCTTGGCTTGCGTCAGCAAGTCTCCCAGGGAGGCGCCAAAAGGACGGGTCAGGATGTAGGTGATCCAGAAGGTCAGGACCGTATTGCCACCCAGGCGCCAGGCGGCGAACGTCACGCCGATCAATGCGCCGAAAATCACCGCGCCCAGTGTGAAGCCAAGCCCCAGCGCCTCGGTGGCAAGATCACCGGCCGCCGTGCCCAAAGCAAAGGTGCAAAGCACCGTCGCCCAATAGAACAACTCCCGGCGCGGCGTGACGATTTCAGTGATCGAAAGACTGCGTTCCAGCCCGTACCAGATCATGAAATTGATCGCCAGCAACACCGAAAATACCGCGGTGCTGGCATACAGGCTGATGCCCATTTTGTCAGTGAGCACATCGGTAATCTGCGTTCCGACGACGCTCACCAGCACCACAGTAAGCCAATAAATCCAAGGGGTGTAGGCACGTGTACGAAGTTGGCCGAACAGTGCAATCGCCAACAGCACGGCCATGCCGATACTGGTCACACTCTGCCCCAACCCGGCATCGACGGCGAGAAAGTCGGCGCCGGTTTCACCCACGGTGGTGGACATAATCTTGATGACCCAGAACGACAGCGTCACCTCGGGGACTTTATTGAGCCAGTCAGCTTTCGTAAGCGGCTTCATGTGGATGCTTCTCCTTGACAGCGCTGCAAATCGCGCAAGGGAGAGACTACGCAGGCAAACTTAGCTGGGACTGAGGAACCTCGATTGTCGGTCATGAAGCGAACATAAAATCCCGGCCAGGCCTGTACACATGGGCTTCGCGGGCGTTCCCGGCTAAAAAAATCATCTCAACAGCCTGTAGCAAACAGTTACAAATAAGGCCATTATTCCGCTCGCAGTCATCATGAACGACCCTCTGACAGAGCGGTTCAGTCCAGGATCATTTGCCCACTGCCGAGACTTTCCGAGCGTCGCACCGTGTTTTCGGAGCAGTGGGAAAGCCTTACTTCTTAAGGAACGTATTTTGACAAACGTCTGTACCAGCGGCCTTGATATCGGCTTTGCTTCTCTGGATTACCTGCAAATTGGCATCCTGGGGATCATTCAAGGCATCACCGAGCTATTACCCATTTCATCCACTGCGCACATGCGAATCGTGCCCGCCCTGCTCGGCTGGCCCGATCCCGGCTCGGCGTTTTCCGCTGCGATGCAATTGGCCGCTCTGGCTGCGGTCGTCAGCTATTTCTGGCGTGATGTACGGGAAGTCGTCGCTGGCAGCATAGGCGCCGTGCGGCAGCGTGATTACAACAATCAGTCGTTCAAGCTGGCCGTTGCGATTGTGCTGGCGACCATCCCGATCGGCATCGCGGGCCTGGCCTTGTCCTCGCTGCTCAATACGTGCAACTCACCGTTGAGAGGCCTGATGGTGATTGGTATCTCGTGCCTGGTGATGGCCGTTCTGCTGGCTGCGGCCGAACTCAGCTGCCGCCATCAACGCGTCGTGGGACAGATGCGCCTGCGGGATGCATTGATTGTCGGCATTGCACAGATTGGCGCGCTGATTCCTGGTGTTTCCCGCTCCGGTTCAACACTCACCGCCGCACTCTTCCTTAACTTCAAACGTGAAGAAGCCGCGCGCTTCTCATTCCTGCTCGGGCTGCCCGCTATCGCGCTGGCCGGCTTGAAAGAGCTGTGGGTGCTGTATCACGCACATATCCCGGCCGAAGCGTGGTCGCACCTGATTTTCGGGTTGGTGATCGCCAGCGTGTCGGCATTTTGCGCCATCTGGGGCCTGATGAAATTCCTCGAAAGGTTTTCCACCTGGCCGTTCGTTATCTACCGGGCGGTACTGGGTATTTTCCTGATTGTCGCGGTCAGTACCGGGCTGTTGAGCTAAACAACATTCAAACGCTGATAGAGCCCGGCCCAGTTGCCGGGCTTTTTATTGGTTCTTCACGGAATCCCGGGAAACACAGAAACAAGAACGCCGATTTGGTTGATGATGTTCGTGCGAGCAAACACATCTAACAAACCGGCGTTCTTATGCGCGATATTAATACTTTCCTTCCTTTTTGGGAGGGCTTTTCTGTCGTCACGATCAAGCCTGATGGCGATGCCCTACAGATCGATCTGACTCCCCATGCCACCCGATTCCCTTCCTGTGGCGGCTGCCAAAAACCTTGTTCAACCACTCACGAGTATTGCGAGCGAACCGTTCGTGACCTTCCCATTCTCGGTCGCGCGGTACGCCTGTGCGTTTTGCTCAGGCGGGTTGGTTGCCGTGACTGTGGCAAACGCATGGAAGCCGTCAGTTGGCTGGACCGCTATGCCCGCATGACGCGCCGCCTGGCCGCGAAGCTAACCGGTTGCGTCACGACAAGCCGGCTCGCAAGGTCATCAAGCAAGCGCGATGGCTGTTGCTGCGCAATCCGCAGAATCTGAAAACACCGGAACAACAGGTTCACTTGCAGGATTTGTTGGAGGCCAACCAATCGCTGATGACGGTTTATTTGATGAAGGCTGAGCTAAAAACACTCTGGACACCAAGTACTGCCTGGGCCTGGAGATCGGCCTGGAAGCAATGGCTGCGCCATGCTCATGAAAGCGAAATCCCAGCTCTGATCCAATTTGCCAAACGGCTAAAGGGCTACTGGCGCGGCATCGTGAGCCGGGTTCGCTGGCCGATGCACACCGGTCAGTTGGAAGGAATAAACAATCGAATAAAGGTCATCAAGCGGATGGCGTACGGTTACCGGGACAGTGAGTTCTTTTTCATGAAGATCAAGAGCGTCTTTCCCGGTAATCCGTGAAGAACCCAAAAAAAAAGCCCTAGCGTTTGAGGCTAGGGCTTTCTTGCCCGGCGTCGGGCTGTTTACTCCTGGTCGACTACATCACGCCGGCTGGAAAAAACCGGTTCCACTGCCGGAGAACTGCCCACTGATGTTCGCGGCATACTGCGCTGGATGGACCAGTGCGGCCAGCAGGCGCTGCCCTTCAAAAAGGTACAGGGTGAGGGAACCGGCACTAATCAACAATTGCAGCGACAACGGGACGCCGATGAGGTTCTCGGCATCAGGCACGGTGCCCTGCAGGTAGATAGTGGGAATGTTGATACTGGTACCCGTACCTGTCGCCTCGCCGACGAACCGCACTCGGGTTCCTTGCTGAGGAGCATTTGGTCCGATATCGGCGGGTGACGCACTAATCTGGATGGTTTCGGTCTGAGGATAGCAACCGCAACCGCAACCTTCGAACGAGAAGTAGCCGCAAATGTTCTGCTGGCATCCGCATCCACACAACGATTGCGGGTGCACCTTCTGATGGAGGACCTCTTCTAGCGCCGGTTTCGCACTGACAACCTCTTGCTGGCGCTTGATTTGTGCGTCAAAGGCAGCCTGCGATTGCTTTTTGAGCGCATCGACCTGCTCAGGTTTGATATCTTGAAAAGACGTCATAATCTAAATCCTTTTATTTTTTTTCGAAAAGACCTGGAGACAGCCTCACTCGAACAGCGCACCTTCCAGGAGCACGCCACAAACCCTTCGGCCCGCGGTCATCTCTTTAAACACAATCCGTAAGCGCTTGCAACTACTTTGATGGCAACACACATGCCTTGGCAAGCATGTCAGGCTCTATGTCGGTGCAAGGCTCGCGGCCCGGTGTGTTCTTGAAGATGAGGAACGGCTTTCCCGGTAATCCGTGAAGAACCTTTTTATTGCCCTAAATAATCCTATATAAACAAAGTGCTTATGATAAAAATTTAGGCTCATCCTGGCTCCGCCCCTATTGGGCATGTTCAAGCCTCTTGAAACAAAGCAACCCGATCATGCTGACAAAAGCGAAAACAAGCCAACCCATGCTGATCGGCGTCCATCGCGCACCCATACTGCCCAGATAGTTTCCCAATGCTCCGCCTATCGCCCAAGAGACTGCTGACGCGCCGAAATAGCTTCCAGCGTTGCTCTCGGTCGTCAGTTCAGCGAGAGCGATGTTCGACGCAGGCAAGATGAGGCTTTCGCCGAACGTGAAAACTAAAGCTATGACAACGAGGATCACCAGAGACTGTTGCGAGTTCCATTCGCCTGGGAAAATAAGCGCTGCCAGTGCGAAACAGGCGAGCAGCGCGAGATGACCGATTGACATCAGGGATTGCCACCTTGCCTGTTGAAACCATCGCATCCCCAGAAGCGCAGTTAAGACACCGAACAAAGCGTTCGCGATGTAGAACGGTCGCACACCGTTATACCCTGACGCTCCCTGAGCGAAAGTCAGTGGGATGAACACATAAATTTGCGTGTACACAGTCCAGAACGGGATAAGTGCGATGCAGAGTCTTCGATATTTCCTGTCATGGAAAACCTCAAAAAGCGCAGAGACAACACGCTTCGGTCTTTCATTCACGCGCGTCCGTACAGCCGCGAACGGTGCCACCAAAGCCAACGCAGCAAAGATATAACCGCTCACCTCAAATGGAAAAGCGCCGCCATGGGCAGGCAGTAAGAACAGCACTGTTGGCCCGACCAGCGCACCCAGGTTAAGTACAAGATTATTCAAGACGAATACACGCGAACGAATGTCTGTTTTGAGGGTGCCAAACACGGAATACGCGGTCGTTTCATAGAGGGCTGCGCCGAATCCACTCAAGAATGCACATGCGGCCAACGCCGGGAAATCGAGAACATGGCCCAAACCGATGAATCCCATAGCACGGCACACCAGACCCAACGAAACCAGTACTCTGCTATTAAATCGGTCGGTAGCAGATCCTAGAACAAGCGGCAACAGCCGACTCGACAGCAGGCTCACGGTGAGTACGCTCGCGACGTCGCCGGCGCTCAAACGTCGCTCGACGCTCAGAAAGGCAGCCAGCAGCGGAAAAGACCCGAACACCGAGAGATTAACGAGAAACTGCAGAAAGAGCAGGACCGTAGTTGCTAAGCCGACGCCGCCCGTCAATCGATCAAAAAGCGGCGAAGCCCGGCGCACCTTCATTGATTGCCTGGCGTCACTCGCAGACCGAACGCGTTGCAAATCGAGTTTATTCCCCAATGCGCGCTGATCAAAATCGTCCATCCTTCTCTCCCTGATGTTTTTATGGACCGGAAGGACGAAGAGCACAAAAAAGCCCCGTCCGTTTCCGGCGGGGCCTTTCGGTTAAATTGTGGCAAGTGTTTAGAGCGCACAACCTCCCCGCGGCCCGCCGATGGCGGTCGTGGTGGTGGTTGTCGTGGTGGTGACGAAAAGTGCGTTCATTGAATTCAACGTAACGTCCGCCATATTGTTCGTCAACGGCATGATGATAATAGGCGTAAAACTGACGCTATAAATAATACCGAAACCAACTGCCCCACTCCCGCAAGGGAGTGGAGCAACGGACTACCAGAGAACGCGGTAAGAATGGGACAGTTTCGACTGCTTCGATACTCTGGAAATAAACCACTGTTTGGAACCACACGCTCTGGACAGGGGCGCGACGACGCACGCCACGGGATTTCAGGTAACGCGGGGCAAAAGGCCCTGCACGACGGACAGAAAATGGCGACCGAACCTGATCAGTACCACGATCAGTGCCAGGGTCAGCAGGCTGCTGAGGCCAATCACCTGGATCAGCTCGGAATAACTCATGAGCAAGGGTCCGTAATGGCCAGTGTGGTGCGTTGAGGTGAATAGGCCGCACGGCCGGCGGCCTCGGCGGAGCTACCGGCCGTGCGTTCTTCTGCCAGAACGAACGTGGGAGGCAGCAAGGGCGCCGCGAGGAAGTCCTCGCGCGGCAACGCTTCAACGCCTTGGAGAATCTGGAAGCTGCTAAAGAGATCGCGCCACGCCAGCCGGCAGATATTCCCCAATGCGGGTTCCAGCCCGTCCGCGCGACAGGCAAACAGGAACAGATAAAAGGCACCGTTGACCACGCAGGCGACGTCACCGAAACGACGCAAGCCGATTTGACTCAAGTACTGCTCGATTTCCAGGCCACCGCGCGGCATCAGTTTGAGCAGTTGGTGGCTGATTTCTCCAGAGGCGCCAGCATAGACGCGCTCCACCATGCTGATGAATTCCTGGGGCGTTAACAGGCCGCGCTCGGCGGGCGGCCGCAGACGTTCGAATAGCGATTGGAAGTCGGTGGTGCGGCTGCGCCGCCAGGTCTGGCCCTGGGCGCTGTCGATGATGCTGAAGAAGTGCGCCAGCGTGGTCCCATAGGGTACGGTGATGTTGGCGCCGCAGGACACCAGCAAACGCTCGTCCCGATAACGCAGGCAGGGCTCCATCTCGCGTACGATGATCTTCAGCGCGATACCGCAGCGCTCGCGCAAGGTGTGAATCTGACGGGCCAGCTCTTCAACCTGCAGGTTGTTGTCAATGGCCACGATGATGCTGGCAGCACGAGCGTGGCTGGCTTGCTCGAACAAATCCTCACGGTTCTCGAACAGCCTCCACTGATCCGACAGCGGTGGCGAGCCTTCAAGCACAGAACGCTGCGTCAGGTAGATGCGCTGGTCATCGGTATGGGTCAGTTGCACATTGGTCTGTTCATAGACCGAGAGCGCAAAACCGTCCACCTGCAACTCGAGCTCGAACTCCTGCCCGCTGCACACGCCCCGTTCGCCGTGCCAGTAGTGCAATTGATAGCGAATACCACCATCACGGCGGTAGAGCTGAGCGAGCCCGGAGATCGTATCGTTGAGCCGCAACAAACCTTCATGCAACTGAGGCGCCTGGCCATGGCTGATCACCAGCAGGGAGCATTGGCGCCCGCCCAGCCATTGCCTCAGGGACCGGCAGCAATGCCGCAGCTCTGGCGCGACGTCACTCTGCCATGCGCTGTCGGGCAGCATCAGCACAATGGCAGTACCGGCAACCGGAGCAGCACTGGTCAGCTCGCCGACCAGTGATTTGAGGGTCAGGCCGATGTCGGCTTTTTTGATGTCAAACAGCTTCAACTGACCAGGACCGGCATCTACCGCCAACTTCTGGGCCAGCTCCTGGCTTGAATGCCCGCAGCACACCAACATTCCTTGCGCATGGGCCGGCATCGCTGCCAGGCACTGGACCGCCAGCGCGGCAGAATCGCTCTGCTGATCCACTGCCACCCAATAAAGCCCGCCGTCGCGCAGCAATACTTGCTCATCTCGCAGATGACGGATGCCTAAGGTGAACTGACTCAAATGTAGTTCCCTTCCGTTTGAACCGAATGCGGCGCGATAAGCACCTTCTCTCCGACACAGCGTTGCAAAGGAGTCATTTTTCTGACAACCAGTATCAGCGTTCCGGGCAAAACTCAGTGTCAGACTTAGTCAGCAAATAGGATGCCGCACTGCCAGGCAGCTCCCAGTGATGTTCAGGGAGCGAACTTGCAAGGCAGTATAGAACGGCCAGAAAAAAACGAGACGTCGCTTTTTCCGCGCCCCCCAGACTCTCTTTTTACCTCGGTAATGGCGCGCAGTTGTGATGATGCCGGACTGCCACTGTCAATAAATCGTAACCAGCAAGATCAAATAGTGCGAGAAAACGGTAAAACCCAATATTTACGCCATTTTATTGGCACTCGAAGGAATGGCATCTCCATGATCATGCCATCACTCGCCATACCCGATGTACCGTTATGCCGTTCGCGGTTCTGCCTGTCACTACCTATTCTGGAACTACGCCGGGAGCAGCTTTCGAGCGCATTGAGTCTCTTCTCAGGTTATCGCTTAAGAATATCCAGTCGAAAAGCAGCGGACGCTTCTACCCTGCGCCGCGCTTCCCAAGCGGGAGCGCGGCGTTCACACGGTTGCCAGCATTACTTGTCGTCGATCTTTTTTTCCGACGATTGAGACCGATACTCGGTGCTCTCTTCAGCGTTGGGCGCTTCCGGGAGATGCCCGGGAGTGAACACATGCGTCAGCAAGTCTTTGGCATCGATTTCGTTGACGCCATTCACCGAACGGGCGAGCTCTACCACCCGCTCGCATTCTTTATGGGTGTTGACGCGACCGCTCAACGCCACCGTACCTGCATGGGTTTTGACATTGACGTGCATGCTGAGAGTCGGCTCTGCAAATGTCAGGGCCGATTTCACCCGGGTAGTAATCCATGCGTCGTGAACGGCCATTCCCAGATTATGAGAGTAATGCTGGAAGGAGTGAGTTTTCATAGCTGGACCCTCTCTCGTGTCATCGACAGATTAATTATAGTGCGGCCATTGCGGTCCGAGCGCTGCCCCCCCAGCCCGTCTGCTTTAATCACTCTGTACCGGGCGCAAGGGTGCGCTACCGAACAGACCCGCGCCGGTAGCTAAGTCAATCTGACACAAGGCAGATCGCCGCCACATCAGGACGGTTGTGATCTTCCTGCTCATCCAGTGGACGGTGGGGTTCAGTGATTCCCTCATTGAAGGAGGCACGATTCATGACTCAGCATTCGCAAATACCTTTATACCGACGGCTGGCAGTGATGCTTGTCACGGTGACGGTGGCAGCTGCCGCGCTACCGGCACAAGCGCAGCACGACTATCAACGCCAGGGCGACGGACGGCAGGTTTACCATCGCGATTATCGTGGCGGCCATGACAACCATCGTGACTATCGCGGCGGTGACGGTGGTTATCGCGGGGGTGGCGGCGGTGATTTGGGGGCGATACTGGTTGGTGCAGTATTGGGAGCAGTGGTCGCGGGTGCAGTACAGGCGCCGCCCGCCGTGATTTACCGGGAACCCCCTCCGCCGCCGCCACCAGGGGTCCGGTACTACCCAAGGCCGGACTATCCCGATTCGTACAACTCCTATCGATATCCTCCTCCCGGCTATTAAGCTGCCTGGCCATATGAAACCCGAGCGACCGCCACTGACACTGATATATCCCCTGCAACGGTCGTCAGTTCGACAACTCAATCCGGATATAAAGACATGAAAAACTTCGTACTCAAAGCGGCTATGCCGGCAGCGTTGATGCTGGCATTGCTCGGCACTTCTGTCTCGGCACAGACGACGGCAACGAGCAGTCCTGCTGCAACGTCGCAGACAGCTGCCAGTCATACCAAAAAGCACATGGACGTTGTGGAGAAGAGGATCAAGGAACTGCACGCCAAGCTGAAAATCACCGACAAGCAGTCAACTCAATGGGAGGCCTACGCGCAAACCATCCGCGACAATGCGCACAACGCCGATACCGCCTTCCTGGAGCGAGCGGAAAAGCTGCCATCGTTGAATGCCGATGACGCAATGGCCTCCTATGCCAAATTGGCCCAGTTGCACGCGGACAATATGCAAAAGCTTGCAACGACGTTCAGCGCTCTGTATGGCACGTTTTCCGACGATCAGAAAAAAAATGCCGACAAGCTGTTCCGCAATGAACAGGAAAAACGCGAGGACCGGCTCGAGGCCGCGAAAAAGACCCATTGAGAGGCCCGAGTCCTCAACCAGGCGAACCGACCACTGCGGGATCGGTTCGCACTGGAGCGCAGCGATCTGCAGAGGCTGATGCCACGGGCTGAAACAGTGCTCGACAGCTAGGCTGTTCAAGGAGATCCACAAGGCCTGTTGGAGGTTTGCCATGCAGCTTGAAGGCTCATGCCATTGCGGCGCGGTGTCGTTCAGTCTGAACAGTGCCCACCCCTACCCGTATCAACGTTGTTATTGCTCGATCTGCCGCAAGACTCAAGGCGCTGGCGGCTACGCGATCAACCTCGGCGGTGAAGCGAAAAGCCTGAAAGTCCGCGGTCGCAAACACATCTCGATCTATCACGCGCGGCTCAAGGATGACGGCGCCCGGCGTGCCCACAGCAGCAGCGCCGAACGGCACTTCTGTTCGCTTTGCGGCAGTGGCTTGTGGTTGTTCAGCCCTGAATGGCCCGAGTTGATTCACCCCTTTGCTTCGGCCATCGACACCCCGCTGCCGGTTCCGCCGGAACACACGCACCTGATGCTCGGCTCAAAAGCCTCGTGGGTCGAAGTCGAGTTACATCCCGGCGATCAGCAGTTCGAGGTCTACCCGCAAGAATCCATCGCTGAGTGGCACGAGCGATTGGGCCTGAGCCGTTAACAGTCTTTGACAGTTTCCCGACAAAGCTCTCAAAGATTGCCCGACCGTACGCCCCAGGCATGACGGTATATCTGGCTCAGTCAGCCTGCGCCCAAGTCATGCGAAACGACGCGCCGCCCCATGGCGAATCGCTGACGTCGACCTTGCCGCCGTGCGATTGCGACACCCGCCGAACCAGCGCCAGGCCCAGACCGAAACCGCCGGTGCGACGGTCGCGACTGGTGTCGAGTCGCGAGAACGGCTCGAAAATCTTCTCGCGCCCTTCCATCGGCACGCCGGGGCCATCGACGTTGACCAACACTTCATATCCGTCTTCACCCAGCGTCAGCGACACCTCCACCCGTCGCTCGGCGTAACGAATTGCATTGCGCAGCAGGTTGATCACCGCCCGCGCCATAAAGCGCGGTTCGATCGGCACAGAGTCGACCTCACAGGCGCGAATCAGCAGCTGCACCCCGGCCGCCTCGGCCTCCAGGGCAACGCTGCCGACCACGCTGTCGAGCCAACTGTGGGCCTGAATGTTTTCGAGACTGATTACCGTGGCACCGCGCTCAAGACTGGCGTAAGTCAGTAGTTCGGAAACCATCTCCTCCAGCTCACCGAGGTCGGCGTACATGTCGGCAATCAGTGCTTTGCGCTCGCTCGGATCGGCCTGTTGCTTGAGTTGATCGAGTTCAAACGACAAGCGCGCAATCGGTGTGCGCAACTCATGGGACACCGCATTGGTCAGCTCGCGCTGATTGGCAATCAAGCCTTCAATGCGCGCGGCCATCTGGTTGAAATGCTCGGCCAGCACGCGAATATTCGAGCGTTTGGACAACTGAATACGCGAGGTCAGATCGTTATCGCCGAAACGTTGCGCGGCCACTCTGATCAGTTCGAGGTCGCGCCAATGCGGTCGCACCCAGAAGTACAGGACAAAAGCCAGGAACACGCCCAGTAAAGCGTAGGCCCAGACATACAGCCACTTGGGCTCCTCCGGGAGTCTGATGTTCAACAACTGCGGGCCGTCATCGATGTTGGCGATAAACTCGTTGAAATCCCCGCGCACGACCAACAGACCGTCAGCCAGCAGTTTTTGCTCTCGCTCAGTGAGATCCAGCTCACTGCTCTGCACCAGCTTCAGGCGCAGGCCGTAGTGGGTTTTCAGCTCCGCCAGGCGCTCATCACGTGCAATGCCGGTGACCGGACGGAGCAATTCGACCAGGCTGTAAGCTGGCCCGCGCATGGCTTCGCGGTTATAGGTCTCGTTGGCCTCGGGCAACAGCTCGTCAAAAATGTAATTGACCGTCCAGATCGCCCCTGCAAAGCCAACAGCAAGAATGAGGTACAGCCGCAGAAACAGCCTTAGCATCTACAGCTCCCAGGCAAACGGGTTGAACAGATAACCCTTGCCCCAAACGGTCTTGATGCACACCGGTTCTCTGGGATTGTCCTTGAGCTTGCCGCGCAGCTTGCTGATGTACACGTCGACGCTGCGGTTGAGCCCGTCAAAGGCAATGCCGCGCATGCGATTGAGGATGTCATCGCGGGAAAGAATCTTGCCGGCGGCGCTGGCCAGCAACCACAGCAGTTCGAACTCCATGGTGGTCAGCTCGATACCCTCACCCGCCAGCCGCACTTCGCGGCAGCTGCGATCAATCAGCAAACGGCCGAACTCCAGTGAGCCGCGCACCGTGCTTTCCGGTATCTGGCGACGTTGCAAGGCGCGCAGCCGGGCCAGCAATACCGGCGGCTTGATGGGTTTGATGACGTAGTCGTCGGCGCCGGACTCCAGGCCCAGGATGTGGTCCAGGTCGTCCTCCTTGGCCGTGAGGATGACAATCGGCGTCTCGGACACGCTGCGGATCTCGCGGCACACATGCAGGCCGCTCTGGCCGGGCAGCATCAGGTCGAGCACAACGATTTTTGGCTTGAATTCGAGAAATGCCGCCAGCGCCAGATCGCCACGGTGCACGGTCCGCACCTCGAAACCATGTTGGGAGAGGAAGTGCGCGATCAACCCCGCGAGCTTTTCGTCATCCTCAACGAGCAGTACCTTGCCAAACGCCTGATTGTCCATAAGTGCCAATCTGTGAGCCGATGATTGAGAGCGCGCATTATGGCGCCTATCCCTATCTCAACCGACATACCAAACAGCAAAAACCGGCCTCGCGGGCCGGTTTTCGGAGAACTTTCATGTTCTTAAGAGTTTTTAACAATTTGCCTGATTTCTTTCACCGACCTGCCACAGGCACGCCACTGTGGAAGCGGAACTCGACGTCCGGGGACTCGATCAGTTCCTGTTCGGCGGCGCGCACCTTGTCGATCACCTGGGCAATATCCTTGGCGTCGCCGTACTGGTAGGCCAGTTTCAGGTAACCCTGAAAATGCCGCGCTTCGCTCTTCAGCAGGCCGAAGTAGAACTTGCCCAGCTCTTCATCGAGGTGCGGCACCAACGCTTCGAAACGCTCGCAGCTGCGCGCCTCGATAAACGCCCCGACCACCAGCGTGTCGACCAGTTTGACCGGCTCGTGGCTGCGCACCACTTTGCGCAAACCCGAGGCATAACGACCGGCGGACAGCTGGCGCAGTTCGATCTTGCGCTTTTTCATCAGGCGCATGACTTGCTCGTGATGCACCAGCTCTTCCCGGGCCAGGCGTGACATCAAATTGATCAGGTCGACATGCGAATGGTACTTGGCAATCAGGCTGAGCGCGGTACTGGCAGCCTTGAACTCGCAGTTCTTGTGGTCGATCAGCAGGGTTTCCTGGTCGGCCAATGCGGCTTGAACCCAGCCATCGGGCGTGCGGCAGCCAAGGAATTCGTGAATTTCAGGAAGGATCATTGGCTCACTTCCGACAGTTCAACAGGACCATTGGGCAGGACGGCGACGATTTCAGGGTTCAGTAACATGAGGCTCACGGGCAATAAGTTCACAGCGAAGGGGGCCGATTATACGTGCCTGCCGGCAGACCACCAGTCGCCAGACTTGATATGCATCAAGACCCGAGTTCACGACCAGCAACTATAGTTGTGCAACGACGTGTTTTCTAATTCATCGGAGATTCCGACCATGCAAGCCATCCGCAGCATCCTGGTGGTCCTTGAGCCCTCGCCCAACGAAAGCCTGGCCCTCAAACGCGCCAAGCTGATCGCCGGGGTGACTCAGGCGCATCTGCACTTGTTGATCTGCGATAAAGAGCACGATCACTCGGCGCTGTTGAGCGTGCTCAAGGCCAGCCTGCTGGAAGACGGTCATAGCGTCACCACCGAGCAAGCCTGGAACAAAAGCCTGCATGAAACCATCATCGATGTGCAGCAGGCCGAAGGCTGCGGGCTGGTGGTCAAGCAACACTTCTCGGACAACCCGCTGAAAAAGGCCCTGCTGACCCCGGCGGACTGGAAACTGCTGCGCCAGTGCCCGAGCCCGGTGTTACTGGTGAAGACCTCGAAACCCTGGACCGGCGGGACGATTCTGGCGGCCATCGACGTGGGCAACAGCGACCCCGAGCACCGCGTGCTGCATGCGAGCATCGTCGATCATGGCTTCGACATCGCTCACCTGGCCAAGGCCCATCTGCACGTCATCAGCGCCCATCCGTCGCCCATGCTCTCGGCGGCCGACCCGGTGTTCCAGCTCAAGGAAACCATCGAAGCCCGCTATCGCGAAGCATGCAAGGCGTTCCAGGCCGAGTTCGACATCGACGATGAGCACCTGCATATCGAAGAAGGTCCGGCCGATGTGCTGATTCCCCACATTGCGCATAAATTGCAGGCGTCGGTGACCGTCATCGGCACCGTGGCGCGTACCGGGTTCTCGGGGGCCTTGATCGGAAACACCGCGGAAGTGGTGCTCGATTCGCTGGAAAGCGATGTGCTGGTGCTCAAGCCACAGGAAATCATGGATCACCTGGAAGAACTGGTGACCAGCGGCAAGTAAACGCAACCGGTCGCCGTTCCTGCGCAGGATCACCATCCTGCGCAGGAGGCGGCAATCGAAGCCAGTCACATCAGCTCAACATCAACCTTCTGGACGCAACATTAACACCGCCAACGGCGGCAGATTCAGCACCAACGACAAGGGTTGGCCGTGGCTGCCCTCCTCTTCGGTCAATACACCGCCGCCGTTGCCATAGTTGGAGCCAGCGTAGATCCCCGCATCGCTGTTGATCACTTCATTCCAGCGCCCGCCAATGGGCACGCCAATCCGATACGCCGGACGCGGCACCGGTGTAAAGTTCGCCACTACCAAGACCGGCCGCCCGTCCTTACTCCAACGCAGCCAGGCATAGACGCTGTTCATCGCGTCATCGCCGATCAGCCATTGGAAGCCCTGCGGCACATCGTCCTGATCGTGCAGTGCCGGCTCTTCGCGGTAGAGCTGATTGAGGTCGGTCACCAGTTTTTGCACGCCGCGGTGTTCCGGGTATTGCAGCAAGTACCAATCCAGCTGCTGATCGTGATTCCATTCGCGCCACTGGCCGAACTCACAGCCCATGAACAGCAGTTTTTTACCCGGGTGCCCCCACATGAAACTCAGGTACGCACGCAAGTTGGCGAACTTCTGCCAGCGATCGCCGGGCATCTTGTCGATCAGCGAATGCTTGCCGTGGACCACTTCGTCGTGGGAAATCGGCAGGATGAAGCGCTCGGACCAGGCGTAAACCAGGCCAAAGCTCAGTTCGTTGTGATGATGGGCGCGGTAGACCGGGTCCTGCTGAATGTAATGCAGCGAATCGTGCATCCAGCCCATGTTCCATTTGTAGTCGAACCCTAACCCGCCATGCTGCGTGCCCTGGCTGACGCCCGGCCAGGCCGTCGACTCCTCGGCAATCACCAGCGCACCGGGCGCTTCGAGGTCGATCACATCGTTGAGATGGCGGACAAAATCGATGGCTTCGAGGTTCTCCCGACCGCCATGGCGATTGGGTACCCACTCGCCGGCCTTGCGTGAATAGTCGCGATACAGCATCGAGGCCACCGCATCGACCCGCAGCCCATCGACGTGAAAATGCTTGAGCCAGTGCAACGCCGACGCCAGCATGAAGCCATGCACTTCGGTGCGTCCGAGGTTGTAAATCAGCGTGTCCCAGTCCTGGTGAAAACCTTCGAGCGGGTTGCCGTACTCGTACAACGCGGTCCCGTCGAACTGCGCGAGGCCATGGGTATCAGTGGGAAAATGCGCCGGCACCCAATCGAGGATCACCCCGATGTCGGCCAGGTGGCAGGCGTTGACGAACGCGGCAAAGTCACTGGGCGAGCCGTAACGGGCGCTCGGGGCGAATTGCGATAATGGCTGATAACCCCAGGAACCGCCGAACGGGTGCTCCATGATCGGCATCAGTTCGATATGGGTGAAACCGAGTTTCTGCACATAAGGGATCAGATGCTCGGCCAGCTCGCCCCAATGGTATTGGCGCGCCACTTCACCGACATCATCCACTTCGCACTGCCAGGAACCGGCATGCAACTCATAGATCGACAGCGGCGCGCTCGGCCGGTGGCGCTCGCCGCGTGTCTGCATCCAGTCCTGATCCTGCCAATCGATACGCAACGGTGAGGCGACTTTCGAGGCAGTGTCCGGCGGTAGCTGTGTCGCCAGTGCCACGGGGTCAGCCTTCAGCGGCAGAATCCCGTGGGCACCGAGAATTTCGTACTTGTACGCTTCACCTGCCTGCAAACGCGGAACAAACAGCTCCCAGACCCCGGACGGATGACGCAGCCGCATCGGGTGACGACGACCATCCCAGACGTTGAAATCGCCGACCACCGAGACCCGCCGGGCATTCGGCGCCCACACGGCAAAACGCACGCCGTCGACACCCTCGACGTTCTTCAACTGCGCCCCCAGACACGCACTGAGATCCCGGTGATTACCCTCGGCGAACAGATACAAATCCATCTCGCCCAACAACGGACCGAAGCTGTAAGGGTCCTCTGCGGTCTGCTCGCCACCCGCCCATCGGGTACGCAACAGATAAGCCTGTGCCCGGTCGAAATGACCGACGAACAACCCCGGTATTTCGGTCGGGTTCAAGCTGCCGAGTTCTTCGCCGGAGTCACGGGCGATCACCTGCACGCTCAAGGCGTCCGGCAGGTAGGCACGAATGAACTGACCGCCGGCCCCATCTAAATGGGGTCCGAGTATCGCAAAGGGATCCTGATGCTCGGCGCGCACCAGCGCCTCAATGTCTCGCGCCGCTGGCAGCAGCGCTTCTTTCACCTGTCCCTGCTCCCTCAATGATGGCTCCGTCATGACTGCTCTCCACTCACATAGGAAAAGGGTTTGAGTCCACTCAACAACCCGTATAAACCGTGCAATGGCACAGGCAACCAGGCGGGACGATTTTCGGCTTCATACCCCACTTCATAGGCCGCCTTCTCCAGGCAGAACAACGCCAGTGCAGCGTCTTCGGCTGCAGGATCCTGCCAAGCATGAGCAAGACTAGCTGCTGCCTGCTGATACGCCTGAACAAACGCTGCGGTGGCCTCACGCAAATAACGTTCCGTCACCCGTTGACGTGCTGCCAGCGTCTGCGCGGTGACTTCAACCCCTTGCCCGTCGAGGGCCATCGCCGCTGCGTAATCGAACGAACGCAGCACGCCGCTGACATCCTTGTACGGACTGTGCTTGCCTCTTCGCTCATGCAATGGCCGCGCCGGTTCCCCCTCGAAATCGATCAGGTAGGCATCGCCCTTGATCACCAGCACCTGACCCAGGTGCAGATCACCGTGGACACGCATCTGCAAACCGCCCACCGCTTTTGCCGCCAGCTCCTGAATGTACCTGAGGATGGTTCTCTTCTGCTCCTGCAAACGCACCACCAACACCTGGTCCTCCGGGCTCAGCCGGGCCTGATGCTGTGTGAGCAACTGCAAGGCGTGCTCCAGCTGTGCAGCAATCGCTTTCGCCAATGCCTGCTGATCCTTGTGCGTACTGACCCGTGAACCAAACGCCGGGTTGTCACCGGGCGCGGCCAGTAGCTGGTGCATTTCCCCGAGCCGCTGACCGAGCATGCCCGCGAAATCTTTCAATTCACCGAGCGCGTTGTAGTGCTGTTCCTGCTCGGACATGGCCTCGGCCAACTCATCGCGAATCGCCCGTTCAAGGTTGTTCTGGGTCCATTCCCAGGCATCGCCCTGATTGCTCAGATACCCTTGGGCGATCATCAACAGATTGTCTTCGCCTTGCAGATCGCGGCGAATCACCGAGCCGAGCAACGGTGAAATGTGCTTGAACCCGGCAGCGCTCAGGTACGCGCCCATCTCCAGTTCCGGGTGCACGCCGCTGGCCACTTTGCGGATCAGCTTGAGCACCAGACTGCCACCAATCACCACGGAGCTGTTGGATTGTTCGGCCGGCAGGTAGCGCACGTCGCAGTCAGCCCCCAGACCGAGTTCCGCCAACTCGGCGGTCGGCTCGAAACGAATCTCGCCGTCACTTGCGGCTAGCACCGTGTGCGCCTGCATCGCCTGCAACACCGCACGAATGAACGTGTCGAGACTGAAGGCGTCCGTCACCAGGCCCACCTGCCGTCCGCGCCGCACCCGCGCCAACGCCAGTTGCTGCGGCAATGCGGCGCCCACCTGGTCTTCGGCGAGAAACCCGAACGGCAGTTGGTAACGGCTGGTCTGACCGTCGCTGACCACCTCGATTTCGCTGAACAGCACCGGATGCAGCGGATCACCAAAACGCACACCGTAAGCAATGTGCACCGTTTCGATACGGGAGTCCTTGCCGGCGAACCAACGTCGATTGTGCAACCAGCTCGGCAGCGCACTTTGCTCCAGAATGGTGCGTGATGGCGCCTCGAGCAGCTCTTCCATGCGCTTTTTTAGTACCAGGGTGGTGAAGTCCGGCAAGCTTTGCGCAGGCTCGACGTGCCAGCTCGGCATCTGGTTTTCCGCTGCCAGCACAAACCAGTAAAAGCCGTACGGCGCCAGGGTCAGCAGAAAGTTGAGCTGGCCAATCGGCGGGAATGCATTGCCACCGAGCATTTCCACGGGAACCATGCCGGCGAAGGCCGAAAGGTCCAGTTCGGCCGCCTGGGCACTGCGCGAGACGTTGGCCACACAAAGGATGATTTCGTGTTTGCCGTCATCACCGGTGTATTCACGGGTATAGGCAAGAATCCGCCGGTTGCTCGGCGAGAGCATTTTCAAGCTGCCCCGACCGAAGGCCTTGGACTGTTTGCGGATCGCCAACATGCGCCGGGTCCAGTTCAGCAATGAATGCGGATCGCCAGCCTGGGTTTCGACGTTCACCGACAAGTAACCGTAGAGCGGGTCCATGATCGGCGGCAGCACCAGGCTCGCCGGGTCGGCGCGGGAAAACCCGCCATTACGGTCGATCGACCACTGCATCGGCGTGCGCACGCCATCGCGGTCGCCGAGATAGATATTGTCGCCCATGCCGATTTCGTCGCCGTAGTACAGCGTCGGCGTCCCGGGCATCGACAGCAGCAGGCTGTTGAGCAGCTCGACGCGGCGCCGGTCACGCTCCATCAGCGGTGCCAGGCGTCGACGAATGCCGAGGTTGATCCGCGCGCGGCGGTCAGCCGCGTAGTAGTTCCACAGGTAATCGCGCTCCTTGTCGGTGACCATCTCCAGCGTCAGCTCATCATGGTTGCGCAGGAAAATCGCCCATTGGCAGTTGGCGGGAATCTCCGGCGTCTGACGCAAAATATCGGTGATCGGAAAACGGTCTTCCTGGGCCAGCGCCATGTACATGCGTGGCATCAGCGGGAAGTGAAAGGCCATGTGGCATTCGTCGCCGTTATCGCCATGAACATCACCGAAATACAGCTGCGTGTCTTCCGGCCACTGGTTGGCCTCGGCCAGCAGCATGCGATCCGGGTAATGGGCGTCGATCTCGGCGCGAATTTGCTTGAGCACCGCATGGGTCTCGGGCAGGTTCTCGTTGTTGGTGCCATCACGCTCGATCAAATAGGGAATCGCATCCAGGCGCAGGCCGTCGATGCCCAGGTCCAGCCAGTAGCGCATCACCGAGAGCACGGCTTTCATGACCTGCGGGTTGTCGAAGTTCAGGTCCGGTTGATGCGAATAAAAACGGTGCCAGAAGTATTGGCCGGCCACTGGGTCCCAAGTCCAGTTGGACTTCTCGGTGTCGAGAAAAATGATCCGCGTGCCGTCGTACTTTTGATCGTCATCGGACCAGACATAAAAGTCCCGCGCCTTTGAGCCTGGCTTGGCCTTGCGCGCCCGTTGAAACCAGGGATGTTGGTCGGAGGTGTGGTTGATGACCAACTCGGTGATCACCCGCAAGCCACGATTGTGAGCCTCGGCTATAAAGCGCTTGGCGTCGGTGAGCGTTCCGTAGTCGCGGTGTACGCCACGGTATTCGGCAATGTCGTAGCCATCGTCGCGGCGTGGCGAGGGATAAAACGGCAGCAACCAGATGGTGTTGACGCCCAGATCGGCGATGTAATCCAGTTTGGCGATCAAACCGGGAAAGTCGCCGATTCCGTCGTTATTGGAGTCGAAATAAGACTTTACGTGAACCTGATAAATCACCGCATCCTTGTACCAGAGCGGGTCATTGCTGAAGGTGGCTGACCTGGGTTTCTTCGCCATTGGAAACTCCTGCTCGATTCGATGAGGCTTCTCTGTGGCGAGGGGGCTTGCCCCCGCTCGGCTGCGTAGCAGTCGTAAAATCTGCGCACCCGGTGTACCTGAAAAATGGGCTCTATGGACCGGGGTCTGCTTCGCAGCCCAGCGGGGGCAAGCCCCCTCGCCACAAAAAACTGCATCAGCTTCAAGTTGCTGTTATCCGCCAAATCCCGAACGGCTGGTTCCACGGCTCGATGCGCATCCATTGGGTCTTGCCGTGCCAGTCCCAGCGGTGGCCGTTCATCAGGTCTTCACCCTGGGTCACCGCGTCGTCGGGCAAGCCCATCTCCCACAGTGGCAATTCGAAGTGCGCCTCCTGGGCGTTGAACGGGTCGAGGCTGACCGCCACCAGAATAAAATTGCTGCCATCGGCCGTGCGTTTACCGAAGTACAGAATGTTGTCGTTCCACACGTTGTAGACCTGCAGACCCAAATGGCTGTGCAAGGCCGGGTTTTGCCGGCGAATGCGATTGAGCTGGGCGATCTCGGCGATGATATTTCCCGGCGCAGTGAAGTCCCGGACACGGATTTCATACTTCTCGGAGTCGAGGTATTCCTCTTTGCCCGGCACTGGCGCCGATTCGCACAGTTCAAACCCCGAATACATGCCCCACAGGCCCGAGCCCATGGTCGCCAGCACAGCCCGGATCAGAAAGCCGGCGCGGCCCGATTCGTGGAGAAAGCCTGGATTGATGTCGGGCGTATTGACGAAAAAGTTTGGCCGAAAGCACTCGCGCCAGGGCGACTGGTTCAGCTCGGTGAGGTACGTCACCAATTCGTGCTTGGTGTTACGCCAGGTGAAATAGGTGTAGCTCTGGGAGTAACCGACCTTGCCCAGGCGCGCCATCATCGCCGGGGTGGTAAAGGCCTCAGCCAGGAAAATCACCTCGGGATACAACGCCCGCACATCGCCGATCAGCCACTGCCAGAACGGCAAGGGTTTGGTGTGCGGATTGTCGACCCGGAAGATCTTTACGCCCTCCTCGACCCAGCCGACCACGATGTCCCGCAGCTCCAGCCACAGGCTGGGAATCGCCTCGCTGGCGTAGAAGTCGACGTTGACGATGTCCTGGTATTTCTTCGGCGGGTTTTCGGCGTATTTGATGGTGCCGTCCGACCGCCAGTTGAACCAGCCCGGATGCTGCTTCAGCCACGGATGGTCCTGAGAGCATTGAATCGCGAAATCCAGCGCGATCTCCAGCCCGTGTGCGGCGGCGGCCTTGACCAGACGACGGAAGTCCTCGCGGCTGCCCAACTGCGGGTGAATCGCCTCGTGCCCCCCCTCGATACCGCCGATCGCGTACGGGCTGCCGTGGTCATCAGGGCCGGCAGTCAGGGCGTTGTTGGGACCTTTGCGATAGCTGCGACCAATCGGGTGGATCGGCGGGAAGTACAGCACGTCAAAGCCCATGTCCTGGATCATCGCCAGACGTGAATGCACATCGTTGAACGTACCGTGACGATCTGGATCATCGGTGATCGAACGGGGAAACAACTCATACCAACTGGCGAACTGCGCACGTTCGCGCTCGACGTCCAGCGGATACTCCGGACTCAGGCTGAGGTAGGGACGCAGATCGGCCTCGGCCATCAACCCGGCACTGCGCGGGTGCAGAAACAGCGCGATTTGCTCGGTTTCAAGCAGCCCGGCCAGCTCATGGTGCAGCGCTGTAAGTCGCTTGCTCAACTGACCGTCACTGCGCTCCGCCGCCTGCAGCACCTGGATGCGCCCTTCTTGCAGCTCCAGGCTAACCGGCGCACCCGCGACATGCTTTTTCTCCAGTTCATGACAGAAGCTGGCGAACTGGTCGATCCAGGCTTCGATGCAAAACCGATACCTCCCTGGCATTGCGACGCTGAACTGCCCCTGCCAGGTGTTATTACCGAGATCGGTCATGACTTCGCTCTGCCAGATCGAGTCGGCCTCGGCACGCCAACGCACGCGCACCGCAAGCGTATCGTGACCGTCGGCAAAAACCTTGCTGGTCACCGTCACCGCCTGCCTTTCGATAGCCTTGGCCGCAAACTGGCCGCCATCGATCACAGGCATGGTGCTCTCGATGACAATCCGCGGCAGCAGCAAAGCCTGCGACAGTGGCAGTTGCGGGTTGTACTGCAGCTCAGTCGGTTTTTCAGTCGTCATCGAGCCTCGCCCCTTACGCCCCATGGACGCTCCTGTGCTTGATCGTTTACTGCTGCATGACGCTACTTAGGTTCCGAGCGCCGGGCGCTGCTAAAAGTTCAGATCCTTTCACTTTAGCCACGCTCCATGACCACTTATCGGTTGCACAGAACGATGAGCAAGACCTGTGCCCTAACCTTTAGATCCCGCAAAAAAAGGTGACCCCCATGACCATGCGAATCGAAAACCAGGTCTGCTTCTTCATTACCGAGAATGGCGAAGAGATTCGCCTTGCTGCCGATGTAACCATCATTACCGACGCGGACAAAGCCATGTCGGCGGTGGACCTCGATGACCAGCGCTTCTACATCACCGAAGCAGAAGCCGACGCATTAACCGTAGCAGGTGCCACCGATGGTCGCCGACACCTGATGGTCACCAGCGGTGATTCGGTGATTTGATTGACGCAGATCAGAGACCGCCGCAGACACCTGTGACAAGCACTGCCGCCGCGCCTGCCGGGGTGCATCAAGTTGTCGCAGGGGCGGATCAAGGACTCATCTGATCCGCTTTTTAATCCAATACCTGAGTCTGTTATGCAAACAGTTCGGTGGTCATAGTTCATCTGCCTGATGGAGGCTGATGAGCGAAAGACCATGAGCGATAGAATCCCCGTCCGATTAGTAGAGACATTCGAGCCTTCGCGTCCAAAGATGAAGGCCAAATCCAGCGACAACCAGATTCACACCCGCAGCTTCACCGGTTTGTTCCGCACCTTGCGCCTGAGCGGCGCGGGGTTTCTGTTCCTGGCGTTTTTCGGCACGGTGTGGCTGAACTGGGGCGGCCGGCAGGCGGTGCTCTGGGACTTGTCGGAAAGCAAATTCCACATCTTCGGCGCGACCTTCTGGCCGCAGGATTTCATCCTGCTCTCGGCGCTGCTGATCATCTGCGCCTTCGGCCTGTTCGCGATCACCGTGTTCGCCGGGCGAGTCTGGTGTGGCTACACCTGCCCGCAGAGTTCCTTCACCTGGCTGTTCATGTGGTGCGAAAAAGTCACCGAGGGCGAGCGCAACCAGCGGATCAAGCTGCAAGCCGCCCCTTGGGGCCCGAACAAACTGCTGCGTCGTTCGGCCAAACACACGATGTGGCTGGCCATCAGTGTGCTGACGGGGCTGACGTTTGTCGGCTACTTCACGCCGATTCGTCCGCTGGCCAATGAGCTGCTGACCCTGCAAATGGGCGGTGTCAGTCTGTTTTGGGTGCTGTTCTTCACCGGCTCGACCTACATCAACGCCGGCTGGCTGCGTGAAGCCGTGTGCATGCACATGTGTCCGTATGCACGGTTCCAGAGCGTGATGTTCGACAAAGACACGCTGACCATCTCCTACGACGCCGCCCGTGGCGAAAGCCGTGGCCCGCGCAAACGCGAGGTGAAGCCTGCCGACGTGGGTCTGGGCGATTGCATCGACTGTCACCTCTGCGTGCAGGTCTGCCCGACCGGCATCGACATTCGCGATGGCTTGCAGATGGAGTGCATTGGTTGCGCGGCGTGTATCGATGCCTGCGATTCGATCATGGACAAAATGGGCTATGCCCGTGGCCTGATCAGCTATACCTCCGAGCATGAGTTGCAAGGTGGCAAGACGCACCTGCTGCGACCTCGGTTGATCGGCTACACCGCGGTGCTGGTGGTAATGATTGGTGCACTGACACTGGCGCTGATGGAGCGGTCGATGGTATCGCTGGATGTCAGCAAGGACCGTGGCCTGTTTCGCGAAAACAGCCAGGGCCAGATCGAAAACATCTACAGCCTCAAAGTCATCAACAAAACCCAGCAGCGGCAGGCCTATAGCTTGTCTCTGGTGGATGGCGACGGCTTCCAGTTGCAGGGCAAGACCGAGTTGAGCCTGGCGCCGGGAGAAATTGTCGATGTGCCCGTTTCAGTGGCCATGACCACCGACAAGCCCAGCAGCAGCTCGCAGACGATCAGCTTCAAGATCACTGACAGCGATGAACCTTCGGTGAACAGCGTGGCACAAAGCCGTTTTGTTGCACCGTTGAATCGTTGAGCCTTTAAACTGCCAACCCTGTGGCGAGCGGGCTTGCCCGCGCTGGGGCGCAAAGCGCCCCCAAGTCAGGCACCGCGGCGTGTCAGGTAGAACACGCACACAGGTTTACGACTGCTGCGCAGCCGAACGGGGGCAAGCCCCCTCACCACAGGATCTGCGCCGCCTGTTTTCCGTCAAATCCGGGTCCTAGATGAAACGCTACGAAAAATTCGCTGACGACATTGCTGAACTGATCCGCTCCGGGGTGCTCGGCCCAGGCCAGCGTGTACCCTCGGTGCGTTACGCCAGCCAGACTTACGGGGTCAGCCCGTCCACAGTGTTTCAGGCCTACTACCTGCTGGAACGTCGCGGGCTGATCCGCGCCCGGCCGCGCTCCGGCTACTTCGTCAACACCCACGCGCCGAGCCCGTTCTCGGAGCCGGTGATCAGCAGCCAGGTCAACGAATCCACCGAAGTCGACGTCAGTGAGCTGGTGTTCTCGGTCCTCGATTCAATCAAGGACCCGACCACCGTACCCTTCGGCTCGGCCTTCCCGAGCCCGACGCTGTTTCCACTGCAACGCCTGTCACGCTCGCTGGCCAGTGCCGCACGGGAAATGGACCCACGCATGGTGGTGACCGACATGTCGCCGGGCAATCCGCAATTGCGTCGGCAAATCGCCCTGCGCTACATGGTCGGCGGCCTGATGCTGCCCATGGAAGAGCTGCTGATCACCAACGGCGCGCTCGAAGCACTCAACCTGTGCCTGCAAGCGGTCACCGAACCCGGCGACCTGGTGGCCATCGAAGCCCCGGCGTTCTATGCCAGCCTGCAGGTGCTTGAGCGACTCAAACTCAAAGCCGTGGAAATTCCCGTCCACCCACGTGACGGCATCGACCTCGGCGTGCTGGCGCAAACCCTTGAACGCCATCCAATCAAGGCCTGTTGGTGCATGACCAGTTTCCAGAACCCGATGGGCGCAACCATGCCCGAGGCCAAGAAACAGGAACTGGTCGAGTTGTTGCGCAGCCATCAGGTGCCGCTGATCGAAGACGATGTCTACGCCGAGCTCTATTACGGCCAGCAAGCGCCGAAACCGGCCAAAGCCTTCGACACCGAAGGGCTGGTGATGCACTGCGGCTCGTTCGCCAAAAGCCTCGCTCCCGGTTACCGCATCGGTTGGGTCGCCGCCGGGCGCTACGCGCAGAAAATCGAACGCCTGAAGCTGATGACCTCGCTCTGCGCGTCAATGCCGGCCCAGGCGGCGATCGCCGATTACCTGCAACACGGCGGTTACGACCGCCACCTGCGCAAACTGCGTTACGCCCTCGAAGAACAGCAAAGCGCCATGCTTGCGGCCATCGCCCGCTACTTCCCGGCCCAGACCCGCGTCAGCCAGCCGGCCGGCGGCTACTTCCTGTGGCTGGAATTACCCTCGCAGATGGATTCGTTGAAGTTGTTCCAGATGGCGTTGGCCCAAGGCATCAGCATTGCGCCGGGACCGATCTTTTCACCGACGCAGCGCTTCAGGAATTGTATTCGTTTGAACTACGGCAGCCCGTGGACCGAGGATGCCGAAAAGGCCATGGAGACCTTGGGCAGGATTGTGCGATCTTTTTAACGCCCGCCACCCAAGTCAACAAAGGTTCCGGTCGCATAAGAAGCCTTGTCCGACAGCAGCCAGATAATCGCCTCGGCCACTTCATCCGGGCGGCCGCCGCGGGCCATGGGAATGCCCGATTCAAGCTTGCTGACCCGATCCGGGTCACCGCTCAGGGCATGGAAGTCGGTGTAGATGTAGCCGGGACGCACGGCATTGACGCGGATGCCTTCGCCGGCGACTTCCTTGGACAGGCCGATGGTGAACGTATCCAGCGCCCCCTTGGAAGCTGCGTAGTCGACGTATTCGCCCGGCGAGCCGAGGCGCGAAGCGACCGAGGAGACGTTGACGATGCTGCCGCCCTGCCCGCCATGTTTGGGTGACATGCGCAGCAGTGCATGCTTGGCGCAGAGAATCGGCGCCAGGACATTGGTTTTCAGGATTTTCAGAATGCGGAATTCGGACATTTCATCGACCCGCGACTTTTGCCCGACGGTGCCGGCGTTGTTCACCAGTGCGGTGACTCGGCCCAGCTCGGTGTCGACGCGATGGAACAGGCTGATCACTTCATCTTCGATGCTGACGTCAGCGCGCACCGCAATCGCCTGGGCGCCGAGCGCGCGGACTTGCTCGAGGACCTGTTGCGCAGCCTGCTCATCGGCCTGGTAGTTGATGCAGATTCGATAGCCCTGCTCAGCGGCCAGGAGCGCTGTAGCAGCGCCGATACCGCGACTGCCGCCAGTGATAACGATGACTTTGTCCATGCTCAATCCCCCCATTCGAACCCGAAGCCTTGCGCCGCAAGAATAACCGCCGGCGCCGGGTTTTGCATGAACTGCGAGTTTGCGCCGTGCCTTGGCGGACGCCATCGCTGGCAAGCCAGGCTCCTACAGGGTTTACGCGCCAACCATCAATTTCGACCACACCTCAAACCCGTAGGAGCTTGGCTTGCCAGCGATGGCGATATCACGGGTGACGGTGATCGATCGGCGTTCAGACTGTCACCAATTGCTCGGCCCGGTGTATATCGACCATGAACCTGTCGGCCGGTAACGGGTGACCGAGCAGGTAGCCCTGCAAGGAATCACAGCCTAGCTGAGTCAGGAAGTCCTGTTGCACATCGGTTTCCACGCCTTCGGCGACGATGCGCAAACCCAGCGCCTGCCCAAGGGCGACGATGGCCGAGACGATCGCCGCGTCATCGCTGTCGCGCTCCAGGTCACGGACAAAACCACGGTCGATCTTCAGCTCATTGGCCGGCAGGCGCTTGAGGTACATCAAGCTCGAGTAACCGGTACCGAAGTCGTCGATGGACAGGTCGACGCCCATTTCCGACAGTTGCTGGAGCACCGTCATGCTCGCGTCGGCATCGCTCATGGCGGTGGTTTCGGTGATTTCCAGGGTCAGGCTGTTAGCCGGCAAACGGTGAGTGGCCAAGGCTTTGGCGACGCTTTGAACCAGCCCGACATGACAGAACTGCAACGCCGAGAGATTCACCGCAATGCGCCAGTGGGTGTAACCCTGGACGTGCCAGACGCTCATTTGCCGGCACGCTTCGTTGAGCACCCAGTCGCCGATCGGAATGATCAAGCCGGTTTTCTCCGCCAGTTCGATGAACTTGTCCGGCAGCAGCATGCCCAGGGTCGGGTGTTCCCAGCGCAGCAAGGCTTCGGCACCGACCGGCCGACCATTGCTGGCGTCAAACTTGGGTTGGTAGTGCAGGCTGAATTGCTGTTGCTCGAGCGCATTACGCAAATCCTGAAGCATTTGCAGTTGCTTGCGGGCGTTGGTATTCATCGAGGCGTCGAAGAAGCTGTGGCCGTTCTTGCCCGCGCCCTTGGCGTGATACATCGCCGCGTCGGCGTTCATCAGCAGTTCTTGGGGGGTCTGTCCGTTGCCAGGGTACACGGCAATGCCAACACTGGCAGAGATCTGCAAATCGTGTTCGGCGACCCGGAACGCTCGCGAGATCAACCCCACCTGACGCGCCGCCAGGCGCAAGGCATCGTCAGGTTCGGCGAGCTGCACCAGCAACACGAATTCATCGCCGCCTATCCGCGCCAGCGTGTCCTGGCCGCGCAGGTCCTCGCGCAAACGTACGCCGACTTCGCGCAGCAACTGGTCGCCTATATGGTGACCAAAGGCATCGTTGACCGGTTTAAAGCCATCGAGATCGATGAACATCAACGCAAAACAGCCGCCCTGCTCCTGCACCACATGCATGGCTTGATCGATGCGATCGGCCAACAGTACACGGTTCGGCAACCCGGTCAGGGGGTCGTGCAACGCCAGCTGGGTGAGTTCGCGGTTGGCCAGGGTCAAGGAATTGGCCAACTCGGCGGTGCGTGCTTCCAGGCGTGCATCGAGGATCGACGTCAGCAGCGCGATGCTCAACACTGCCAGAGTGGTGACCAGCACCAGATTGTCCAGGCCCTTGCCACTGAAACCGTCGACTGCCGCGCCGCAATAGCTGCCATCGGCAAATCGTGCCGCCGCCATCCCTGTGTAGTGCATACCGACAATCGCGATACCCATGATCACCGCGGCACCGCCCCGAACGAGGCGCACATACGGGGTGTTTTGGCGTAAACGAAAGGCAATCCACAATGCCGCGGCCGAAGCGCCGACCGCGATCACCAGCGAAGCACCAAACAATGTCGGATCGTAATCGATACCCGGCTGCATGCGCATGGCGGCCATGCCGGTGTAATGCATGCCGCTGATGCCCGCGCCCATGATCAATGCGCCAAACGCCAGTTGCCAGCCCGGCATACGCGGCTGGCTGACCAGCCACAGCGCGAACCCGCAGGACAGAATGGCGATCACCAGCGACAACGCGGTGATACCGATATCGTAGCCGAGGATGATCGGCAACCTGAATGCCAGCATGCCAATGAAGTGCATCGACCAGACGCCGATACCCATCGCCAACGCGCCACCCGCCGTCCAAAAATGAACTGCGCGGCCTTTGGCGGTTGCGATGCGACCGGTCAGGTCCAGGGCGGTATAGGAGGCAAGAATCGCCACGCAAAGGGAGATCAGAACCAGCGCGGGGGAATAGCTACCGATGAGCATCAGAACTTCTCGTGGCCACCCCGCAGGACTGCATCCATGCTCGTTGGGGCAAAGTGCGCGATTGTACTGATTCCATCAACGAACGCACTCACAAAGTAACCAAAAGGCCATTAGCGCGACGGACAGTCTGAAACAAGGCAGAACATGCCCTTACAGAGAGTAAGGCTGACCGCAACTTGTGGCGAGGGAGCTTGCTCCCGCTGGGCCGGTCCGCGTTCGGGCGAAGCAGTCGTAAAGCCAGCCAATGGGGTGTAACTGAAGTGACGCGGTAGCAGGTTTTGGGGCCGCTTCGCGGCCCAGCGGGAGCAAGCTCCCTCGCCACAGAAGCGCTCTATCCTAGTCTTTCTTGCTGACCTGGGTCTGACCATCCCAGCCACCGCCCAATGCGGCGATCAAGTTCACGCTGGCAATCAGCCGGCTTTGCTGCAAGCTCAGCACGCTACGCTCGTTGCTCAGCGCTGTGGCCTGGACCACCACCACATCAAGGTAGGCGATCAACCCGGCCTTGTACTGGTTCAGGGTCAGGCGCAATGACTCGCGGGCCGCGTCCAGCGCTTCCTGACGCACCGCAGCTTCGTCTTCCATGACCTTGAGCTGCACCAGGTAGTTTTCAACTTCGCGGAACCCGTCGAGCACGGTTTGCCGATACTTCGCCACGGTCTGGTCATAGGCAGCCTCGGTTCGGTCGACTTCCGCCGAGCGCTGGCCGCCATCGAACAAGGTCATGGCGAGTTTCGGCCCTACCGACCAGAAACGGTTCGGCAAGCTGATCAGGTTAGAGTAAGTGCTACTGCTGTAGCCGCCACTCATGCTCAAGGTCAGGTCCGGGTAGTAAGCCGCCTTGGCCACGCCGATGTTGGCGTTGGCAGCAATCACCGAACGCTCGGCGGAGGCAATGTCCGGGCGCCGCTCCAGCAGTTGCGAGGGCAGGCTCAGCGGTACCTGCGGCAATGCTGGAATGTTCTGCGTTTCAGCCAGATTGAAGTCAGCCGGCGGCAAGCCGATCAGCACCGCAATCGCGTTCTCGAACTGCGCACGCTGCCAGATCAGGTCGACCATGTCGGCCTGAGTGCTTTTGAGCTGGGTTTGCGCCTGGGCGACTGCGTCCTTGCCGGACACTCCCGCACGGTACTGGTTTTCGGTCATTTTCAGCGAGCGCTGATAATTTTCGACCGTGGCTTGCAGCAGGCGCTTTTGCTGGTCGATCACTCGCAATTGCAGGTAGTTCTGCACCAGCTCCGATTGCTGGCTCAGGCGCATCGCGGCCAGGTCGGCAAAACTCGCATCGGCACTGGCCTTGTTGGCTTCCAGGCCACGACGCAATTTGCCCCAGACGTCCGCTTCCCAACTCACCCCAAGCTGAGTGTTATAGGTGTCGCGAATGCCACTGTTGGTACTGCTCAGGCTTGAACTGCTGCTGCCAGTGCCCTGACTCGAACGGGTTTTCCCGGCGCTCAGATCAACCGTCGGAAAAAACGCACCTCGGGCACTGCGTACCAAAGCTTGAGCCTGACGGTACTGGGCTTCGGACTGGGCAACGGTCTGGTTGGCACTGTTGAGTTTTTCGACCAGCCCGTTGAGCTGCTGATCACCGTACAGTTCCCACCAGGCACCACGCGCCAATGAATCACTCGGCGTCGCCTGACGCCAACCGTCTGCCTGCTTGTACTGTGCCGGCTCGGCCACTGTCGGACGCTGATAATCCGGGCCGATGGCGCAGGCACTGAGCATCAAGACGCTAAGCGAAAGACTCAGTAAACGCGAACCGCGGGCCGATACCAGGCGCCGGGCCATCGGTGCGTCGAGGTTGAGTGGGCAACGGTCAGTCATAGCGGAGTTTCCAGAGAAGCATCGGTACGAACCCCACGCCAGCGGTTGACCCGATGGCGCAAACGGTCGAGATAGAGGTAAACCACCGGGGTGGTAAAAAGCGTCAGCACCTGGCTGAAAATCAACCCGCCGATAATGGTCAGGCCCAGTGGCTGGCGCATTTCCGCGCCTTCGGCGGTGCTGAGCAACAAGGGCAAGGCGCCCAGAATCGCCGCCAGGGTAGTCATCAGAATCGGCCGCAGACGCAACAGACACGCACCGCGAATCGACTCCAGCGGTTCCATGCCCTGATGGCGCTCAAGCTGCAACGCGAGGTCAATCATCAGAATGGCGTTTTTCTTCACCACGCCGATCAGCAAAAACAGCCCGAGCAGCGAAATCAGGCTGAACTCGCCGCCCAGCACATAGATCGACAGCAACGCACCGACCCCTGCCGAAGGTAATGTCGACAGGATCGTCAGCGGGTGCACGTAACTTTCGTACAGCACGCCCAGCACCAGATACACCGCCACCAGCGCACCGAGAATCATCCACGGCTGACTCTTCTGGGTCGCCGCGAAAGCGTCGGCAGTGCCGGCCATCTTGGCGATCACTTCTTCCGGCAACCCCAGCTTGGCAATCGCCCGTTCGATGGCGGCCGAGCCTTGTTCAACGGTGACGCCTTCGGCCATATCAAAAGAGATGCTTTCGGAAGCGAACTGTCCTTCATGGCTGACCCGGTCGTTTTCCAGGCTGTTTTCATAGTGGGCAATCGCCGACAGCGGAATGCGCGCACCTGCAGCGGTGATCACCTGGACCTGATTGAGGGTGATCGGGTCCTGGGCGTACTTCGGATTGACCTCCATCACCACCTGATACTGATTGAGGCTGTCGTAAATGGTCGAGATCTGGCGCTGGCTATAGGCGTTGTTCAACACCGCAGTGACCATGGCCATGTCGATGCCCAAGCGCTTGGCCTGATCACGATCGACCACCAGCGTCACTTGCGCCGCCCCCCGCCCTTCGCGAGCGTCGATGGCCGTCAGTTCAGGCAGCGCCTTGAGCGCAGCGACGACTTTCGGGTACCACTCGCGCAACGCCGATAAATCGCCGCTTTGCAGGATGTAGGTGTATTGCGAGGTGGTCTGCTCGCGGCCACCGCCAAACTGCAAGTCCTGGTCGGCCATCAGCATCAATTGGGCACCGGCGACCTTGGGCATTTCCTTGCGCAGGCGCTCGATGACCTTCTGCGCAGAGATATTGCGTTCCTTGATCGGCTTCAGGCGCACCAGCATGAAAGCGTTATTGGTGCCGTTGGTCCCGCCAATAAAACCGGCGACACTTTCCACTGCAGCGTCTTTCAACACTGCACGGCGGAAGGTTTCCATTTTCGGCTGCATGACATTGAACGACAGGCCATTGTCGCCGCGGACAAAACCGATCAGTTGACCGGTGTCCTGCTGTGGCAGGAAGGTCTTTGGCACCACCACATACAAGGCGATGTTGACGCCAATGGTGACAAACAGGCTGAGCAGCGTAAGCCGCTTATGCCGCAGCACCCAATCCAGGCCGTTGGCATAGTGCTTGACCATCCAGTCGTTGGCTCGCCGGCTGGCGCGCTGCAAACGGTTTTCTTCGCCTGGCGTGTGGGGTTTCAGCCAGCGGGCACAGAGCATCGGTGTCAGGGTCAGCGAGACCACCAGCGACACCACGATTGACGCTGCAAGCGTTATCGAAAACTCGCGGAACAGGCTCTCGATGATCCCGCCCATGAACAGAATCGACAGGAACACCGCCACCAGCGAGACGTTCATCGACAGCAAGGTAAAACCGACTTCCTTGGCGCCCAGGTACGCGGCCTTCATCGGCGCGATCCCTTCGTCGATGTGCCGCGAAATGTTTTCGAGCACCACGATCGCATCGTCCACCACCAGTCCCGTGGCCAGAATCAGCGCCATCAGCGACAGGTTGTTCAGCGAAAAGCCATAGAGGTACATCACCGCGAACGTACCGACCAACGACACCGGTACCGCCAGCGTCGGGATCAACGACGCGCGGAAGTTACCGAGGAACAGGAATACCACCAGAATCACCAGCGCCACGGCAATCAGCAGGGTCATTTCCGCTTCGTGCAGGGTCGCCTTGATCACCGGTGAACGGTCCATCGCCAGATTCAGCTTGACGCTGGCCGGCAACACCGCCTGCAACGCCGGCAACTGCGCCTTGATATCGTTGACCGTTTTAATGATGTTGGCGCCGGCCTGGCGGTTGATCACCAACAGCACTGCCGCGTCGTCGTTGAAGAAACCGCTGTTGTAGCGGTCTTCGACGCTGTCGCGAACCTTGGCCACATCGCCCAGGCGCAATGCCGAGCCATTCTGGTAGCGAATGATCAGCGGCTCATAATCCTTGGCCTTTTCCAACTGGTCGTTGGCCTGTACCTGCCACATCCGCTGATCATCTTCGATCGAGCCTTTGGGCCGGCGCACGTTGGCGTTGGCGATGGTGTTGCGCACGTCATCCAGCGCTACGCCGTACTGGTTCAACAGTTGTGGTTCAAGTTCGATACGTACCGCCGGCAACGAACTACCGCCGATTTGCACTTCGCCGACACCGGGCACCTGGGACAGGCTTTGCGAGAGGATCGTCGAGGCGAGGTCATAGAGCTGACCTTTTTCCAGCACATCCGAGGTCAGCGACAGCACCATGATCGGCGCCTGGGACGGATTGACCTTCTTGTAGGTCGGCATGCTGCGCATACCGCTGGGCAGCAGGTTGCGCGAGGCGTTGATCGCCGCCTGCACTTCGCGCGCCGCACCATTGATGTCGCGGTCCATGTCAAATTGCAGGATCACCCGGGTCGACCCCTGGCTGGATCGGCTGCTCATGGTGTTGACCCCGGCGATGGCGCCGAAAGATCGCTCCAGCGGCGTCGCCACGGTGGACGCCATGACCTCGGGGCTCGCGCCCGGCAGGCTCGCCGACACCACGATCACCGGGAAATCCATTTGCGGCAGCGGCGACACCGGCAGCAAGCCGAAACTCACGCCGCCCAGCAGCATGATCGCCAGGCTCAACAACATCGTCGCTACCGGCCGGCGAATGAAAGGTCCGGACAGGTTCATGGCTGCTCTACCGGCTCCAGGCGCTCAGGCGCACGCCGCCAGCGCCGACCGAGGCGGTCGAAGTACAGATAGATCACTGGCGTGGTAAACAGCGTCAGCACCTGGCTCACCAGCAGGCCACCGACCATCACCAGACCCAATGGCTGACGCAGTTCGGCCCCCGAACCGGTGGCGAGCATCAACGGCACCGCGCCAAACAACGCGGCCAGGGTGGTCATCAGGATAGGCCGGAAACGCAGCAGCGCCGCCTGATAGATCGCGGTCGCCGGGTCCATGCCCTGATTGCGCTCGGCGTCGAGGGCGAAGTCGATCATCATGATCGCGTTCTTCTTGACGATGCCGATCAGCAAGATGATGCCGATGATCGCAATCATGCCCAGGTCATTGCCGCTGAGAATCAACGCCAACAAGGCGCCGACCGCCGCCGATGGCAGCGTCGAGAGAATGGTGATCGGGTGAATGTAGCTCTCGTACAGCACGCCGAGCACGATGTACATGGTCACCACCGCCGCCAGAATCAGCAGCAAGGTGCTCGACAGCGAAGCCTCGAACGCCTGGGCCGCACCCTGGAACTGAGTCTGCACCCCGAGCGGCATGCCGATGTCCTGCTGCACTTTGTTGATCAGCTCGACGGCCTGCCCCAGCGCCACGCCGGGCGCGAGGTTGAAGGACATCATCACTGCCGGGAACTGGCCGATATGCGCAATCGCCAATTGCGCCTGGCGCTCTTCGACGTGGGCCAGGCTGGACAGCCGCACCTGGCCGCCATTGGTGGTCTTGACGTGAATCTGCTCCAGCGCCTGCGGGCCGATCTTCTCGCCGTCCTGCGCCTGCATCACCACGCGGTATTGGCTGGCCTGGGTGTAAATGGTCGAGATCTGCCGCTGGCCAAAAGCGTCGTACAGCGCGTCGGTGATGTTCGACACCGAAACGCCGATTCGCGAAGCTGCATCACGGTCGATCACCAGATAGACCTGCAAGCCCTTGGCTTGCAAGTCACTGGCAACATCAGTCAGCTCGGGTTGCTTGCGCAGCGCCTCGACCAGTCGCCCGCTCCACAGGCTGAGCATCTCGGCATCCGGCGACGACATGCTGAATTGGTACTGTGTGCGGCTGACCCGGTCTTCGATGGTCAGATCCTGCACCGGTTGCATGAACAGACGAATGCCCACCAGTTTGTCCAGCTGCGGCTGCAACCGGCTGATCACTTGGGCCGCGCTCAGATCACGTTCTTTATGCGGCTTGAGATTGATCAGCAAGCGCCCGCTGTTCAGGGTCGCGTTGTCGCCGTCGACTCCGATATAGGACGACAGGCTTTGCACCGCCGGATCGGCCAGGATGACCTTGGCCAGCTCCTGCTGACGCTGGCTCATGGCGGCGAAGGAAATCGACTGCGGCGCCTCGGAAATACCCTGGATCACCCCGGTGTCCTGCACCGGGAAAAAGCCCTTGGGCACCACGATGTACAGGAACACCGTCAGGCCCAGGGTAGCGATGGCCACCAGCAAGGTCAGCGGCTGGTGCTTAAGCACCCACTGCAACTTGCGCCCGTAGGCGGCGATCAGCCAGTCGATCCACGCACCGCTGGCCCGGTAGAAACGGCCCTGCTCTTCTGGCTTGGGTTCACGCTTGAGCAGCCGCGCGCACATCATTGGCGTCAGGGTCAGCGAAACCACCAGGGAAATCAGGATCGCCACCGCCAGGGTAATCGCAAACTCGCGGAACAGCCGCCCCACCACATCGGCCATGAACAACAGCGGAATCAATACCGCAATCAGCGACAACGTCAGCGAGATCAGGGTGAAACCGATCTGCTTGGCACCCTTGAGCGCCGCCTGCAATGGGCTGTCGCCCTCCTCGATGAACCGCGAAATGTTTTCCAGCATGACGATCGCGTCGTCCACCACAAAACCGGTGGCAATGGTCAACGCCATCAAGGTCAGGTTATTGACCGAGAAACCGGCCAGGTACATCACGCCAAAGGTGCCGATCAACGACAACGGCACTGCAATCGACGGAATGATCGTGGCGCTGGCACGGCGCAAGAACAGGAACGTCACCATCACCACCAGGGCGATGGCGATCAGCAATTCGTGCTGCACGTCGGTGACAGACGCGCGAATGGTCTGGGTGCGGTCGGTCAGCACGGTAACGTCGAGGCCGGCCGGCAGGTTATCGGTGATGCTCGGCAACAGGGCCTTGATCCGGTCGACCACCTCGATCACGTTGGCACCCGGCTGACGCTGGATGTTCAGCAGCACGGCCTGGTTTTCATTGGCCCACGCGGCGAGGCGTTCGTTTTCGGCGCCATCGACAATCTGCGCGACGTCCTTGAGTCGCAACGGCGCGCCGTTCTTGTAGGCCAGAATCAGTTCGGCGTAATCCTTGGGCGAGGTCAACTGATCGTTGGCATCGAGCATCGAGACCCGGGTCGGGCCGTCGAAGTTACCTTTGGGCTGGTTGACGTTGGACGCGCCGATCAAGGTGCGTACGTCCGACAGGTTCAAGCCGTTGGCCGCCAGGGCTTGCGGGTTGACCTTGATCCGCACGGCCTGACGCTGGCCGCCGGCGATACTGACCATGCCGACGCCACTGATCTGGGCGATTTTCTGCGCCATGCGCGTGTCGACCAAATCATTGAGTTTGGGCAGCAGCATGGTTTTGGAGGTGATCGCCAGGGTCAGTACCGGGGTGTCCGCCGGGTTGACCTTGTTGTACACCGGCGGTGCCGGCAAGTCCTTGGGCAACAGATTGGTCGCCGCGTTGATCGCCGCCTGCACCTGCTGCTCGGCGACGTCCATGTTGATGTCGAGGCTGAAGCGCAGGGTCAGCACCGAGGCGCCGCCGGAACTGGTCGAGGCCATTTGGGTCAGGCCGGGCATTTGCCCGAACTGGCGCTCAAGTGGCGCGGTGACCGCACTGGTCATCACGTCCGGACTGGCGCCCGGGTACAGGGTCATGACCCGAATGGTCGGATAATCGACCTGAGGCAATGCCGAGACCGGCAGCAACTTGTAGGCAATCATGCCCGCCAGAACAATGGCCAGCATGCTCAGGGTGGTGGCTACCGGGCGAAGGATAAACAGCCGCGAGATGTTCATGCGCGACCCTTGTGCGCCTTGCCGGTGGCTTTCGGATCAGTCGTGGCGTTGGTCGATGGGTCCTGGTTATCCGTCGGGGTCGCGGGGGCGACATTACTGCTGTCGTTGACCACCTCGACTTCACTGCCCTCCTTGAGGCGGTCAGTGCCTTCCAGAACCACGCGATCACCGGCTTTCAAGCCTTCCTGGATCACCGTGTTGTCGCCATCGCTGGCGCCGATCTTCAACGGGCGAATGGTGACTTTTTTATCACCGTCCAGGACGTAGGCAAAAGTGCCGTTGGTCCCGAACTGAATGGCTGCCGAAGGCGCCAGCACCACGCCCTTGAGGGTGTCGGCCAGCAGTCGGACGTTGACGAACTGATTCGGGAACAGCGCCAGATCGCGGTTGTCGTAGCGTGCCTTGAACTTCAGTGTGCCGGTGGTGGTGTCGATTTGGTTGTCGAGGCTTTGCAAGACACCGCTGGCCTGCAATTTGGTATCGCCACGATCCCAGGCTTCAGCCGGCAGTTTGGCACCAGAGTGGTAGCGGGTCAGCACGGTATCGAGCGTATTTTCCGGCAAAGTAAAGACCACGCTGATCGGCTGGGTCTGGGTAATGACCGCCAGGAACGTGGTGTCATTGGCAGACACCAGGTTGCCGACGTCCAGCTGCCGCAGGCCGACGCGCCCGGTGATCGGCGCACGGATCTTGGTGAATTCCAGATTGAGTTTGGCGTCGTTGACCGCCGCCTGATTGGTCTTGACCGTGCCCTGGTACTGCCCCACCAGCGCAGCGGCGGTGTCGAGGGTCTGTTTGGCGATACTGTCTTGCGCATACAAACCGCGATAGCGTTCCAGATCCACCTGCGCGTTTTTCAACTGTGCCTGGTTCTGCAACAACGTGCCTTCGGCCTGCAACAAGGCGTTCTGGTAAGGGCGCGGGTCGATCTCGGCGAGCAGGTCGCCAGCCTTGACCATCTGCCCTTCTTCAAACGCAATCTTCACCAGTTCGCCGCCCACACGGCTGCGCACATTGATGGTGTTCAGCGCAGTGACCGTGCCCAGCGCTTTGTAGTACAGCGGGAAATCACCCACGACAGCAGGCGCGACCCGAACCGGGACCGGTCCTGTGGCGCCACCAAACCCCGGACGCATCCCGCCAGACTTGCCGACATGCCCCGCCGCCGCTTTAGCTACAGGGGCGTCTTTGTGAGCCGTACCGCCTGGCCAGAACTTCCAGCACAGGCCGGCAATGACCAACAGGACCAGCAGGCCAAATAGCCAGCGACGGGAATGACGAGAAGCAGAGGATTGCATGGAATGATCAACCATTGGGCGCGTGTGGGCATCTTTATACGGGAGAGTGAACGATAAGCACTGACGGCATTGAAGCAAAGCGCCTTTACCGGCAATTTACCTTCAGCCTGCTTTTGCGATTTTTTGCTAAAGCACTGAAGCACAAATGAAAACGGCCTGGACAGAGCCAGGCCGTTAACAATTGTAAGATGCGGTTACTTCAAAACGGCCAACGCCGCTTCGTAGTTTGGTTCTTCAGCGATTTCTTTGACCAGCTCGCTGTGCAGCACAGTGTCGTTTTCGTCGAGTACGACCACTGCACGGGCGGTCAGGCCTTTGAGCGGGCCGTCGGCAATGGCAACGCCGTAGTTTTCGATGAACTCACGGCCGCGCAGGGTCGACAGGTTCTGAACGTTTTCCAGGCCTTCAGCGCCGCAGAAACGTGCCTGGGCGAACGGCAGGTCAGCCGAGATGCACAGGACAACGGTGTTGGCCACGTCGTTGGCCTGAGCGTTGAACTTGCGTACCGACGTGGCGCAGGTCGGAGTGTCGATGCTTGGGAAGATGTTCAGCACTTTGCGCTTGCCGGCGAAGCTTGCCAGGGTCACGTCGGACAGATTGCCGGCAACCAGGGAAAAGGCTGGCGCCTTGGAGCCGGCTTGTGGCAGTTGGCCGTTGACTTGAACCGGATTGCCTTTGAGGGTGACTTGAGCCATGAACGGAGTCCTTCTGAACGTTGTTTGGAAAATATCGAAGAGGTCGAAGTTAACCACGAAATTGTCCGACGACCTATGGCCAGATACAAATTGTGATAGGTCGTTGCGTACATTGGATATACGCCGATTTCTGTAGGAACGAGGCTTGCCCGCGAAGAACGATAACGCGGTCAGACTGTTGCACCGCGATGTTCCAATCGCGGGCAAGCCTTGCTCCTACGGGGGGGCGCTTCAACCCAATAATTGAAGCATATTGCGGTGCCGCGCCTCGAAAATCCGCCGCATGTAGGCATTGACCATCAACCACTCGAAAAGTGCACCGCCAATGGCCGCATAGGTCACGCGATCGGTGTACAGCGTCCCGCCCTCCACCGCCGCGACCCGGTGCTCATGACGAAATGCAGCCATCGGCCCCTTGAGCATTTCGTCAATGAAATGGCTATCGCTGACCTCGCGAATCGTCACGATCCAGGTCGCCGGAATACAGCCGAACATCCAGTGACGAAAACTGAACTCCCGACCGGCAGCAATGCGCAAGTCGTTCACGTCGATGTTGCCTAATGGCGTCACCCGTTCCGGGAAGATTTTCGGGAAGTTGCTGCCTTCAAGGCAAAAATCGAGAACCTGTGCGGGTGTTTGTCCTCTGATCAGCGTGGAGAGTTCCAGAACAGGCATTGACAGTGTCCTTCCTTGAGCACGAATACCGATAGATTAGCACTCAACATTTACCGTATTACAGCGCTTTTCACATGCAAGCCTGTGAATAGGCTTATTATTTTGGCGCACGAAATCTAGGGGACTTTATGTACAAAGTGACCAGGTAACGACCCGCAATGACGTGCACCTTTGTTCGGTAACGGAAACTTGTTTCGACAAAAACCGCAAACTCGACGACATTACGCCCGTGAAATGACACCTGAATCGCGCTTATCCATAGGACTGTGCAATGACCATCGAAAAACCGACCCGCCTGTTGCTCGCCGGCCTCTCTTTGCTACTGAGCGCAAGCGCCTGGGCAGATTTCAGCGCCAGCCCCGAAGAAGCCCGGGGGATCGCCAAAGACGCGTATCTCTACGGCTTCCCGGTGGTGGAGATGTACAAGACCCTGTACACCCAGGCGGTGGACAAGAACGGTCCGAACTTCAAGGCACCGCTCAACCATATCAGCAATACGGCAAGAGCGTTCACCCCCAAGGACACCGCGTTCGTTACCCCAAACCCGGACACTCCCAGCTCATTTCTCTGGATGGACCTGCGCGCCGAGCCTGTGGTTGTGACCCTGCCGCAGATCGCCGAAGAGCGTTACTACTCGGTACAACTGGTCGACCTCTATACCCAGAACTTTGCGTACCTGGGCACCCGCAGCACGGGTAACAAGGGCGGGACCTTCATGATTGCCGGTCCTGAATGGCAAGGTCAGCAACCGCTCAAGATCGATCGCCTGGTACGTAGCGAAAGCAATATTGCCTATGCGCTGTACCGTACCCAGCTGTTTGATGAAAAGGACCTGGAGAAGGTCAAGAAAATCCAGCACGGCTACAAGGTTCAGACGCTGAGCCAATACCTGGGGCAACCGGCACCGGCCGCCGCACCAAAAATCGACTGGCCCAAGCCTACTCCGACCATGAGTGACAGCCCGGAGCTGTTCCGCTACCTGAACTTCATGCTCGGCTTCGCCCCGGCGCAAGACGTTGAAAAAGACCAACTGGCACGCTTCGCGAAAATCGGCATTGTTGGCGGCCAGCCGTACGACCTCAAAACCCTCACCGCCGAACAACGCAAGGCCCTCGAAGACGGTATCGCCGATGCCAAGGCCGAGTACGCGGCGTTCAAGAAAGACAAGATCGATACCCATCAGGTCAGCAACGGTGACTTGTTCGGTACCCGCGACCACTTGAACAACAATTATCTGTACCGCTACGCCGGCGCCAACCTGGGGATCTTTGGCAACTCCGCTGATGAAGCAGCCAAATTCAGTTATCTCGTCGACAGCCTGGGCAAACCGGCCAACGGCGCGAGACACAGCTACACCGTGCACTTTGACAAGGATCAACTGCCACCGGCCGACGCGTTCTGGTCGCTGACCATGTACGACGGCAAGACCAAGCTGCTGGTGCCCAACCACAAGAAACGCTACCTGCTCAACTCGCGCATGCTGTCCACCTTCAAGCGCGACCCGGACGGCGGCCTGACTCTTTACCTGCAGCACTCCGAGCCGCTCAAGGATCAGCGCAGCAACTGGCTACCGGCGCCGCACGGCCCGTTCTACGCGGTGTTGCGCCTGTACCTGCCCCAGCCTCAGGTCGGCAACGGTCAATGGAAACTGCCGCCGCTGACGCCGATCAACCCGTAAGTTGCAGTGATACGCAAACCGTGTGCACCCACGCAACCGTGGGTGCACACATCACCCGGATCTGTTGAACGTATTGATCAGCGTCGACGAAACAACGGTCGTGGCTCGATCACCGAGCGACCGTAATGCACGCTCATCCCCACCAGCCCCTTCAGGGCATCTTCAGCGCATTTGTCTTCACGCACCGCGAACGCATCGAAACCGCATTGGCGCATATGGCTGAGCTGGTCGCGCAGCACATCGCCAATCGCCCGCAACTCCCCCGCCCAGCCCAAACGCGTGCGCAACAGGTAAGCCTGGCTGTAAGCCCGGCCATCGCGAAAACTTGGAAACTCCAGCGCGATCATGGGTATCAGCTTGAGCCACGGCTTGAGACTTTCGACCTCGTCATCCGGCCCCAGCCACACCGCGTCTCGTGACGGATGATGTTCAATACGGCGCATCAGCCACAAGGCCAGCGGCAAGATCAGCGGCCCCGTTGGCAGTTGGCTTTCCAGGTCCCTGACCAGCGTCCACGGGTCGTCGTCGGCCTTAAGCGCAGCACCTTCTTCCAACCGCAGCAGATTATTCATGCGACGACCTCCAGGCTCTTGGGATAAACGCGTTCCTTGAACGGCTCCAGACCGATGCGCTGCAAGGTATCGACAAACAGTTCTTCGCTCTCGCGATAGCGGACAAAGGTCGCGATGATCCGCTCGATCACCTGCGGTACTTCGGCGGCGCTGAACGACGGACCGATGACCTTGCCCAACGCGCTGTTCTTGCCCTGTGATCCACCGAGGGTGATCTGGTACCACTCGCTGCCATTCTTATCGACGCCGAGGATGCCGATATTGCCGATGTGGTGATGACCACAGGCGTTCATGCAGCCAGAGATATTCAGGCTGATATCGCCCAGGTCGTGGAGGTAATCCAGGTCATCGAAACGTGCCTGGATCGCTTGGGCGATGGGGATCGATTTGGCATTGGCCAGCGCGCAGAAATCGCCGCCGGGGCAGGCAATGATGTCAGTCAGCAAGCCGATGTTGGCGCAGCCCAGTCCGCGCTCGCAGGCCAGGCACCACAATGCGTACAAGTCAGCCTTGGGTACATCCGGCAGGACAATATTCTGTTCATGGGCAATGCGGATTTCGCCAAAACCGAACTGCTCGGACCAGTCGGCCACCGCGTCCATCTGCGCATCTGTGACATCACCGGGCGGCGAGGCCATGCCAGGTTTGGTCGACAACACCACGCTGGTGTAGCCAGGTACTTTGTGCGGCTGTACGTTACGCGCGACCCAACGCGCGAACGCCGGGTTCTCGGTCAGGCGAGTACCGAAGTCCAGGTCGGTGTCGGCTAGCGGCTCATAGGTGGGTGGCACGAATGCGCTGGCGACGCGCTGATATTCGACGTCGGTCAACTGCGCCGGGCCGTCCTTGAGGTGTTGCCACTCCTGCTCGACTTCCTGGGCAAAGGCCTCGATGCCCAGCGCCTTGACCAGAATCTTGATCCGCGCCTTGTACTTGTTGTCACGTCGACCGTGGCGGTTGTAGACCCGCAACACCGCCTCGACGTAGGACAGCAAATGCTGCCACGGCAACCCTTCACGGATCTGCAAACCGAGGATCGGTGTGCGCCCCAGACCGCCGCCAACGATCACCCGCAGCAGCATCTGCCCCGCCGCGTCGCGGTAAAGATAGAGGCCGATGTCATGCATCATGATCGCCGCACGGTCCTGTTCCGCCGAGCAGATGGCGATCTTGAATTTACGTGGCAAAAACAGGAATTCGGGGTTGATGGTCGACCACTGCCGGAGGATTTCCGCCAAGGGCCGTGGGTCGATCAGCTCATCTGCCGCCACCCCGGCAAAGGCTTCGGTGGTGATGTTGCGCACGCAGTTGCCGGAGGTCTGGATCGCATGCATTTCGACCTGGGCCAGGCGCTCGAGGATGTCCGGCACCTGGGCCAGTTCGATCCAGTTGAATTGCATGTTCTGCCGGGTGGTGAAGTGCCCGTAACCCCGATCGTAATCCCAGGCGATGCTCGCCAGCGTACGCATCTGCCGGGCGCTGAGGGTGCCGTAAGGAATGGCCACCCGCAGCATGTAGGCGTGCTTTTGCATGTACAGGCCGTTTTGCAGGCGCAACGGCAAAAACTCTTCCTCACTCAAGGCTCCAGCCATGAACCGCTCGACCTGATCGCGAAACTGCGCAACCCGTTCAAAGACCAGGGCCCGGTCATAGTCATCGTACTGATACATGTCGCTACCTCATCAGGGTTGATCGGGCTCTGCGGCTCGTTTCTGGGGGAGTGACTATGCAGTAGCGGCTCAGGTGGTTACAGATTCAGCTAAAGACTAAAAAACCATATCAGGGCGCGGCAGATCACCGCAGGCAGGCCTTACATCTGATCCGTATTAATGCAGTTTTTCTGAGTCTGTTTTGTTTCGACAAGGGTTTCTACAGTTGACCGCATGCCAGACCGGGTGGCCTGGCAAGACTTTGCAACCGTGGAAGCATTGACCATGAGCACAGCAGCAATCGGACAGGCCTATAACTACAAGGTCGTCCGCCAATTCGTCGTGGCAACAGTGGTATGGGGTGTTATCGGGATGGCGATGGGCGTGTGGATCGCCTCGCAACTGGTGTGGCCGGAGGCGAACCTCGATTTGCCCTGGACCACCTTTGGTCGCTTGCGCCCGCTGCACACCAGCCTGGTGATTTTCGGTTTTGCCGGCAGCGCACAATTTGCCGCCAGTTACTACGCGGTTCAGCGCACCTGCCAGGTGCGACTGTACAGCGACAAACTCGCCGCCTTCACCTTCTGGGGCTGGCAATCGGTGATCGTCAGCATGCTGATCACTCTCCCCCTGGGCTACACCACCACCAAGGAATACGCCGAGATCGAATTCTCCGGCGCGGTGTGGATGACGGTAGTCTGGGTCGCCTACGCCATAGTGTTTTTCACCACCGTGGTGCAGCGCAAGACCAAGCACATCTACGTCGGCAACTGGTTCTTCGGTGCGTTCATTGTGGTGATCGCCATGCTGCACGTGGTCAATCACCTGTCGATTCCGGTGGACTGGTTCAAGTCCTATCCGGTGTATTCCGGGGCCACCGATGCGATGGTGCAGTGGTGGTATGGGCACAACGCAGTGGGCTTCTTCCTGACCACCGGCTTCCTCGGGATGATGTATTACTTCGTGCCGAAACAGGTCGGCCGGCCGGTGTATTCCTATCGGTTGTCGATCGTGCATTTCTGGGCGCTGATTACCCTGTACATCTGGGCAGGCCCACACCACTTGCACTACACCGCACTGCCGGACTGGGCGCAATCACTGGGCATGGCGATGTCGCTGATCCTGCTGGCGCCGAGCTGGGGCGGCATGATCAACGGCATGATGACCCTCTCGGGTGCCTGGCATAAGTTGCGCACCGACCCGATCCTGCGGTTTTTGGTGCTGTCGCTGGCGTTCTACGGCATGTCGACCTTCGAAGGGCCGATGATGGCCATCAAAACGGTCAACGCCCTCTCCCACTACACCGACTGGACCATCGGCCACGTACACGCCGGCGCCTTGGGCTGGGTGGCGATGATCACCTTCGGCTCGCTGTATCACATGATCCCGAAAGTCTTCGGCCGCGAGCAGATGTACAGCATCAGCCTGATCAACACGCACTTCTGGCTCGCCACCATCGGCACGGTGCTGTATATCGCCTCGATGTGGGTCAACGGCATCACCCAGGGCCTGATGTGGCGCGCCATCAACGACGATGGCACGCTGACCTATTCCTTCGTCGAAACCCTGGTGGCCAGCCATCCTGGCTTCATCGTGCGTTTCGTCGGCGGCGTGTTCTTCCTCAGCGGCATGCTGCTGATGGCTTACAACACCTGGCGCACCGTGCGGGTCGCCGACCTGAAAATCGCTGAGCAAGAAGCGCAGATCGCTTGATCCGGCCCATGACGCAAGCCCCACCGGCTTGCGTCTCTCACCTCAGGGAATGTTTGTCATGATCGAAGTCATGTTGGATCTGTTGGGCGTGGCGTGCCTGTATTTATCGGTGGAGTATTGCTTGAAGCATCAGTCGGCCGAAAGCCTGGAAGATGCCAGTCTGATGCCGTTTGCCGATGACCCGGAAGTGGCACGGCGGGTAGAGTTGGCGACGGGCAAGACAGTGAAAGCCGTTGCACCCGAAGAGGCCAGGCCAGGCTGGGGAAACATGGAGATTTGATGCCAAACCACCCCCCCTGTGGCGAGGGGGCTTGCCCCCGTTGGAGCGCAAAGCGGTCCAAAAGTCGCTGATCGTATTGTGTCAGGGAAAATGCATCTGCCGGTTTTACGACTGCTTCGCAGCCGAACGGGGGCAAGCCCCCTCGCCACAAAGGCTCACACCTGCCAGAACTCGACTTAACCCCGATCGCGCGGTATCAGGCTCTGCAACTGCTGCGCCAGGAAATTCGCGTCGAAGGCAAAGGTGTCCGGGTCTTTCAGGCCATTGGTCTTGCGCCACTGCCAGTCAGTCGAAGGGGGTTGGCACACCAGCGACACGCTGCCGTAACGCGCAGCGGTCAAGCCCATGACCGCCAGTGTAATCAGCCCACCGGCACCCATCACTTCCGGCACGATTTCCACCGGTTTGCCGGCAATCAAGATGCTCAGTTTTTCGGTCTTGAAGGTCGAGCTTTCGACCGGCACGTTCGCCCCGAACGCCACATAGGCTTCGCGGCTCACCTCCAGCAAATGCGGGGCCTTGACCGGGGCCAACCACTGCTCGATCTGCCCGAACAACTCGCCAATTCGTGTTGCCCACACTGCCGATTGGGTTTCAAACAGCTGCTTCTTGTGCGCTTCGCTTTCTGCGTAGTGGCGAAGCATCTCACCCAGTTGCTGTACGTCATCCATTGCTGTGTTCCTTTGGTTGAAGCAGTACTGCGGACTTTGAGCATGGCAGATGCACGCTGCCGGCGTACGACTAAAACCGGGCATGCACACCCTGCTGACACTTCAGCGCCGCGCCAAGGGTTTACTCCGCTGCCGGATCGCGGACATTGTAGGCCGCATTCAGTCATCAACAGGAGCGTATTGGTCCCGGATGCCGCTGAACGGTATGCGCAAGCTGCGCTGGCGTTCGCCCTCGGCGACTGACTCAGCGCGCCTTGAGCAGACGGCGCAAGCGCGCCATGCTCAGGGCATCCACCAGCACCCCATCGCGCACTGCATACTCGCGAAATAAGCCTTCTGTGTCGAAACCAAACTTGCGATACAGCCCGATCGCCGCTTCGTTATCCGCAGTAAAGCGCGGTGATGCCCTCGATGTGGGCTTCGCTCATACGCTCAATGCTGATCACAGGATCGATGGCTGACATGGTGATTCCTCCTTGGAAGTGGCATGGCCATCGAGTCTAAACGGATCATCACCCGGATGACGACAGCCATAGCGCGACGAGGCGCGAATATGGATGCGCTGCAACTTCTTCCCGACACCGCAATACGGGTAATCTGATGTCACACACGTCAACCCGAAACACCAACTGGCGCAGGAGCCTCGCGGGTATGGAACTTCATGTTGTGATCAACGGCCGCAAGGACCTCGCAGGTCAGCTGTATCAGCAACTGCGTAGCGCCATCGAGTCGGGTCGCCTGGCCGCCGGGACACAGCTACCGCCGAGCCGCTTGCTCGCCGAGCAATTGGGCATCTCACGTAAGACCATTTCCGATACCTACGCGCAGTTGACCTACGAGAACTTCCTCACCGGAAGGATCGGCAAAGGCACCTACGTCAATCCCCGTCCCTCGACTATCGTCCGCAAACAGAGCCACTCCGAACTGGCGAGCGCCGACACCCTCGAGCGTTGGCGCAACATGCCATGGTTCTTGCGCCACCCCACCCAGGAAGGTTCGCTGCGTTACGAGTTCATCGGCGGTGCCACCAGCAAAGGCCTGTTTCCTCAGGATGACTGGCGCCGCTGCACCGCCCATGCGCTGCGGCAGATTGCTGGCTCCAAGGGTTTTTACAGCGAGCCGGAAGGCCTGCCGGCGCTGCGCAACGCGATCGCCCGGCATATCGCCTTTTCTCGCGGGGTCAATTGCCAGGACGACGACGTGGTGGTGTGCAACGGCGCGCAACAAGCACTGGACCTGATCTCCCGCGTACTGACCGAGCCCGGCAGCCTCGTCGCGATGGAAGATCCCGGCTACCCGCCGGCACGCCTGTTGTTCGCCTCTCACGGCGCCGAAGTGGTCGGGGTGCCGGTGGATGAGCAAGGCATTCAAGTCGAGCTGATTCCCGATGGAACCCGGCTGATCTATGTCACGCCCTCTCACCAGTTCCCGCTCGGCATGCCGATGAGCCAGGCACGGCGCGAAGCCTTGCTGGCAAGGGCACATGAGCTGGGCGCGATCATTATCGAGGACGACTACGACAGTGAGTTCCGCTACGCGGGCCGCCCCACCGACTCCCTGCAAAGCATGGATGAGCGCGGGATCGTCGCCTACGTCGGGACTTTTTCGAAAACCCTGCTGCCAGAATTGCGCCTGGGTTACACGATCCTGCCGCCGGCCATTCTCGACGCGGTGATCCGCGCCAAGCAACTGACCGACCTGCACACCTCGACCCTGCCGCAATGGGCCTTGGCCAAGTTCATCGCCGAAGGCTGCCTGCTGAAACACATCCGCCGCTGCCATACGGTCTATGCCGGGCGGCGCGAGCGAATCCTCGCACGCGTTGCTGGGGACCTTTCGCCCTGGCTCGAAGCGGTGCCAACCACTGCCGGCTTTCATATGGCCTTGCTGTGCAAAGTCGAGGTGGATGTCCCGCTGGTCATCACACTGGCGAAAAAACTCGACGTCGGCCTGTATGGCCTGAACGGTTTTTACTATCAGCAACCACCACGGGCCGGGCTGTTCATGGGCTTCGGCTCCATCGAAACCCTGGACATCGATAGTGCCCTTGACCGTCTGCGGGACATTTTGCAGCAAGTCTGTTGAGGTCTATTGGTATGGCGCTTTTACTGCCAATTGGCTGTTGGCCGCTACCAACCACAGGCCTATCCTGCACAAGCGTTATCCCACCTTGAGCGAGCCTCGTCCGGCTTGATACAGGAGCGTGTGCGATGCCCAACGAAATAATCAATACGGTCCAGGTACAGGCCGCCGCTGGCCGCTCGGATGAACTGGGCAAGCAATTGCAGAAGATCGTCGAGACATTGCGTGAGCTCCCAGGCTGCGATTCCTACATGGTCGACCGCTGCCCGGAGGATGACAATCGATGGACGGTCAGTGCCCGCTGGCAGTCCGAAACCGCCATGCAATCACACTTCTACTGCCCGCAAGTTCAAGGCTTCATCAGCCTGATCGACAGCCGACTGGCCAGCAGTGTCGACTTCAACTGTTTCCCCATCGTTTAACGCGTCGACACGATGCACTACTGACGCTATTGAAAAACTAATACCCGCGCTTCCAGCCATAAGTAACGGGGCCTTAACTCTATATTCGGGCCCTGTTTATTTCCTTGGGAAATCAACTACGCACTTTTAAATCCCTAATAAATCAGTCCTCCGACCAGTGGAACTATTGGCTATTTAATTTCCAGCCAACAGGTTTAGTCTGGAGCTACGTCGACACTGTTCGACCCGTCAAACTCCCCGATTGAATGTGTTTCACTGGAGACACACCATGAACATAGTCCTGGTAACCAGCATCAGCCTCACTGCCTTATTAACCGGCTGTTCGGTGCCCACCGCGCCAGAAGAGCAAGCCGCGCTGAGCAATTACTTCACTGCACCACTCGTGCGCTCCAGCGCCACCCATGTCACCAACGGTCCGAACGTGTCACTGGGTATTGTCTACAGCCAGAACACCCAGAACAGCCGTGCCTACCTCAAGGACTACCAGGCCAACGCCGGCACCGGTTTTGGCCAGAGCCTACTGGTGCAGCCGATCCACGACGCCTATGTTTCCACCTCCCAACCGGACATGGCGGTGAATTGGATCAAGGCCTCCCTGCAACGGCAGTTCGGCTCGGTGACGGTTTACCCGGACATGCAAAGTCTTAACGCCGCGAAACCGGATGTCGTGGCGGTCATCGATACCCATAGTCAACTCATCACCTCGCGCAGTTCCAATGTACAAGCCGACGTCACAGCGAATTTCTATGACGCCAGGTTCAATTACATTGGAACCGCTCAAGGCCATGAGGCAAAAAGTCTGAGCCCGGTATGGGCGGACTTCAAACCCACCCAAGAGATCGTTGCCGACATCAACGAACAGCAGACTATTCAAGTTCGTGCGCTGCAAAAGTTTGACCAGTCGCTCAGTAATTTACTGACCAAACCGTCAGATAAACTTTCGTTATCAAGCGAAGATTTACGCACCGTCAAATAACTAACTTCGACCTCCCTGCCAGACCTGAAAAACACAGCTAGATACAACTGTCTACTGTCAACTCTGACAGTAGACAGTGATTGATCCTTCCTTCTCTAATCCACCTCGACAGACAGCAGACGGGCCGACGGACTTTCGTCCGGTCTTTGGTGGTTTCATTGAATGGAGTATCGATGCGATGGCTTCACAAAACGGACAACTCTCTCAGATTAATCTAAAACAACTCTCGTCGGACGACGTAAACGGATTCCTTGATAGTTTGTTAGTCGAGCTAGCAGCCAGAAACGTGCCTCTGCCCAGGCATGGCAGGATCTCCAATCCACAATCCCGTGCGCAGTTCCTCTATGAAGAGGGCAAACTGGATTTCGGTCAAGTCAATGAGTGTGAGGGTGGAAAAGGGTTTCCCGCACGGGTGGGTAATTTGCCGGACCCTGATGCTCCAGATGACGTCTACAGCCGCACACCTCCCGCTGATGGCGAGATTGCCAGTGGCGGACATACGGCGGATGCTCGTGCCCTGCTCAACGCAACCGGCTCTCACTGGAAAAAACACAATGTCAGGCCGGGTCCGTTTAATGTCATCTGGGAATACAGGCAGGTCCACAAAACCCGTCGATGGTCATACTGGATCACCAAAGCGGGCTGGAACCACAACGAGCCACTAGCAAGGGAGCATTTCGAAGACAAACCGTTCCAGGTATTCCTGAACACATTCCAGCCGTATCATGCCCCTGGATCCGACGTTTTGTACCCACCACCCATTCACCAACACACGATGACACTGCCTGATCGCGCGGGGTACCACGTCATTCTCGCCGTTTGGGACGTGGCCAATACGGCAGCCGCTTTTTATCAAGTGATTGACGTGAACTTCACCCCCTGACCGACAATGCTCACCGCACAGACAACAAAAAAAAGCCCCGTCTCTCTCGAGACGGGGCTTTTTATTCAGCGCCTGATGATCAGGCAGCAGGCTCCAGTTCAGCGATTGCAACGGTCGTGACAGGCACCACCGCTTGACCGCTCAACGCCAGGTCCAGCAGTTCGCGGTTGGCGACCGCGTACATGGCGTAGTCGGTGCCGCTGGCGGCACGGATGTCCACCAGCATGGCGCGCCAGCGCTCGACCATGGTCTGGTTCTGGTCCATCCACAAGGCCAGACGCGCTTCCACGTCCTGGTCGTCGTTGCCCATTTGCAGGACCGAGATGGTGATCGCCCGTTGCTGCCAGTCGATGTCGTCACGGAACGCTTCACGGGCCAGCGCTTGCCAGTTGTTTTCCACCGGCAAAGCGCTGATCTGTTGCAGGTACCAGGTCAGGTCCAGCGCGCTGCCCACGGCGAAGTAGGCCTTGGCCACGTCCGCTGCGTTCTGGCCGGTCACATCCGCCGCCTCGATGATTGGCAACAGGGTGTACAGGTGACTAGTGCCTGCAACCATGCGCGCCAGCAATTCAGGTACGCCAGCGGCGACGTAGGCCTGATAGCGGGTCTGCCAGCCTTCGCGGGTCGGGCCTTCCAGCAGTTCGTCGAGCTTGAGGCCCAGCGCTGCCAGATGTGGACCGAAGTGCGCGACGTCTCGCGCTGCGTTCTGTTCGTTGCGACGGCTGCGCAGGAACCAGCGAGTGGCACGACGGCCCAGACGCATCAGCTCATCCATCAGTTCCAGTTGTACGTCGGCCGAAACCTGGTAATCCAGGGCTTCGATCTGACGGAACCAGTGCGGGAGATGGAAGATGTCACGCACGATCACATAGGCGCCGGCCACGTTCGCCGGGCTCATGCCGGTCGACTCTTTGAGTCGCTGAACGAAGGTGATGCCCATGTGGTTGACCAGATCGTTGGCGATCTGGGTGCTGACGATCTCACGCTTCAGACGGTGACGACGCATGGCCTCGGAGAACTTGCTGACCAGCATCGGCGGGAAAGCGGTTTCCATGTCGCGGGTCAGGTAGTCGTCATCCGGTACCAGGGAGTTGAGCAACTGCTCCTTGAGGTCGATCTTGCTGTAGGAGATCAGTACCGAGAGTTCGGCACGGGTCAGGCCATGGCCTGCCGCAACGCGCTCGTTCAGTTGATCTTCCGTCGGCAGGAACTCGATGGCACGGTCCAGCTTGCCACGGCCTTCCAGGTCGTTCATCAAGCGCTTGTACTCGGCAATCCGCACGTAGGCGCGACGGGCTGCCAGGGACAGGGCCTGGGTCTGCTTGTAGTTGTTGCCGAGAACCAGACCGCCGACTTCATCCGTCATGCTGCCGAGCAACTGGTTACGTTGCTTCTCGGTCATGTCGCCAGCCTGCACCACTTCGTTGAGCAGGATCTTGATGTTCACTTCGTGGTCGGAGCAGTCCACGCCACCGGCGTTGTCGATGAAGTCAGTGTTCGAGCCGCCGCCATTGAGACCGAACTCGACACGACCCAGTTGGGTCATACCGAGGTTGCCGCCCTCGCCCACGACTTTGCAGCGCAGTTCGTTGCCGTTCACACGCAGTGCATCGTTGGCCTTGTCGCCGACATCGGCGTGGCTTTCGCTGCTGGCTTTGACGTACGTACCGATACCGCCGTTCCACAACAGATCCACTGGTGCCTTGAGCAAGGCGTTCAGCAGTTCGGTCGGGGTCAGCTTGTCGGCCTGAATGTCGAAGCGCTCTTTCATCTGCGGGGAAATCGCGATGCTCTTCGCGCTACGGGAGAAGATCCCGCCGCCTTCAGACATGATGCTGGTGTCGTAATCCGACCACGCCGAACGCGGCAGGTCGAACAGACGCTGACGCTCAGCGAAGCTGTTGGCAGGCTGTGGATTCGGGTCGATGAAAATGTGCAGATGGTTGAACGCTGCGACCAGTTGCAGCTTGTCGGACATCAACAAACCGTTACCGAACACGTCACCGGCCATGTCGCCGACACCCACGACAGTGATGCTGTCTTCCTGGACGTTGATGCCGCGCTCGCGGAAGTGACGTTGTACGCCAACCCACGCGCCTTTGGCGGTGATGCCCATTTTCTTGTGGTCGTAACCGGCCGAGCCGCCCGACGCGAAGGCGTCACCGAGCCAGAAGCCGTAGTCGATCGCAATACCGTTGGCGATGTCGGAGAAGGTCGCAGTGCCCTTGTCCGCTGCCACTACCAGGTACGGGTCATCGTCGTCATGACGCACGACGTTGGCCGGCGGTACTAGTGCGCCGTCTTTCAGGTTGTCGGTGATGTCCAGCAGACCGGAAATGAAGATGCGGTAGCAGGCGATGCCTTCTGCTGCGATCTCATCACGGCTGCCGCCCAGTGGCAGGCGACGCGGCAGGAAGCCGCCTTTGGCGCCCACTGGCACGATGACCGAGTTCTTCACTTGCTGGGCTTTTACCAGGCCCAGGACTTCGGTACGGAAGTCTTCTTCACGGTCGGACCAGCGCAGACCACCACGAGCCACGTTGCCGAAGCGCAGGTGCACGCCTTCGACGCGTGGCGAGTAAACGAAGATTTCGAACTTCGGTACTGGCTTCGGCAGCTCTGGAATAGCGTGCGGGTTGAACTTGAAGCTGAAGTAGGACTTGTTCTGACCGTTGGCGTCGGTCTGATAGAAGTTGGTCCGCAGAGTAGCCTTGATCAGGTCCAGGTAGCGACGCAGGATGCGGTCTTCGTTCAACACCTGAACGTCGTCCAGAGCGCTCAGAATCGCTTGCTCCAGGCGCAGCTGCTTGTCGTCGAGGTCGTCGCTGGTCAGCTTGCGCGCCAGGTAGAAACGGGTCTTGAACAACCGGGTCAATTCGCGAGCGATATCGGTGTGGTTGTTCAGGGTGCTGGCGATATAGCCCAGGTCGAAGCCCAGACGGATCTGCTTCAGGTAACGGGCGTAAGCACGCAGCAGCGCCACGTCGCGCCATGGCAGGCCGGCGGTCAGTACCAGGCGGTTGAATGCATCGTTTTCGGCATCGCCGCGAACGATGTGGACGAAGGCGTCCTGCAGCGTGTCGTTGAGCTGCTGGATATCGAGTTCCAGGCCTTCAGCGGCGGTGAACGCGAAGTCATGAATCCAGAACTCGCGACCGTTGCTGTGACGCAGGCGATACGGGAACTCGCCCAGCACGCGCAGACCGAGATTTTCCAGAATTGGCAAGACGTCGGACAGGGCCAGCGGGGTATCGGCGTGGTACAGCTTGCAGTGCAGCTCACGCTGACCGGACACCTGACCCAGCGGCTGATAGAAACTCATGACCAGCGGATTTTTTTCGCTCAGGCTCAGCAGGTGCTGCATGTCGACCACAGCCGAATGCGCGGCGAAACGCTCGCGGTAGCCAGCCGGGAAGCCTTTCGGGAAGTCGGACAGCACATTGGTGCCCTGGGCTTCGCCGAAACTGTCCACGACCAGGCTTGCGTAGTCGTCCTGCCAGCTGCGGCAGGCCTGAACCACTTCTTTTTCCAGCAGCAGCGGGTCGATGTCCAGACGGTTCTTCGGGTCGACCCGCAGAATCAGTTGTACACGGGCCAGCACGGACTCGGAGAAGAAGGTCCAGAATTCGCAATCGCTGGCTTTCAGGCGATCCATCAGCACTTGCTGGATCTTCTGACGCACTTCGGTGGAATAGATGTCGCGTGGCACGTAGGCCAGGCAGTAGCAGAAGCGACCGTACGGGTCTTTACGCAGGAACACGCGAATCTTGTTGCGTTCCTGGATCTGCACGATCGACATCACGGTGCTGAACAGCTCGTCGACCGGCGTCTGGAACAGATCGTCACGCGGCAGTACTTCAAGTACCTGGGCCAGTTCCTTGCCCAGGTGCGCCTTGGACTGGAAGCCGGAGCGCTGTTCGATGACGTCGACCTTGCGACGGATGTACGGAATGACCCGCACGCTTTCGCCATACACCGACGAGGTGTACAGGCCCATGAAACGGCATTCCTTGATGACTTTGCCGTTGGCATCGATCTGGCGGATCGACACGTAGTCAGGGTAAGCCGGACGGTGTACACGGCTTGGGTGCGCAGCCTTGGCGAACGACAGCGGCGTCGGTTCGCGCAGGTAGTTCACGGCGTAGTCTTCGATACGCAGGTCTTCGGCGGTCAGGCCGGCGCGCAGCAATCGGGTCAGGCCCAGGAACGAGTTCTGGTCATACTCGATATGACCGCCATCCTTGTCGTCGCGAACCACAAACTCTTCGTAACCGAGGAACGTGAAGTGGTTGCCTACCAGCCACTCGAGGAAGCCCTTGATCTCGCTCTTTTCTTCGGCATCGACGGCAAATTTGCTCTTGTCGATGCCTTCGATCAGTTCTTGGACCTTGACTTTCATCGGTTCGAAATCGGCGACCGCAACGCGGACTTCACCGAGAACCTGCTCCAGCTCCTTGCTCAATACATTGAGTTCGGCGGTATGGGCGCAACGATCGATCTCAAGGTACATCAGCGATTCTTGCTGAATGCCCTCGCCCTGGGTGCCTTTAGGCAGGATTTCCAGCAGCTCGCCCTTGGCGCCGCGACGCACGCTCAGCACCGTGGTTTGCAAGGTGTGGATGCTGTAACCGCGACGGTTCAGCTCGGTGCGCACCGAGTCCACGAGAAATGGCAAATCGTGATGCAGCACTTCGACCGCCGTGTGGGTCGACTGCCAGCCGTGACGTTCGTAATCCGGGTTGTAAACGCGCACTTGCGGTTGCGCGTGATCAAAGCGCTCAAGCAGGCGCCAGGCAGAAAGAGTGCAGCCGGCGAGGTCGGACAACCGGCGCTGGGTCAGCTCATCGAGGGAAATAATGCCGAAGAATTGTTCAGCGAACAGCGCCACTTGTGGCAGTGCCTGTTCACTGATGTGCTGCGCCAGTGCCGCTTGCAGTTGTTGCTGGAAGTCGGCTTTGCTGGCTGCGGTGAAGAACGCCATCTGTGGTACTCCGCTTGGGCTTGTTATTGATGGAAGCGTCGCGTGCAAAACCCCTGTCGGGGCAATCCGTCACCCAGGTCCTGAATCTCGGGCAGAGGTTAACAGGGTGACAGATGGGTGAAGCTGGACGAGACACTCAGGTCACATTCACCTTCCATGAATGGGCATCTGTAAAAACGACTACCGGATAGACAAGCAATGTCTTTAGAGGTGCCCATTGGTTGCGCAGCTTATCGGGTGCGACAACCTGCCTGCTTGCGATGCTGCGACATATTCGGTCATCGGCACGTAACTCATCGGCAGCGCATCGAACAACACTAGCAGTTGCGTGAAAAAAAGACGGTTTTATGCCCGGATTTACGGTGCCTTCGTACCAGAAATGACCGACTCCCCCTGTAGTGTTCACAACACACTTTCAGACACACATCCGAGCAGAAATTCACTCGGGCTGGCAGAATCGGCTTTTGTCGTCTTCATAACGCTCGTTGAGCGAGGAATTTTCCCATGCAACTGACCACCGCCCACCTGATCGCCAACCCGTGCGATGACGAAGAAGACAACATGGCCATGCTCTGCTGCCACAGCAATCAGGGCGAGATGTTTTTGATGACTCGCTACCCGGATGAAGATGAGCTGGAGATCACCCTTGATGGTGAACCGTCGACCCTCGACGGCGTGAAAGTCACCCTCAGCCCTACCCGCCTGCTGATCGAAATAGCCGCCGCTGACGCCGATGCGCTGAATGGCGACGATCATCTGGAAATCCACCACAGCACCGCGCCGGCGGATCTGGCTGAAGTGGAAGAAACGTTGCAGAACATTCTCAAGGGCACGGGCACTTATGTGAGCCAGTTGAGCTGACCCTAGTGGGTGGGTGGCCTCACGACCCCGGGAAGATTGACTATGCTTGCCTCATACACTCCGGTGACGAGGGATTTATGGACGATCCAGTCGACAACAAACCACCCAGCTTCTGGCAAATGCTGCACAGCGTGCTGGCGGCAGCGTTTGGCGTGCAGAGCGGGAAGAACCGCGCACGCGACTTCACGCACGGCAAGCCCAGTCATTTCGTGGTGCTCGGCATTTTATTCACGGCTGTCTTTGCACTGACGCTATTCGGTATCGTGAAACTGGTCCTGCATCTCGCCGGGGTTTAGCCCACCCTCAGTGCATGAGGGTTTGCAGGCTGAACGGGTAGCGATAACTCAGAGGATGACCCTTGGCCGACAGGCTGCGGAAGTTCACGCCGTAGTTCTGCGTGGCACCCATGGCCAACAATCGCCTGGCCTGCTCCCGATCAATCAACTGCAACAGCGGGACCTGCCGGTCACGACCGCCATATCGTTCGACATGGACACCCTGGTCATAGTCATGCAACTGCACCAGTGCCCAGCCGCCCAGACTGAAGTGTCCGCCTACCAATACGCTAAGACGACCATCCAGCAGTGCCTGCAAGGCTGACGGCGAGGTATTGACGGCGCTGAACAGCGCGCCCTTGCCCGGCGTGCCGCCCGCCTCTTCATAGGCCTGCATCGCGCCGAACGCCATTTCATCGTTGGCCGTCCAGATCAGCGACGTCTGCGGATAGCGCTTGAACAGCAACGTCGCCTGCTCATGGACGCGCTGACGGTTCCACCCGCCGTACACCAGTTGCTGCAAATGCACCTCAGGGTGCTCGCGCAACGCCCGCATCAAGCCCTTTTCACGCAACTGCGAGGCCGGCGTGATTTTCAAACCGGCAAATGCCAGCAATTCAAGTTTCTGGCCGGGGGCGACCGGAGGATGCAGGCGGATCAACTCCTTGAGCATCAGGTAACCGCCCTCCTCATCGTTGGGTACCAGGCTACCGAGCAAAGCCGGGTATTTTTTCTCGCGATTGCCGAGCAACGCCAGTTGATCAGCGTTTAGCGCGCTATTGACGATAAACAGCTTCACGCCGCTGCCCTCGGACAGCCGCAAAATTTCCGGCGCAACATATTGCTCGTTGGCGAACACCAGATAATCCGGGCGTTTTGGCCCTTGCAAGGCTTCACGTGCCTGCTTGATCGTGGTTTCAGGCACGCGCTCGGAATACTGAATCTGCAGGTCCATGCCCAGATCCCGGGCGGCAGCCTGCATGAATTGCGAATAGCTGAGCCAAAAAGTTTCCGTAGAGGTGCCGGGGCTCAGGAACAGCACCGACGCCGCTTGCGTACCCGCCCCATAGGCCGAGCAAACCGATAGCAATACCCCACAGAAAAACTTGAACATTAAATATCCGAGCCCCGGCAATTAGCCGCGCATTATAGCCAGCGAAGTGCTGGCAAATCGCGATTAATCGACGTTTTGTCCGACAATCTTCAGAACAGGGCCCGGACACGTTTACCTATTGATGGCTGACCCAGAACACCGCAGTGCCCACTACCAGGATGATCAGAAACAGAATGGCCCATGCATCGACGGTGCTATCGCTTTTCCGTGCTTTGGTTGGGTTGCTCATTGCATCGCCTCTTGTCGGTTTTATCGGTGATTGCAGAAAGACTCGAGCACAGTTAAGTAGAGGATTGCCCGCACCACAAATGTGGGTAAGACAATAACCAGTCTCATTAGTCGATTTGGTTCTTTACATATACTCAAACATCACTTTTGCGCATAAACGCAAACTGGTATCTTGCCTCGGCTCCGTGGGGAGTGCGCGGCCGTGCGCGCAGAATTGCCAAGGCAGTATCGGAATCAAGCGAGCGGAAAACGCAGCTGTTCCTGATTGGCCCAAGCCTGAGAACAGGACCTATATGTACGTATACGACGAGTACGATCAGCGGATCATCGAGGACCGCGTCAAGCAGTTCCGTGATCAGACCCGACGCTATCTGGCAGGCGAGCTGAGCGAAGAAGAATTCCGCCCCCTGCGCCTGCAAAATGGCCTTTACATCCAGCGCTTCGCCCCGATGCTGCGGGTTGCCGTGCCTTATGGCCAACTGACTTCGCGCCAGACGCGAATGATGGCCAAGATTGCCCGCGACTACGACAAGGGCTATGCCCACATCAGTACCCGGCAGAACGTCCAGTTCAACTGGCCGGCACTGGAAGACATCCCGGACATCCTGGCTGAGCTTGCGACCGTGCAGATGCACGCTATCCAGACCAGCGGCAACTGCCTGCGCAACGTCACCACCGATCAGTTCGCCGGTGTCGCTGCCGACGAGTTGATCGATCCGCGTCCGTGGTGCGAAATCGTCCGTCAGTGGACCACCTTCCACCCGGAATTCGCCTATCTGCCGCGCAAGTTCAAGATCGCCATCAACGGGTCGACGTCGGACCGTGCAGCCATTGAAGTCCATGACATCGGCCTTGAGCCGGTGCACAACGCCGCAGGCGAACTGGGTTTCCGCGTGCTGGTCGGTGGTGGCCTCGGCCGAACGCCTGTCGTTGGTGCGTTCATCAATGAATTCCTGCCATGGCAAGACCTGTTGAGCTACCTCGACGCCATCCTGCGTGTGTACAACCGCTATGGCCGTCGCGACAACAAGTACAAGGCGCGGATCAAGATTCTGGTCAAGGCCCTGACACCTGAAGTCTTCGCACAAAAAGTCGATGCGGAAATGGAACACCTTCGCGGTGGCCAGACCACGCTGACCGAGGCTGAAGTGCATCGCGTCGCCAAGCACTTCGTCGATCCGGACTACAAAGCCCTGAACGATCAGGCGGCAGAGCTGGCTGAACTCGACAAGCAATATCCGGGCTTTGCTCGCTGGCGCACCCGCAACACCCTGGCTCACAAGAAGCCGGGGTATGTCGCCGTGACCCTGTCGCTCAAGCCGACTGGCGTTGCTCCGGGCGACCTGACCGACAAGCAGCTCGATGGCGTTGCCGACCTGGCCGACCGCTACAGCTTTGGCCAACTGCGTACCTCCCACGAACAGAACATCATTCTGGCTGACGTCGAGCAGAGCCAACTGTTCACCCTGTGGAGTGAATTGCGTGAACAAGGTTTCGCTACTCCGAACATCGGCCTGCTGACCGACATCATCTGCTGCCCGGGTGGCGACTTCTGCTCCCTGGCCAACGCCAAGTCGATCCCGATCGCCGAAGCCATCCAGCGCCGTTTCGATGACCTGGACTATCTGTTCGACATCGGCGAACTGGACCTGAACATCTCCGGCTGCATGAACGCCTGTGGTCACCACCACGTCGGGCACATCGGCATTCTCGGAGTGGACAAGAAAGGTGAAGAGTTCTACCAGGTATCCCTCGGCGGCAGCGCCAGCCGTGACGCCAGCCTGGGCAAGATCCTCGGCCCGTCCTTTGCACAGGACGACATGCCTGACGTGATCTCGAAGCTGATCGACGTCTACGTGGAACAACGTACCGAAGACGAGCGCTTCATCGACACCTATCAACGTATCGGCATCGACCTCTTCAAGGAACGCGTCTATGCAGCGAATAATTAAGAACAACGAAGTCATCGACGAAACCTGGCACTTGTTGCCCAAGGACGCGACTTTCGACGGCATTTCCAACTGCGACGACCTGATCGTCCCGCTGGCCCTGTGGCGCGATCACGCGCATGCGCTCAAGGCGCGTGATGGCGGTTTAGGTGTGTGGCTGGATGCCGATGAAGAAGCCGAGGAAATCGGTGACGACGTCGATCAGTTCCAGGTTATTGCCTTGAACTTCCCGGCCTTCACCGACGGGCGCAACTACTCCAACGCGCGCCTGCTGCGTGACCGTTACGGCTACAAGGGCGAACTGCGGGCGATCGGCGATGTGCTGCGCGACCAGTTGTTCTACCTGCACCGCTGCGGTTTCGACGCGTATGCATTGCGCGCCGACAAGGACCCGTACGAAGCCCTTGAAAGCCTCAAGGACTTCTCGGTGACCTATCAAGCTGCCACCGACGAACCGCTGCCGCTGTTCCGTCGCCGCTGATCGACAAAAAACCTTGAGCCCGGCACCTATGCCGGGACTCAAGGTTTTTCGTTGTGGCTACAGACTTCCCGCCCCCACCTACGACGCTTGAAAAGTCTCGCCATCGAGACTGGCTTTTTTCACAGGCGGTTCCTTGAGTAAAGTGATTCTGTCTTCCAGTCGCACAAAACTGGCAAACGGGTCCCCCCCATCGAAGCCCGACCATTCCATGCCCTCGAAAAGGTGTTGGCAAAGCTCCTGCGAAGCATCCATCTCTTCAACCATCCGCCACACTCGCTGCTGCAAAGGTGCGTAGTCCACCAGGAAATCAGCCGTGCGCGTCAGCGCTGCCAGGGTATCGAAGAAACGACCATTCCCCCCTTTTGCAAAAATACGCTCCCAGCGTGCAGTCTGTTGTGCCGCCTGCTCAGGGAGAAGCCCGGTCAACCAGGCGTTTGGCCTGGCAACACCGCGTATCCCCGACCCCATCCATAAGTTGATCCCCGTCTGTTTTCGATGGGCCACTATCCATCGCAGACTGTCTACGTCGGTTAGCGGATTGCCTGAAAGCAAGACGTTGCCCTCGACCACCGACTGCTTACGAACCGACTCAGGCACTCGGGTAATCTGGTTATCACGCAGATCCAACCGCTCCAGGCCATGAAAATCGAGAGTAAAGACCGGGCACGACCGAAGCTCTGCCCTTCTCAAATTGAGTTGACGCAATTCGGACATATCAAACACTGCCGGCGAGAGACCGAGCGGATTTTCGCTTAGATCGAGCTCCTGAAGTCGGGTGAGCTCGGCGAGTTGGCCTACGGTTCCCTCCGTCAGGACCAGCCGGGTCGCTTTCAGGTTCAAGACCTCAAGCCGAGACAGCTGGCCGATGGCAGGCGGCAATCGACCAACCGCTATGCCATTGCGATCAAAGAGACGTAGATCAACGCCCTGCATATTCAACGTGCGAAGATTGGGGAAACACTCAAGGAATCCGTTAAGGCTGCCGCGCTGCGTTAACGTGAAATTCGGCATGGTGAGAGAAACTACGTCGTTCAACTTTACATTGAGCTGCGGGAGGTAATGCATCTGCTCGAAGTCCATGTCCAGATGAAAGCCGATGAACTGCCCATCCCGATAAACCCTGCTGTCTGGCCCGCTACGTTTTTGCCAAATGGCGATCAGTGCCTCGGCCAGTTCATATCGGGTATCACGTTCAATATCCATCCATTCGTCTATGCGCGCGTCGTTCTCCGCCTCAATCTCGGCGGCGCTCATTCCCTCGGCCTCCGCATCACCCTCGCGCAGAATCTCGATATCCATCTCTTCGACATCATCGGTTACGTCTTCGACCCAATCGGTGATATCGACGCGCAGTTGCTCCGACTGCAACCTCAGCCGATAAAGATCGGCCTGGGTCTGGGCTCCCGCATTCAACAAAAACTCATCCACTTGCTCAGTCGTAAAAGCAGGGTAAATCTCTTTAACCTGAAGCCTCATCATCTCTGTGGACAGCTCGCCGGACTGCGCGGTGTCAGGGAATCCACCACCTCGCAACCCGAGACGCTGAAAGGACAATCCGGAGTCCATCCGGTGTAGCCCGAGCATCAATTCGGAGCGCGGCAGGGCGTTCTCCCGAATTTTGAACTGCAAGTCCTGCCATTCATGGCCTGTACGCAAACCGAGGGCCGTGCGTTGTTCTTGCGGCAAAAGCCCGAGCAGCGCTTGATCAAAGCCAGCCGTACCAACTCGCTCGTAGAGCGCCTCGATTCGAGTCGCACGCGACCAGCCCGGCAGCCGTTCCAGTGCCTGCAAAACGAGCACATCACTGTCGGCGTTTTCGACCGACTTTAGATAAAGCCCCTCATAGGCGCGGCACAGACGTACATGCTGCGTGTACTGCTGCGCCTTGCCGCCCAACTGCCCCAGCACTCGCTTGGCGTCAGCCCGTGTGTGGGGCGCAGCAATGTCCACTCCCGACCTGTCGAGCATTTGCTCCACCGCGCTTTTTGGTAAACCCGGGTATTGATCCCGAAACAACCTGATCCAGTCATTATCCGAATGCTGCAGCGCGTCGTAGCGCTGCTTGAACTGTCCGACTCGTGTGCTCTTTAGCTGCTCGGCCTGCGCCGAGCCTTCGGGAAACGCGTCAATGGCACGCTGCAGATCCTGATCGAGCGTGAAACGACTGATGGTATCCGCCAGCATCGGAGCCGGCGACCGCTGCCCGGTGTGCATCAGGCGTAAGACATCATCGTCCACCGGGCTGACATGCGCTATCTGGGCCAGAACCTCATCGCTGAATGACTCGACACTCGGCCCAATACCTCGCATCAGCTGTGCCCGTTCAGCGGCAGCGGCGGAAGGTGCAACATTTCCGGCCACCAGCCAGGGCTCGCCGGACAAGGGTTCGTCCACAAGCGCAGGGGCAGGACCGGGTTCAGACCCAATGCCGACGGCATGCTCTTCGGCCTTGATGGCTGCCCCTTCCGCGGCCAGTGGCAAGGCATTGAGCAAACCGAATATGGTACGCGTGACACCTGCCGAGCGCTCTTCAGAGGTCTTGCCATCAACCGCCTGAGCCAACCCATAACCGGCATCGATCAACCCGGCCAGCGCCAACAAACCTTCGCCACCCGGAACGAACAACGCCAAGGGACCAAATTTGTTGATCCATTGCACAATGGGCTGAACCACCGCACTCAAATCATCCCGATTGACCTGGGCATCGTCTCGAATCGATTCAATACTGGACTGGGCTGCTTGCTTCATCAGCAACACCCACTGCGCGAAGGGATCGATTGGAGACGTTGCGACCTCGAAGTGAATGTAATCGGCAGGATCCCAGTAACCATCATCGTTGAAAAAACCATGGCCTTTCTTCAAATGATGCTGTTTGGGGTAAATCGCCATGCCGTCCAACGCGGTCAACACACCCGCGTGGAACGTACCGTCCTGCCGGTCATCTTCGGAAAAATGCGTTGCCAGAGCCGCGTTCCTGGCAACATCCCCGCCCACCTCGGCCACCCATTTGTGCAACGTCTGTTGATCGGCAAACTCGTGGAACGGAGAAGAGTTACTCGGGATATAAAGCAAAATCCGCTCACTGGTTTTCTCCCGAAAGCTCCAGATATCGCTCGATACATAACGGTAAACGACCAGACGCGCAGCCTCTATGGAAGACTCGGTCGTCGCCCAGGCTTTCAATTGCTCAACTGTCAGTTGCTCCCATGTTTGCTGCGGCTCAAACCCGGCAGCCCGCAGCGCCAGTTTGAGTCCGTCCTCGCTCAGGCTGTTTTCCTGGTGCTGCAAATAAGCCGCCATGACAAAGGCCGTCTTGACCGAAGTGCGCAGCGGATAACCTTGCGGTGCAAGACAGACCTCGTCGGACGGCCACGCAGCGTGCACATAAGCGGTGTATTTGTCCTTGAACTCCAGCTCCCACACCCACTTCTTGAACTCTGCCGGCTGCAGCTTCAGCTGAGTGCTCGGACCGTAGCGCTGAGGGACGGTTTGACGATAGATGCCCTCATAGTCCTGGAGCCCACCGTCTGGCTTGATAGACTCATCGATCTCGACGATTTGGACTTCCGGGCCCACGGCAGGAGGTGTGTACAGGCCGAATGCCGTTTCCCCGAAACGACCCGCGCCCACGGTCTGATCGTTGGACAACAGGGCCTGTACCAGGCTTTGTGATTTTCTGACCCGGCCTTGCTGCACGTCCTGTTGTGCAGGGTAACCATAAAAATGGTAATTGAGGTCAACCAGGCGAGCAGCCAATAACTCTGCTCCCCAACGTTCCTCGATCAGCTTCGCGGCAAATTGGGTCGGGGTCGAGGGCAATACAACGTCGAGAGCAAGGCTCGACAGTGGTTGTTTTTTCTGAGCAGATAACCGGCTGGTGACAGGCTGGTGTTGACTCTCTAGCGCCATCATTTGCAATCCTTTGCAGTTGATTCGGGAGCTAAGAGCTTATGCATCGCCTGCCGCAAAAAAAGCAGGAAATGTCTTCAATCTGGTGGGAAAACACGACGGCCTCAAAAGACTGAGATACGGAGGGTAAACACCAGCGGCTGAGCCTGTGCAGCGCCGAGCATTGCACTCGACGCTGCAATAACAGTGGCTAGAGTCCCGTGTTTCTTACCAAAAACGCTGCTGGGTGAGACGGCTCCACCACGTCAACAAGACCCGATCAATCGAACTGCTGGCCGCCAGGCCAACGCGTTCTTGCAGGCTCTTGCGCTCGGCATAATGCAGGTGAAACAGTTCCGCACCCTTGGCCCGTTCGGCAAGGTATTCATCGCTGGTTTTCAGCTCATCGACCAGTCGTTTTTCCAGCGCGGCAACACCCAGCCAGATTTCACCGGTGGCCACTTCATTGATGGCCAGTTGCGGCCGGTAGCGTGAGACGAAGTTCTTGAACAATTCGTGAGTCACGTCCAGGTCTTCCTGAAACTTCTCCCGGCCCTTCTCGGTGTTTTCGCCAAACACTGTCAGCGTGCGCTTGTACTCACCCGCCGTCAGGACTTCAAAGTCGATGTCGTGCTTTTTCAGCAACCGATTGACGTTAGGCAACTGCGCCACCACCCCGATCGAGCCCAGAATGGCAAACGGCGCGCTGATGATCTTCTCGCCGATGCACGCCATCATGTAACCGCCGCTGGCCGCGACCTTGTCAATACACACAGTCAATGGCACACCAGCCTGACGAATACGCGCCAGTTGCGAGGACGCCAGACCGTAGCTGTGAACCATGCCACCGCCGCTTTCCAGACGCAGCACGACTTCGTCCTTTGGCGTGGCCAAGGACAATAGCGCGGTGATCTCGTGGCGCAGGCTTTCAGTCGCCGAAGCCCTGATATCGCCATCGAAATCCAGCACGAACACCCGGGGTTTGGCTTCCGGCTTTTTCTTCTGTTTTTTCTCGGACTTGGCTTCGGATTTACGCAAGGCCTTGAGCTGGTCCTTGTCGAGCAGTGTCTGCTCCAGGCGCTCACGCAGTTCCTTGTAAAAATCATTGAGTTTACTGACCTGCAACTGGCCCGTGAACTTGCGCCGGCCTTTGCTGCGTAACGCCGCAAAGCTGGCCAGGACCACCAGAATGGCGATCACCAGGGTAACGGTTTTAGCCAGAAAACTTGCGTACTCGGCAAGAAAATCCACATTGACTCCTTAACGACAGTGCGCCGCAGAACTCGCGGGCGCGTATACCTTCAGCATACCCATGCGGCCGCGTTGCGACCAGTCGCGAAACCTTCTGTGACAGGCCTCCAACGAGCATTTCAAACAAGCGTATGTTTTTTCATTGACAGCTCATCGCCATCCTCATAACCTCGCAAAACCTTCAACGTACCCGGATGACGCGGACGTGGGCAGCATCTATTTGATTCGACATGGCCAGGCCTCCTTCGGTGCAGACGACTACGACGTGCTGTCGCCGACCGGTATTCGCCAGGCAGAAATACTCGGCAGTCACCTGGCTGAACTGGGATTGAGTTTCGATCGCTGCCTGTCGGGCGACCTGCGTCGCCAACAACACACCGCCAACAGCGCCCTGGCACAATTCGGCGCTGTCGGCCTGCCGGTGCCCCCTCTGGAAATCGATTCGGCTTTCAACGAGTTCGACGCCGACGCGGTGATCCGCGCACTGCTTCCAGACCTGCTGCCCGAAGAGCCCGAAGCCCTGAATATTCTGCGCAATGCCGCGCAGAATCGCGGCGAGTTTCAACGAATCTTTGCCTTGATCATCGAGCGCTGGCTGGCCGGTACTTACGACCCACCGGGATTGGAAAGCTGGCCAGGCTTCGTCGAGCGGGTCCAGGCCGGCTTGCAGCGTATTCTCGAGCAGGCCGACAACACCCAGAAAATCGCCGTATTCACGTCCGGCGGGACCATCACTGCCCTGCTCCACCTGATTACTCAAATGCCGGCCAGGCAGGCCTTTGAACTGAATTGGCAAATCGTTAACACCTCGCTCAACCAACTGAAGTTCCGTGGTCGCGAGGTGACACTGGCTTCCTTCAACAGTCATGCACATTTACAACTGCTGAAGGCCCCGGAACTCATCACATTCCGTTGAGTCCGGATCACTGTGACCCTTGTTGTAACACTTCATAAAAGGATCGAACCATGACCTCCGTAGCTGACGCCGTACAAGCCATGAAAGCCAAGTTCAACCCAGCCGCTGCTGCCGGCCTGGACCTGGTTTTCGGTTTCCGCATCGACGACACCAAGAACTTCTCACTGATCGTCAAAGACAGCACTTGCGAGCTGAAAGAAGGCGAAAACCCGGACGCCCAAGTGACTCTGGTCATGGACGGCGAAACCCTGGAAGGCATCGTCGATGGTTCGACCGATGGCATGCAAGCATTCATGGGCGGCAAACTGCGCGCTGAAGGCGACATGATGCTGGCCATGAAACTGTCCGAGCTGTTCCCAAGCTAAGACGACGGCTCCCAGCCTCGGGAGCCCTCTGGCTGCCTGCGAATCCCGCCTTTATGGCGGGATTCGTCGTTTCTGCCGGTCGTAAATGTGCCCGCCCACACATCGAATGCGAATTTGCCGTCTATATTCTTTGCTGGTCGTATGGGTTACGCATCCGACTGCCCGCTCGACCGAACACTGCGGAGAACGGCGCCATGAGCCCACCTGATGAACACGACGATTTCAGCCATCGCCGCGTACTGCAAGGCCTTTCGGAGGGCACCGTCAGTGCCTGGACCAGTCCTCTATTTGCGCAGAGCACCAGCATGACCAACTCCCCAGCCGATCTCATCCTGTTCAACGGTCGCATGCACACGGTTGACCGGGATAAACCCCACGCCAGTGCGGTCGCCATCAAGGACGGGCGGTTTATCGCCATCGGCAATGATACGGACGTCATGCCCCTGCGCGGCGCCAGCACGCAAGTCATCGACCTGCAAAAACGCACGGTGATCCCCGGTCTCAACGACTCGCACCTGCACCTGATCCGTGGCGGCCTTAACTACAACCTCGAACTGCGCTGGGAAGGCGTGCCGTCATTGGTTGACGCCTTGCGCCTGCTCAAGGACCAGGCCGATTGCACACCGGCACCGCAATGGGTACGGGTGGTCGGTGGCTGGACCGAGTTCCAGTTCGCCGAAAAGCGCCTGCCGACGATTGAAGAGCTGAACAAGGCTGCACCTGACACCCCGGTGTTCGTCCTGCACCTGTATGACCGCGCCCTGCTCAACCGCGCGGCGTTGAAAGTGGTTGGCTACGACCGCAATACCCCGAACCCGCCGGGTGGCGAAATCCAGCGCGATGCCAATGGCGACCCAACCGGCATGCTGATCGCCCGTCCGAACGCGATGATTCTGTACTCGACACTGGCCAAGGGGCCGAAGCTGCCACTGGAATATCAGGTCAACTCGACCCGGCAGTTCATGCGCGAACTCAATCGTCTCGGCGTCACCAGCGCCATCGATGCCGGTGGCGGTTTTCAGAATTACCCGGACGACTATCAGGTCATCCAGCAGTTGGCAAAGGACCAGCAACTGAGCGTGCGCATCGCCTACAACCTGTTCACCCAAAAACCCAAGGAAGAACTGACCGACTTCAAGAACTGGACCAGTACCTCGCACTACGGCCAGGGTGACGATTTCCTGCGGCACAACGGCGCTGGCGAAATGCTGGTGTTCTCCGCCGCCGACTTTGAAGACTTCCTCGAACCGCGCCCCGATCTGCCGCAGACCTTGGAACAGGAACTGGAACCGGTGGTTCGCCACTTGGTCGAGCAGCGCTGGCCATTTCGCCTGCACGCCACCTACAACGAATCGATCACGCGGATGCTCGACGTGTTCGAAAAGGTCAACCGCGATATCCCGTTCGACGGGCTGCCGTGGTTCTTCGATCACGCCGAAACCATCACCCCGCAGAACATCGAGCGGGTTCGTGCACTGGGCGGCGGCATTGCGATTCAGGATCGCATGGCCTTTCAGGGCGAGTACTTTGTCGACCGTTACGGCGCCAAAGCCGCCGAGCACACCCCACCGATCCAGCGCATGCTCGCCGAAGGCATTCCAGTCGGAGCCGGCACCGATGCCACACGGGTTTCCAGCTACAACCCGTGGACGTCGCTCTACTGGCTGGTCAGCGGCCGCACCGTCGGCGGTTTGGAGCTGTACCCGCAAGGCCTGAACCGCGACACGGCGCTGGAACTCTACACCCATGGCAGCGCCTGGTTCTCCTCCGAGCAAGGCACAAAAGGCCAGATCAAGGTCGGGCAACTGGCCGATCTGGTGGCGTTGTCTGCCGACTACTTCAGCATCGACGACGAAGCGATCAAATGGATTGAATCGGTGCTGACCGTGGTCAACGGTAAGGTGGTGTACGGCAGCCTCGAGTTCGAAAAACTTGGCCCGCCGCGTCTGCCGGTGATGCCCGACTGGTCACCGGTGGTGAACGTGCCGGGGCACTGGAAACCCTTGGCACCGCTCACCGCCCAGATGCATCAATGCGCAGGCACCTGCGCAGTGCATGCCCACAGCCATGAGCGGGCGCGCTTGTCGAACGCCCCCGTCAGTGACTTCCAGGGGTTCTGGGGCGCGTTTGGCTGTTCGTGTTTTGCGTTTTGACTCAAGGGGTTTGGCAGGAAGCCCGCCGACGGCGGGCTACTTGTCGGTTGATCAGTGATGCAAATGCTTGAACACGTAACCCACCAGGTCGGTGTTGACGAATGCGGGGACCTGATTATTCAGGCGTAGCGCCTCCAGCAGCGCGAGTTGGCAATCCCAGACCATTTCCCTTCGATCACGCCTGAGACTGACCTCGGCGCTGACGATGTGGTTATAGGCTGTGTAACAGGAGCGTGAGGTTTTGCCGGGGGCTCGCTCGATGGCGACCGGGTTGTCAACGACAGCCACTGTCGCGCCCTTATGATCGACCACTGATTGCGCGGCCAACTGACCGAGCGTGTCGCACTGGCTGCGACAGACGACCTTTCGGTTTTTCAGTTCACCGAACCCGCGCTCATACAGGGTGATTTGAGAACCGACCTTCTGCACGCAAGCCTCTTCAAAAGCGTTAAGCACTTTCTCGGCATTGCCCAGGCTCGCCTCAAGCTCCGAGAGTTTCAGGAAGCGCTCCAGTTGCTTGTCTTGAAGGCTCTTCAAGCCACGGGTGATTGTCGACAAATGGGTGAACTCTTTTTTACAGGCCACCACGTGAACTTCAAACTGATAGCCGGCTGACACGGCCAGCGGCGGGAATGCCGCGAAGTCTGCCGAGTCCAGCGCCAACTCCATGATGATGCTGTACTTCTCGGCAAAGGCCTTCTTGAAGATTTCTGTGCACACCGCCCGCACAAAGGCCTCGGTGTGCTCATACACGTGCAGCACCCCGTGGGTTTCCATCTGCGAATACTGCGGATGCTTTTTGCGGTACTCAGGTAGATACAGCCTGATGTAATTCGAATAGTTGCCGGTTTTCAGTAGTGAGTCTTCCAGCAACCAGGTTTTCCCCGAGCCCTGGATACCCGCCACGATCAGCATTTGCGGGTTGGAGGTACTAATGACCTTGTCTTTGAACAGACTGGCGCTGATGTCTGAAAACGCCGCTTTCACCTGTTCGTCCGTGTATGAGTATTCATTGCTGTTTGGCACGTTGATTAATTCCCTTTAAGTGGATGTCCGATCTTCTTGCCTGAAGATCAGGGGGCACTTTATGCCTTGGCCATCCACGTAAGGCCCTACATAGATAACACCTGCGAGTGCACCGAGTCGGTCTTGCCAAGGTGTAAAACCGCGCCCGAACGCAGCCTCGCGGGCTCGACAGCTACTACGGGTGTTTAAGCTTGCCTACACAGAGCCCATCAGAGGCTACAACGCCTTGCGTCACGGCCTACACCTGCGCCAGAATCCGCCGGCTTGTGCGCTTTGGTCCTCGCCTCTATCGTTTCCGTGTCGCTGATTATCAGCGATCGGGTTTGGTAGCCCGGACACACGGCGCACAGCGTCACCTTATGCAGGTGCTTTTTGTCGGCATTTGTTTTTATGGTGGCCATGCGCAGGGCGCCCTCGGGCGCGCCGGTTTCCAAGTGTCCGGTCTACCAACCCGCGTATGGCCACCACCCTTCGTTTGGTAGCGAGGGTGATGGTTCCTCTACTTACATTTGGAGCATCATCATGTTCAAAGCCACACCGAATCCCCCCGAAACCGATCCGGTTTCCCCCTACGCCTCCCTCGACTCGAAAGAACTCCACGCCGCCGCGCACCGCGCGCTCGATCACTACCTGGTACTGCCCGAAACCAAGCAGTTGTTAGCTGATCGCCGTCCCGGCTGCATTTTCGTCATTGCCCCGGACGTCGACAGCGAAACCCTGCTGGCCCATGCCTGCGAGACCCTCGCCTCGGTGAATGTCATGGCCAGCGATCTGGCGTTTGAGCTTGAAGGGCCCAAACGCAATACCGCACTGGCAATTCAACAGATGATTTCCTTGGCCGAACTCGCCGTGAATCGCGCCCTGGATCACCTCGATCCACCGGAGTAGCCGGAATAACCAATCCGGCGTCAGTCATTGTGGCGAGGGAGCTTGCTCCCGCTGGGTTGCGAAGCGACCCTGAAATCAGCCACCGCGAGTATCCAGAGGGAGCGCGATTGCCGGATTACGACCGCTTCGCGGCCGAGCGGGAGCAAGCTCCCTCGCCACAAGTCGCAACACCGTGGGGCTCTTGTGGCGAGGGGGCTTGCCCCCGTTGGGTCGCGAAGCGACCCTAAAACCGGTGTCCGCGTTGTATCTGGAAGTTCCCGTTGATCAAGGGAGCGGCTGCTTCGCAACCGAACGGGGGCAAGCCCCCTCGCCACAAGTTCTCGGCCGTGTCTGCGAACAACACAAAACCCGCCACCTTTTCACAAGGCTGCGGGTTTTGTCGTTTCAGATTGATCTCGGTCAGCTAACCCTCGCCGCACTCTCTCTACCCTTGCGCCTCCATCAAAGGCCAGGGACGGCTCAATGGGAGCCTCCGGCCGCGCATCCTCAGGGAAGAGTCACTCATGCGGTCATTGAAGATCATTTTGTTGTCATCGGCGTTCAACGGTTTGACCCAACGGGCCTGGCTGGACTTGCGCCAGTCAGGTCACGAGCCCAGTGTGGTGCTGTTCACCGACGAAGCCTCGGTGTGCCGACAGATCGAGGAATCGGCGGCCGATCTGGTGATCTGCCCGTTTCTCAAGGATCGCGTTCCGCAACGGCTCTGGAGCAACCCGGATCGCCCGGTGGTGATCATTCACCCAGGCATCGTCGGCGACCGCGGTGCCAGCGCGCTGGACTGGGCCATCACCCAGCAGGCCAGCCGCTGGGGCGTTACGGCCTTGCAAGCGGTCGAAGAAATGGACGCCGGACCGATCTGGTCGACCTATGAATTCAACATGCCCGCCGACGTGCGCAAATCCGAGCTGTACAACGGCCCGGTGAGTGACGCAGCGATCTATTGCATTCGTGACGTGGTGGAAAAATTCGCCAGCGATTTCGTCCCGACACCCCTCGATTACACGCAACCGAACGTCATCGGGCGCCTGAAGCCGAACATGAAACAGGCCGACCGAACCTTCAGCTGGCACGATTGTGCGCGGTTCATCAAACGCAGCATCGATGCCGCTGACGGTCAACCCGGAGTGCTGGCGAGCCTGGCCGGCGGGCAGTATTACCTGTACGACGCGCACCTCGATTCACGTAGCGGTACGCCGGGGGAAATCCTTGCCGTGCAAGACGATGCCGTACTGGTCGCGACCGGCGATCACAGCCTGTGGATCGGCTCGCTCAAGCGCAAGGCCTTGCCGGGGGAGGAAACCTTCAAGTTGCCGGCGCGGCATGTGCTGGCCGGGCAACTCGATGCAATACCGGTACTGGACGGATCGATCGCCAACCAACCGTTCAATGAGGCGACCTATCAACCGATTCGTTATCGGGAGTCGGGCCACGTCGGTGAATTGACCTTCGAGTTCTACAATGGCGCGATGAGCACCGAACAATGCCAGCGGCTAGTTGCAGCGCTGCAGTGGGCCAAGGCCCGGGACACTCAAGTGCTGCTGATCAAGGGCGGTCGTGGAAGCTTTTCCAACGGCGTGCACCTCAATGTCATTCAGGCAGCCAAGGTGCCGGGGCTGGAAGCCTGGGCCAATATTCAGGTGATCGACGATGTCTGCCAGGAAATGTTGACTGCCCGGCAATTGGTGGTCAGCGGCCTGACCGGCAGTGCCGGAGCTGGCGGCGTGATGCTGGCGCTGGCCGCCGACATCGTTTTCGCCCGGGCGGGTGTCGTGCTCAATCCGCATTACAAAACCATGGGTTTGTATGGCTCCGAATACTGGACCTACAGCTTGCCCCGCGCAGTGGGCAGCGAAATCGCGCACAAGCTGACCGAAGAGTGCCTGCCGGTCAGCGCGTTTCAGGCCTGGCAGCTGGGGATGATCCAGGACATTGGCCCACGCTGCCCCCGCGAGTTCAGCCAATGGCTGTTGCAACAGGCCAAGGGCGCTTTGACCAATGAAAAGTACGCGGCATTTCGCGCGCGCAAAACCAGCATGGACCTTCAGCAGATAGAACACTGTCGCGAGGTCGAGCTGGCCCAGATGCAGCTGGACATGGTGCACAACCGCCAGCAGTTCACCGAGAAGTGCCGCAACTTCGTGTTCAAGCGCAAAACCTGCCAGACCCCGCAGCGCTTGATCGCGCCGTGGGCATTGGAGCGCGAGGCAACGCTGATCGCTTGATAGGCCTGGTGATCGTTCCCACGCTCCCGCGTGGGAATGCAGCCCGTGACGCTCCGCGTCACTGGACGCGGAGCGTCCCTAGAGGCATTCCCACGCGGGAGCGTGGGAACGAGCTCGCTAGAGCAGCAACGCCACCAGCGCGCTCCAGCCGGTTTGATGGGACGCGCCGAGGCCACGGCCGGTTTCGCCATGGAAATACTCGTGAAACAGCACCAGGTCACAGCTCAACGGGTCGGCCTGGAGCTGCGCGTAGCCGACCATCGACGGTCGGCTACCGTTTTCATCCCGCAAGAACAGTCCGGTCAAACGCTGACTCAAACTGTCGGCTACCTGGGCAAGCGATGCCAGATAGCCTGAACCGCTGGGGTATTCGACCGAAAAATTTTCGCCGTAGTAGCGATGAAACTCACGCAACGACTCGATCAGCAGGTAATTGATCGGCATCCACAACGGCCCGCGCCAGTTGGAATTGCCGCCGTACAACCGCGAACCGGATTCCGCCGGTTCATAGTCGGCACACAGTTTGTTGCCATTGATCTGCATGCCAAATGGATGCTCGGCGAAGGCTTTGGACAAGGAGCGAACACCGAATTCGGAGAGGAACTCGGCCTCATCGAGCATGCGCTTGAGCAGGTTTTTGGTGCGCTCGCCACGCAACAGCGCGAGCAGTATCCGATTGCCTTTACCAGGCTCGGTCCAGCGTGAAATCAGACTCGCCAGGTCCGGCCGATGATGCAGGAAGCCCAATAAACGCTCACGCAAGCCGGGCAACCCTTCGTGCTCGTGCTGTTCCAGCACCTGCACCGCAAACAGCGGCATCAAGCCAACGATAGAGCGCAGGCGCAGCGGTTCGTTGACGCCATCCGGGCGGTGCAGCACATCGTAGAAAAACTGATCCTGCTCATCCCACAACCCTTCAGCGGCATCGTCCACGCGGTTGATGGCGCCGGCGATATAGAGGAAGTGCTCGAAGAACTTCACCGCGATGTCGACATACACCGGATTGCGCTTGGCCAGTTCCAGGGCAATCCGCATCAAATCCAGCGCATACGCCGCTACCCACGCCGTACCGTCGGCCTGATCCAGGTGAAAACCGGGTGGTAACGCGGCCGAACGGTCAAACAGCGCAATGTTGTCCAGCCCGAGAAACCCGCCCTGGAACAGGTTGCGACCTTCGGCGTCCTTGCGGTTGACCCACCAGGAAAAATTCAGCAGCAGCTTGTGGAAAATCCGCTCGAGAAAATCCATATCGCCGACGCCGGTCAAGGCCTTGTCACGCTGATACACCCGCCAACTGGCCCAGGCATGCACCGGCGGGTTGGCATCGTCGAAACGCCATTCGTAGGCCGGCAGTTGGCCGTTGGGGTGCATGAAGCGGTCTTTGACCAACAGCAGCAGTTGATGCTTGGCAAAACCCGGATCGATCAGCGCGTAAGCAACGGCCTGAAAGCCCAGGTCCCACGAGGCGTACCACGGGTATTCCCAGGTGTCGGGCATGGAAACGATGTCGGCGTTCGACAAATGCCGCCAGTGGGTGTTGCGGATGTGCAGCCGCCCGGGCGGTGGCGAGGGTTGTCCGGGGTCGCCGTCGAGCCAGCGATTGACGTCGAAATAATACAACTGCTTGGACCAGAGCAACCCGGCCAGTGCCTGACGCTGAACGTTACGCGCGTCCGGGTCAGGCATCTGAGCTTGCAGTACCGCGTAATAGTCATCGGCCTCCAGGCGACGGCGTTCGAACAGCGCCTTGGCGTTGACCTTGGGTGCGACGGTCGGCGCAAAGCGCAGGTAGATGATTTTGCGCGCCAGCCCGTCCAGTTCGAGAACGAAATGCGCCGCGACCCGAGTACCGACGTCACGTCGAATCGCCCCCGCCACACCGTCCACCAGATAATCGTTGATGCCATCCTTGAACGGGCCGTTGGCGGGCACACCGTCGAGTTTCGGATGATTGGTCTGGTTGTCGCAGAACAGCCACTCACACCCCTCCTCGCCCCAGGCACTGAGTTGCCGGTCCGCGAGCATCGGGTGCTGCGCCAGGACCGAGTCACCGGTCAGCGTCAGGCAGGGCATGTGCCGGTCACCGCCCCAACTCCAGGTGTTGCGCGCCCACACCTGAGGCAAGACTCGCAGACGCGCCGGCAGATCCGAACGATTGTGCACGGTGACCCGCATCAACAGATCGTCCGGGCTGTTCTTGGCGTATTCCACCGTTACGTCGAAGTAGCGGTCGTCCTCGAACACCCCGGTATCGAGGATTTCATACTCGGTATCGCAAAGGCCGCGACGAGCGTTCTCGGCCACCAGGTCGGCATAGGGAAACGTAGCCTGCGGGTATTTGTAGAGCATGCGCATGTAGGCATGGCTCGGCACCCCATCGACATAAAAATACAGCTCTTTGACGTCCTCGCCGTGATTGCCTTCGGCATTGTTCAGGCCAAACAGACGCTCCTTGAGAATCGGGTCGTGCTCGTTCCATAGCCCCAACCCGATGCACCAGTGCTGGGCCCGGTCGCAGAACCCGGCCAACCCGTCCTCACCCCAACGATAGGCCCGGCTGCGGGCGTGCTCATGCGGGAAATACGTCCAGGCATCGCCATCGGCGCTGTAGTCCTCGCGCACGGTGCCCCATTGCCGTTCACTCAAGTACGGGCCCCACTCACGCCAGCACTCCGCCTCATCACCAACCAGACGTTGGCCTTCGACGGTGTCGAGAATGTTCGTGGCCGACTGTGCTGTCATGGGAACGTCCGTTGTTGTCCGGGATGGTTTGCAGTGTAGAGCGTGGATTCGCCCCGGTGCACGCGGCTTCCTGTTCATTCAACTCGAGTTCAGGCGCACGCTTGCTCTACACTGCGGGGCTCTTCACCTCAGCGACTGCTTATGGACATCGATCTCGCCCGTACCTTTCTGGAAATCGTTCGCTGCGGCAGTCTTGCAGCCGCCGCCGATAAGCTGCACGTCACCCAGACCGCGATCACCGCTCGGGTACAGAAGCTCGAAAGCCAGCTCGCCAGCACCTTGTTTGTGCGCAACCGCGCTGGCGCTCGCCTGACCGCAGACGGTGAAGCCTTCGTGGTGTACGCCAATCAGCTGGTACAGACATGGGAAGCCGCGCGCCGGGATTTGCCGTTGCCGGAAGGCTACCGCAATGTGCTGCACATCGGCGGCGAGGTCAGTTTGTGCAACCCGTTGATGCTCAGTTGGGCCCGCGAACTGCGTGAGAAGATCCCCAGCCACGCCTTGCGCACAGAAATCCGCGACGGCGAAAACCTGCTGCGCCAGCTGGAATTGGGCGTGCTGGATGCCGCGCTGGTGTTTCAACCCGAGTACTGGCCACAGCTGCAAGTGGAGCAACTGCTGGAGGAGAAACTCATCCTGGTGCGCCTGCCGTCCAGACCCGAGCCCTACGTCTATATCGACTGGGGCAAAGAGTTCCGGCGCCAGCACGACGCGGCGCTGCCGGATAAGGCCAAAGCCGCGGTGAGTTTCAATCTCGGCCCGCTGGCGCTGCAATACATCCTGCAAAACGGTGGCACCGGTTATTTCCGCACGCGGGTGGTTCAGAGCTACCTCGACAGCGGCGTACTGGAACGAGTGCCCAAAGCCCCGGAATTCAGTTACCCGACCTTTCTGGTGTACTCGCGGGATCGCGACTCGGCGGTGCTGCAACAGGCCTTCGAGTTGTTGCGGGAACTGGTCAAAGCCGACAGCGACTGGTCGCAGCGCTGGGATCCATTGATCTGAGCAACATCCACACCCGTTCGGCGTGAATACTCACCCACTCCCGACATCCATTGGCTGAATAATTTCTCCGCGACTAGTCTTTGGTTAATAACAACGACAACAGGTGATCGCGGTGAGGCAAACCACGCAGGCGTTTCGTGCCCGTTACCGGGCCGATATTCATCGGCTCTACAACCCGTGGCTGCACGGCGGTTTTGTATTGGCCTTCGGTGTGCTGGGCATCACGCTGTTCTGGAGCACCGTGCACCAGGTGCAACCGCTGGAGTGGCTGGCGGTGCCGCTGACGCTGTTGTTTTTCAATTTCGCGGTCTACGTGGTGCACCGGCACCTGGGCCATCACAAAAAGGCTTTTGCGCGGTTGTTCTATACCCGGCACGCGGGCGATCACCACAGTTTTTTTGCCCCCGGCTACATGACCTACGATACGGCGCGCGACTGGCGGGTGATTCTGTTTCCGGCGTGGCTGATTGTGCTGCACAGCCTGGTGATCACCCTGCCCGCCTGGTGGTTGCTCAAACACCTCAATGGCAACGTCGCCGGACTGTTCGCAGGCTGCATGATCCTCGGCTACCTGGCCTACGAGGTGTTTCACGCCTGCGAACATCTGCCGCCGAACAATCCCGTCACCCGCCTGCCGTGGATTCGTCAGATGCGCCGCCTGCACGCACTGCATCACCGTCGCGAGCTGATGCAGGAGCGCAATTTCAACATCGTTTTTCCGCTGATGGACTACCTGTTTGGCACGCTGTATTGGGAGGCTGAACCCGATCATTCGCACCTTCAAACACGGCGAGCGCCCATGACCCGCCTGCAACACCGGATCGACATCGCGCGCGACCCGATCGCCGTGCTCGCCTACGCCAGCGCCGCGACGCGTTGGCCTGAGTGGCACCCTTCATCGCTGAAGGTCGACGGCCAGCCAGGACCACTGTACGCGGGGGCACGCTTTGAAGAGGACATTCATGCGGGTGGGCGGGCCGGGCATTTGAGCTGGGAGGTCGACGAATATTTGCCGGGGCGGCGCTGGAGCGCTCGCGCTCAGGGTGATCATGGCCTGGAACTGCTGCTGACCTATGAATGCGCCAGCGAGGGTGGCGGTACGCGCTTTGTTCGCACCCTGGAATACCGCTTCAGCGGACGGTTGATGCGCCTGGCCAATCGACTACTGCTCAAGCGGCGTATCGAGCACGAATCGGCAGTCTCGATGCTGGCCTTGCGCGATATGGCACAACGGATGATTCCGGTCCAGACAGGGGCAATCGCCTGATGCGCAATACACCACGTCGAATCAGCGTTCACAGGGTGCTGATAGTACTGCTGGTCGTGATCGGCCTGTTTCTGTTTCTCGCGCCGACCAAGGTTCAACCGGTGGCCTGGACGCCGCAGCCGGCCCCCTCATTGCAATCCGGGGTCTTCGCCGAGAACCGGATACTCAAAGGCCTGGAACAGACCGGCGCGGCGAACATCAACGGGCCCGAGGCACTGTTGCTGGAGGACGGCTTCCTGATCACCGGTCTGCACGATGGCCGGGTGATCCGCACCAGCCTCGATGGCAAGACGCTCAAGGTGCTGACCAACACCGGCGGTCGGCCGTTGGGCCTGGCGCGTCATCCGGACGGTCGGCTGATCATTGCCGACGCGATCAAAGGCTTGCTGTCCCTCGACGCCCAGGGTCAGTTGATTGCGTTGAGCACTGAAGCCAACGGCCTGCCCTTTGGCTTCACCGACGATGTCGCCGTCGACAAGACCGGGCATTACGCCTATTTCAGCGACGCTTCCAGTCACTGGGGGTATGGCAAGGATGGCGAAGCGATTATCGAGCACGGCGGCGACGGTCGCCTGTTACGTTACGACTTCCAGACAGGAAAAACCGAACAGCTGATCGACCAGCTGGAATTCGCCAACGGTGTCACGTTGGGGCCAAACGATGCTTTTGTGCTGGTCAATGAAACCGGCGCCTATCGCATCACCCGCTATTGGTTGAGCGGTCCCCGGGCGGGCAGCCACGAGGTGTTCGTCGACAACCTGCCAGGCTTGCCGGACAACCTCAGTTTCAATGGCCATGAGCGTTTCTGGGTCGCGCTGTACGCGCCCCGTAACGCCCTGCTCGACGGCACGGCCGGGTATCCGTTTGTGCGCAAGATGATCGTGCGGGCAATGATGGTTTTGCCCAAACCGGTAGAAAAGCGTGCGTTCGCGGTGGGCCTGGACCTGGACGGCAGGATCATCGCCAATCTGCAGGACGCCAGCAGCGGCAATTACTCACCTATCACCACGGTTCGCGAGTACGGCGACTGGTTGTATTTCGGCTCGCTCAAATCCAGCCACATGGCGCGGTTGCCATTGGCCAAAGCGTTGCAATCATCAGAGTAGGGGCCGAACAGGGGGCGACAAGGCGCCCCCCTACGTTGGTCACGTTCTGACAGAACCGTTCAAACTCCGGGATATTTCGTCTTTGATCGAAAGGCGCTTTGCCTTGAGCTTTGTCACTTCGTCATCTGCCAGAGCCTGGGCTTCTGCCTTCAGGACCTGCTTGTCGATATCCGAATATTTGTCCAGCAGCGCGTTCAGGTGAGGATCATTGGCACGCTTTTGCTGAATGACTTCCTTTGAGCAGCTCAGGTCCTGATACAGGTCATGATTAACCGGCATGGAACACCTCCGTTTGTTGATCGGTGGCGAACGCCTTTGCGCGCGCTCGCCAGTTATCAGAATGGCCTCGCTCGGCGGTTGCTGTCGACTATCAATCAGACCAGCGGTGCCCGTTGGTCGGACGTGTCGTTATTGTCAGCGCCCTCACCCACCAGAATAGTCTCGTGCCCGCCGCTGTGTTGAGCACCGCATGTCGGCAACCGGAATATCAGTCGGTGCCGTACATCGGCGACCGCGGCCCGTACAGCAAGCCCGCTGGGTGCCCCACTGACAACAGTCGTGCGCTGGTGATACCGGCAATCGGGTGAGCGGCGTCGGTTGAGCTGTTGATGACCTGCTTGACCGCTGCGGTGATCAGCAGACCCACCAAACCACCTGAGTTGTTGTTGCCACCCTCTTCGCTCGACGCGCTGGCCGAGCCAGTCCACAAGGTTGTGCCCGTCTTGAGGTCCATCAGTTTCGCGCTGGCGGTAACCACGGTTGCACTGGAGATCACCATGTAGCGAGTGCCGTAGTCAGTCACGGTAATGTAGAGCGCGGCATCGGCACCGAAGATTTCTTGCAGTTTGTTGGCCGGCGCCTGGTGGATGTCCGCCGGCGTGGTCAGGCCGTTCTGGTGGAACGTCTCGTCGACCAGCGCGATCGGCAGCACGTAGTAACCGGCTTCAGCCAGCGGGTACGTAACCTGCGAGAGCATGCTGTAGGACGCCTTGACGTCCGGCGAGTTGTTCAGCGGCGGCAGCACCAGAATGGTTTTTGGACGGCTTTGCTTGTAAGCCGAGTAGTCCACGGTCTTGGGGCTGACGCAACCGCCGAGAACGGCCAGGGCCAGCAAACCGGCCATCAGTTTCAATGAGCGCGCGATCATTGGGCATCTCCGGTCTTGGCGTTTTTAAGCAGAAAGTTCATGTACGGCGTCGACTCGGGAAACAGGGTCTTCTCGGTTCTGAACTGCTGCACCATCTGATCGTCCTTGCCCAGGCTCAGGTACAACAGCCCCAGGTGCGCGTGGTAACCAGGCGGCGGAGTCTTGCCGGTGGACTTGATCTTTTGCAGGTCGCGCTCCAGCGCTTCGGCCTGGGCTTCCTTGGGCTCTTCGCCTTTGAAATACTCATAAACCTGTGGCTGGTAGCCTTCCCACTGGTAAAGGGTTTTCGGACTGTTGCATCCGGCCAGCAGGCCACTCACCAGCAACATCGACGCCATCGGCGCCCACGACATATAACGCTTGAACATGCTTGTAACGCTCCTTGTCATCGACCTTGATCAGTTGCCCGGTTTCCATGCACCTGAATTCATGCCGTCCACCAGGCGGTTGATCGCCTCGCGCATGGCCAGGTCGAGCACCTTGCCGTTGAGGGTCGAATCGTAGGCAGCAGTACCGCCGAAGCCGATGACTTCACGGTTGGACAAGGCATATTCACCTGCGCCCTGAGTCGAATAAACGACTTCCGAGGTGCTGATATTGACGATATTCAAGTTGACCTTGGCGTATGCCACCTGGGTCTTGCCACGGCCAAGAATGCCGAACAGCTGGTGATCGCCGGTCTCTTTGCGACCGAACTCGGTGACGTCGCCGGTCACCACAAAGTCGGCACCCTTGAGGCGCTGGGACTGCCCCTTGATCGCCGCTTCCTGCTGGATCTCGCCCATGTTGTCGCGGTCCAGCACGCTGAAACGGTTGGTCTGCTGCAAGTGAGTGATCAGGATGGTCTTGGCCTGACCGCCGAGGCGATCCACACCATCGGAGAAGATCCCGCGCATGTAGCTCGAACGGTTGTCGAACTTGCCGACAGCCATCGGCACTCGAACACCGACAAAGGCCTGGCTGGCGCTTTCGACTTTGGCTACCGGCAATGCGCGGGAGCTTTCGGTCGCACACCCGGCCATCGCGCCTAATACGGCAATCGCTGCCCCTGATACCACCATTCGAGAGATCATTCTCACTGTGCACTCCTTCTGAAAAACGGTTTATCCCGGCATGACAGCGACCCGCCACTACGGATTGTGGTGGCGAAAAAGCGATGGGGATTCGAATCGATAAGCGACGTGCAGGACGTCGGCGGGCGGCATTATGCCAAAGTGCACTATTGAAGACAGTGTTTAAATTTTTTTTGGCGTCAGCTCTTTGAGCGATCCGGGTGACTTAGTGAAAGTCCCGGCTGTGCACGCTGATGCCGTTGAGCAACGGGCTCAGGTCACTCAAACGTCCGGCGATCAGGTGCCGGACTTCGCCGACCTTCTCCCAGCGGCCGTCGATCTTGAGCAATTGCGAGCCGATCAGTGCTTTGCGTTGACGCTCGGCGAGGTCGCGCCAGACCACGACGTTGATGTTGCCGAACTCGTCTTCAAGTGTCACGAAGGTCACGCCACTGGCCGTGCCCGGGCGTTGGCGGCCGGTGACCAGGCCGGCGACGCTGACGTTGCGCCCATGTTCGACCTCCAGCAACTCCCGTGAACTGCGGCAACGTCGGGAGCGCAACTCATCGCGCAACAATGCCAGCGGATGCGGGCCGAGGGTCGTGCCGACGCTGCTGTAATCGGCTTGCAGGTCTTCGCTCACGGTCGGTTTGGGCAACACCACGCAAGGCTCTTCCTGGCTCGGCAACCCGGCGAACAACCCAAGTTGTTTCTGTACCCCCGCCACTTCCCAGCGCGCGCGATGGCGATCACCGGCCAGCCGGCGCAACGCTCCGGCGTCGGCCAGTTGTTCTTGGGCTCGGGCATCGAGTCGGGCGCGCTCGCCCAGGTCGGCGATGTCGATGAACTCACCCTGCAAACGCGCTGCTTCGATGCGGCGTGCATCGTCCTCGCGAAAGCCCTTGATCATGCGCAACCCCAGGCGAATCGCCGGTTGCTCACCGTCAGTCGGCTCCAGGCTGCAATCCCAATCGCTGGCGGCCACGTCCACCGGACGGATCTGTAACTGATGCCGGCGTGCATCCTGGAGAATCTGGTCCGGGCTGTAGAAACCCATCGGCCAGCTGTTGATCAGCGCACAGGCGAACGCCGCCGGCTCATGGCATTTCAACCAGCAGCTGGCGTAGGTCAGCAAGGCAAAACTGGCGGCGTGGGATTCGGGAAAACCGTAGCTGCCAAAGCCCTTGATCTGCTCGAAGATCTGCGCGGCGAATTCCTCCGAGTAGCCGTTTTTCAGCATGCCTTCGCGAAGGCGCTTCTGGTGCGGTTCAAGGCCACCGTGGCGCTTCCAGGCCGCCATGCAACGGCGTAACTGATCGGCCTCGCCGGGGCTGTAATCGGCGGCCACAATCGCGATCTGCATGACCTGTTCCTGAAACAACGGCACGCCGAGAGTGCGTTTGAGCACGGCCTCCAGCTGTACCGAGGGATAGGTTTCCGGCTCTTCCTTGTTACGTCGCCTCAGGTACGGGTGCACCATCCCACCCTGGATCGGACCGGGACGAACGATGGCCACTTCGATCACCAGGTCATAGAAGTTTTGGGGTTTGAGCCGGGGCAACATCGACATCTGCGCCCGAGACTCGATCTGGAACACCCCGATGGTGTCGGCGCGGCTGATCATCTCGTAGGTTTTCGGGTCCTCGGACGGGATTTTGGCCAGGCTCAGGTCCCGTCCGCGATGGTCGCGCAACAGGTCAAAGCAACGGCGAATGGCGCTGAGCATGCCGAGGGCAAGAATGTCGACCTTGAGCAGGCCGACCATGTCCAGGTCGTCCTTGTCCCACTGGATGATCGTGCGCTCGGCCATGGCCGCGTTCTCCACCGGCACCAGGCTGTCCAGCGGCTGCTCGGAAATCACGAAACCGCCCGGATGCTGGGACAGGTGCCGGGGGAAGCCGATCAACTGCCGGGTCAGGCTCAGCACCTGGCGCAACACCGGGCTGTCCGGGTCGAAGCCACCTTCGCGCAAACGCTCCAGCGGCGGTACATCGTCGCTCCAATGGCCGCAGCAATCGGCCAGCGCATTGACCTGATCCGGCGGTAAACCAAGGGCCTTGGCCACGTCGCGGATCGCGCCGGCACCGTGGTAAGTGCTGACCACCGCCGTCAGCGCAGCCCGGGTCCGGCCATAACGCTGGAACACGTACTGCAAGACTTCTTCGCGGCGCTCATGCTCGAAGTCGACGTCGATGTCCGGCGGCTCGTTGCGCTCTTTGGAGAGGAAGCGCTCGAACAGCATGCTCGTCCGGCTCGGGTCGATTTCAGTGATGCCCAAGGCGTAACACACCGCCGAGTTGGCGGCCGAACCGCGCCCCTGACACAGAATGCGCTGGCTGCGGGCGAAGCTGACGATATCTTCGACGGTGAGGAAGTAACTCTCGTAACCGAGCTCGGCGATCAGCTTCAGTTCCTTTTCGATCAGCGCCATGACCGTGCTGTCCGGCCCTTCAGGCCAACGTCGGCACAGGCCTTGTTCGGTCAACCGGCGTAGCCAGGAAGTCGGGGTCTGCCCTTCGGGCACCAGTTCACGCGGGTATTGGTAGCGCAACTGGCCTAGGTCGAAAGTACAACGTCGGGCAATGATCAGCGTTTGTTCGAGCAACGACACTGGATACAGCTCGCGCAACGCCTCAAGGCTGCGCAAGTGTCGCTCGCCATTGGGATGCAAGCGCTGCCCGGCGTCGGCGACCCGCACATGCAGACGAATCGCCGTCATGGTGTCCTGCAACGCGCGGCGGCCACGTGCATGCATGTGCACATCACCGCTGGCCACCACCGGAATCTGCAAGCGGGCAGCCAGGGCCTGCCAATCAGCCAGACGCCGGGCGTCGTTCTGCCCACAGTGCAGCTCAACCGCCAGCCACAGCCGCTCGCCGAAAAGACCTTTCAGCCAGGCGCCGTGTTCCAGTGCGTCAACGGCATCTGGCACCCACAACGCCAACAGTCCGGGCAATGGCCCGTTGAAGTCTTCGCGCAGCACCCGGTACTGGCCCTTTTCCGTGCGCCGTCGGGCGTGGGTGATCAGCCGACACAGGGCCTGATAACCCTCAAGGTTTTCCACCAGCAACACCAGCTTGGGGCCGTTCTCGATGCGCATTTCACTGCCGATGATCAACGGCAACTCCAGCGCCTTGGCCGCTTGCCACGCACGGACGATGCCGGCCAGGGTGCACTCGTCGGTGATCGCCAGGGCTTGGTAACCCTGACGTTTGGCCCGCTCGAACAGCTCAAGGGCACTCGATGCACCGCGCTGGAAACTGAAGTTCGACAGGCAGTGCAGTTCGGCGTAGCCGGCGCTCATGCGAACCAGCCTTGCAGCCACAGCGGCCCGGCCTCGCCCACCGCACGATAGGCCCAGGCCTTGGAGCCTGCGCGGGTTTCGATCAGGTAGTAATCGCGGCGCACGTCGGCGCCATCCCACCAGCCGGACTCGATGCGCTCCGGGCCCATGAGGATGCGCGCCGAGCCTTCATTCACGGGCAATGGCTCGGTCAGCAACCAGCCGGGACGCTGTACATCAGGCAGCGCCGGACAGGCCTGAGGCTGTGCATTCGGCAGCCAGGCACACTCCGGCCGGTGATCGGACTGAAAACCCAGGCCCTGCACCGCCTCATCCCCGAGCCGCGCACGCAAGCGCTCACGCAGTTGCTCCCAGGGCAAGGACTGTTGCGGGCGTTCGTCGAACAGCTCCCGGCGCTGCGGGACGAAGCTTGGCAAGTCTTGCGCCGACAGCCGAAAACCGCGCACTGGCGCTTCGACCTGCACCTGTTCCAGCCGACCGCGCGCGAGTTCGAAGAGCATCGCCGGGTCGCGCTCGGCGCTCAACAGGCCGACCTTGATCAGCGTGTCCGGCAACCCGGCGTGTTCCAGATGCAGGTCAAAGCGCTGCACGCCGCTGTCCCGGCCACAGAGGAACGCCGAAAGATCGCCGGTCAGCCGGCGCAAGGGGAACAGCAATGCCTGATGGGATTGCACATCGAAATTCAGCTCGATCCGCACATCGAAACGGTCCGGCGGCAGATAAAACCCCAAGGCCAGCGGCCGTTCGCCCAACAAGGTATCGAGGTGCTTGAGCACTTGCGCTTCAAAGCGCCGGGCCAGGGTTTGACGCGGCAGCGCCTGAACCTGGCGCAAGGTGCGCAAGCCCATGCGCGACAGTGCGGTAGCGACCGTTTGCTCAAGCCCGATCCGCTCGACAGGCATCTGCCCGAGCAATTGCCGTAACCCGTCATTGTCCGGCACCGCCAGGCCGTCGTAGGCATTGGCCAGGACCCGTGCGGCCAGCGGGTTGGGCGCCGCGACCAAGCGATGGCGAAACCCCAGCGCCGTGAGCTCTGCGCGCAACCGCGCCTCGAACTGCGGCCAGGGCCCGAACAACCCCAGGCTCGACTCGATTTCAAACAGCACCGCACGCGGGTAATGCACGCTGACCTGGGAGCTGAAGCGGTAGGCCCAGGCGGCGAGAAACTGCTGCCAATGCTCGATTTCGGCCACGTCATAGTCGGCGCTGACAAAGGCCTTGCTCAAGGCCTGGGCGGCGGTCATCGACTGGCCCGGACGCAGCCCCAATGCTCGCGCCGGTGCATTGACCGCTTGCAACACCCGACGCTGCGCCGGACCGCTCAGCAGCACCAGCGGTTCGTCAGGATCGCTGCGCTGACGCAACACCGCGTCCAGCGCCAACTGCGGGAAAAGGATACAGACCCAGCGCATGCCAACCTCACTGCCCGGTGGCGAAGGCAATCGGTGCCGAACGGGCCAGCCCGCCACGGCACTTGAGCACCCTTAACTGCGCGGGCCTTGAATCGATGGCGATGCGCAGGGCTGCCGGCGAAGGATTAATGGCGTCCTTGATCGAGCGATAGGCAAACGCCAGGGTCTGCCCGGTTTCCGCCGCCACCTGCAAACGGCGCAAGGCGCGGTCATCCGCCTGTTGCGGCCAGCACAACACCGCCCCGCAACTGCCTGAGCGCAGGCATTGTTCCGCCGCCCACAGTGCCTCGCGGTCACTGGCCTGGATGATCGACAATTGCCGCAGATCCACCCCGGCGTTCTGCCAGGCTTGGGGATACGGCACATGCGGCGGCGCTACCAGCACCACTCGCTCACCAGCAGTCGTCAGCCGGGCCAAGGTTGGCCATACCAGTTGCAACTCGCCCACGCCCTGCCCGGCGACAAGGATTTCGCTCAGCGCCGCTTCCGGCCAGCCACCGCTGGGCAACGCCGCGTCCAGTGCCGCATGCCCGGTCGGCTGCGGGCTGATGCTCGGTGGCGCGGGCCGGCCTTTCCAGACCTGGCCGCCATTGAACAGCGTATCCAGCGCAACGACGGCGCCCATCACCCTTGCCTCACCAGACCACAGAACACCCCTTCAATCGCCAGGTCCTGATCGGCGCTGACCACAATGGGGCTGTAATCCGGGTTGCGCGGCAGCAACCGCACGCTGTCCCCTACCCGCTCAAAGCGCTTGATGGTGACTTCGCCCTCAAGCCGCGCAACGACGATCTGGCCGTTCCGCACCTCGGCACTGCGGCGCACGCCCACCAGATCACCGTCGAGAATGCCGTCGCCGATCATCGAGTCGCCCTGAACCCGCAGCAGGTAGTCCGGCGTACGCGAGAACATTGCCGGATCCAGCCACAAGCGGCTGTGCACCTCGGCATCGACGCCCATCGGCACACCGGCGGCCACCCGCCCGAGTACCGGGATGTCCAGCAACTCGGGGCGACGCGGCTGATTGAGCAAGCGAATACCGCGGGCCTGATGCGGATTGACCTCGATGAAACCGGCCTCGGTCAGCGCCACCACATGCTTGCGCGCCACGCTGCGCGAGGCAAAACCAAACGCCTCGCTGATTTCAGCGAGGCTCGGTGACTGGCCTTGTTGCGCGATACGGTCGCGGATGAAGGTCAGGATGGCGGTACGGCGGGGGGTTAAAGTCGTCATGGAGTACATTTGTACTCCTCTCGGGTTTTCCTGACAATAACCGCCAGTCGTAACGCTTAGCCCAGGCCGCGCTGGCGCAGAAAAGCCGAAATGAAATCGATGAAAGCCGCCACCTTGGCAGTGGCGCGACGGTGACTGGGGTACACCGCCAGGATGTGCGAACCGAACGCGTCCGGATCAATTTCGTAGTCGGCCATCAACCGCACCAGCCGGCCATCCGCCAGATACGGCGCGGCACTCCACAGCGGTGTGTGCAGCAATCCGCGCCCTGCCAGCGCAGCGGCCAGCAGCAAGTCGTAATTGTCGCTTTTCAGGCGCGGCCGCGACGGCTGGGGCAAGCTGAGCCGTTGACCGTCGCGCTCGACCCACCAGAATTCACGGTTCAGGGCCGCATGGTGATAGAGCAGCCAGTGATGCTGATCGAGGGTCTGCGGCGTCACCGGAACCAGGTTGTGCGCCAGGTAATCCGGGCTGGCACACAGGGCCAGGCGATTCTCACCGATGACTCGGGCGATCTGTCCGGGCAGGTCGTCATGACCTTCACGCAATGCCAGGTCGTAGCCGCTTTCGAGCAGATCGACGAACTCGTCGCACAGGTCGATGTGCAAACTGATTTGCGGGTATTCATCGAGAAAGCCTGCGCATACCTCGTCGAGAAAGGCCCGACCAAAGGCCAGCGGCGCAGTGATTTTCAGTGTGCCCTGCAAACCATGCTGCACCTGCAGGATCTCTTCGCTGACCTCTTGCAGGCGTTGCAACACCTGACGCGCGGTCTCCAGATAAAGCCGCCCGACCTCGGTCAATAAAGTGCGCCGCGTGCTGCGCTCGAACAAGCGCGCACCCAGCTCATCCTCAAGATGGCTGACCGCCTTAGTCAGCGCCGACGGAGTTTTGCCCAGTTGCTGCGCGGCACGACTGAAACTGCCGTGCTCTGCGGTCGCGACAAACATTTTCAAGGCACTGAGCGTGTCCATGGTTTTTCCATTCAGGCAAAAGGGTTTTGCTGGTTTCAGGTGTTCTGCCCAGCGCGCCAAGCCACTAGTCTCGCTGCCAAACGAATAAAAACAAGGCACCCCGCATGAATAGAGTTATACCGACACTCCTGAGCTGCGCCGTGGCTTTTGCCTCGATGGAAGCCATGGCCGCCGCCGATCTGGTATTGATCAATGGCAAGATCTTCACTGCCGACCACGCCCAACCCAAGGTCCAGGCCCTGGCAGTGCAGGACGGCAAAGTGTTGCAGGTCGGCAGCGACGCGCAGATCAAGGCATTGATCGAGCCCTCGACCCGGATCATCGATCTGGCGGGTAAAACCCTGATGCCCGGCCTGATCGACAGCCATTCACACGCGATCTTCGGCGGCCTCGAACTGGCCTCGGCCAACATGGAAGATGAACAGGTCAGTCTCGAAGAGCTGGAAAAACGTCTGCGCGGCTGGCGTGACGACGGCAAGGCAAAACACGGCGATGTGCTGAGTGTGGCCGGCATGAGTTCGACCTACTGGGCGCAAGCCGAAGCCTTTGCCCAGCGTTTCAACCAGGGTGAATGGGCGCAGGTGCCGATCGTGTTCATCGGCAGCGATCACCACACCGCCTGGGCCAACAACGTGATGCTCACGCGGGCCGGAATCGACGCCGCGCTGATCAACAATCTGCCCGCCGCCGAGCGCGACACCATCGGCCGCCTGGCAAATGGCGCGCCCAACGGTTTTCTGGTGGATGCGGGTTGGGACCGGGTCGCTTCAGTCATGCCCAAAGCCAGTCCGGCGGACCTGTTGCGTGCAGCCCAGGCTGCGCTGCAGTTCAACAACAGTCTGGGTATCACGGCCTGGATGGACCCGGCCGCCAACGCCGCGCCGGGGGAACCGGTGTTCGCCCTCAAGCCCACGGAGAAAACTGTCGGCGTATTGCCGGTGTACAAGGCGCTGTCTGAAACCGGGGCCATGAGCGCGCACGTCGCCGCGCTGCTGGTGGCCAACCCGCGGAGCCGCCCGGCCGATCTGGAGACGCTGGACACGGTGCGCCAGCAGTTCCAGGGCATCCCGAACCTGAGCCTGCCCGGCATCAAGATCTTCGCCGATGGCGTACTGGAATTTCCGGCGCAGAGCGCGGCGCTGATTGATCCCTACAACAACTCACACAAACAGGGTGAGCTGTTGATCGATCCTGCGCATTTCGGGGAGCTGGTCAGTGCCGCCGACCAACGCGGCTGGTTGGTGCACATTCACGCCATTGGCGATCGTGCGGTACGTGAGTCGTTGAACGGCATCGAGCAGGCGCGCAAGGATCGACAAAGCGGCGTGACCCACTCCATCACCCACCTGCAACTGGTCAACCCCAAGGAGTTTGCGCGCTTCAAGCCACTCAACGTGATCGCCTCGATGCAGTTGCTCTGGGCTACGGCTGACGAGTACACCCTGGACATGATCAAGCCGTACGTCAGCGCGCTCGCCTTCCGCTACCAGTACCCGGCGCACTCGCTGCTCAAGCAAGGCGCAACGATTGCCGGTGCGAGTGACTGGCCGGTGTCATCGCCGAACCCGTTCAATGCGATGGCCCAGGCCATCACCCGTGCCGGGCCCAAAGGCGTGTTGAACGTCGCCGAGGGCATTGACCGCGAGACGATGTTCTACGCCTACACCGTCAACGCCGCCCGCACCATCGGCCTGGAACAGCAGATCGGTTCGCTTGAGCCCGGCAAGCAGGCGGACTTCATTATCGTCGACCGCGATGTGTTCACGGTCGATGAAAAAGCCCTGCATGACACTCGGGTGCTGAGCACCTGGTTCGCCGGCCGCGAAGTCTACGTCTCCGTTGCACACTAAAACGCAACTACCGCGCCCATGACATCTTGCCAGCGATGACATCTGTAAGACCGCCATCGCCGGCAAGCCGTGCTCCTACAGGATGCGCGTTAGTCTTCAGCCGATGTTCAGTGCACGCAAATCCAGCTGGCCGTCCTTGAGCGGCGGGCACCAGTAGTAACCGCCAGTGATCGGCCGGCTCATGCGGTACAGAGCGTCAACGACGCCATCTTCCAGGCCACTCATGCGGCGCAGTTGGGCTTCGAAGGCGTTGAAGGAATGACCGAAGGCCAGGAACATCAGGCCGGCACGATCACCTTCGATCCACGGCATCGAACGGCGCACGATGAAGGCTTCGGGGGTGAAGCTTTCCTGGGCCGTGCGTTTAACGTGGGCGGAAATTGGCGCGTCGTCGAGTTCTTCATTGTCGCTCTTGCGGCGACCAATGATGTTGTCCTGTTCATGGGACGGCATCGCATTAAAACCGTTCAGGTCATGCTGCCACTGCTGGATCGCAGCGAAGCTGCCACCCACCGGACTGTCCTCACCCTCGGCCACCAGCGCTGCGGCAACGGCGGCTTCGTCGTGGGGGTTTTCGGTGCCGTCTTCATAGCCTGTCAGGTCGTGGCCACTCATATGACGGAAGGCTTCATTCATCTGCACCAGGCGCAACGCCGGAGCCAGCGCAACTTCAAGGGCACGGCTGCGGTTAAGCAACTCGCCGCGATCCTCACCGTGCAACCAGCACCACAGCGCGTGCTGGGTCGAAGGGTTATCGACGCCAACGCCGATCATCGCCGGAAACGGTCGCAGCCCCGCTACTTTCGCGCCCAGTGCATTGACCAGCGACTTGCCAAAACCGACCACTGCCGACTTGCCGTCCACCAGTTTCATCAGGTTGTCGAGCGCAGCCGGCAGAGCTTCGGCGGATTCGAGAGCGAAAAACAAATGACGCGCCTGAGGCGGAACGGGGGTGGCAAGGATGCCCGGCTGGTAGTAACTCATGAGAACTCCTCTGGAAAGGCATGAAGTTTACCCGGCACGCGGCAGTTTGTGTGTGTTGAAAGGTGCAGGAGCGGTGCAGACACGAAACTGTGCTGATGTCGCTCAAATCCTCCGTAGCAGTTGCCGAAGCAATCTGATAAAACGATTCAGCAATGCTAATCATGGCGCACATCTTATGCCGAGCCAAAAGCGGCATCAGAATGATGTGTAGCCATCGCCGTCATTCCAGAAAAAGACACGGCTGACAGGTCTTGACCTCATGGCAGTGTCTGGCGATAAAAACCTTATCCGCATCACCCAATCCAGACGGGGTAGCGACATGAGCACAGAAAACATCCTTGGCAACCTGTTCCCGACCGCCCGCGACATCCCGGAGCAATACCGTCTCGACGGGCAGACTGAGCAACGCGAATACCTCGTCGATGGCGTCCTGAAAATCTGGAACGGCCCTCTGGCAATCGTCCGCAGCCCGGTCTACCTGACCGGCGAAAATGGCGATGAACAAGTCATTCTCGGCAGCACGCCACTGCTCGACGCCGACACCGCGTTAACCGCCCTCGACGCCGCCGTCCGTGCCTATGATCGTGGTCAGGGCAGCTGGCCAACGATGCGGGTGGCCGAGCGGATTCAGCATGTCGAAGCATTCCTCGCCCGCATGCGCGAACAGCGCGAGGCAGTGGTCAAGCTGCTGATGTGGGAGATTGGCAAGAACCTCAAGGACTCGGAAAAAGAGTTCGACCGCACCTGTGATTACATCGTCGACACCATCAACGCCCTGAAGGAACTCGACCGTCGTTCCAGCCGATTTGAACTGGAACAGGACACGCTCGGCCAGATCCGCCGCGTGCCGCTCGGCGTCGCCTTGTGCATGGGGCCTTACAACTACCCGCTGAACGAGACCTTCACCACGCTGATTCCGGCGCTGATCATGGGCAACACCGTGGTGTTCAAACCGGCCAAGCTCGGCGTCCTGCTGATTCGCCCGTTGCTGGAAGCGTTCCGCGACAGCTTCCCGGCCGGGGTGATCAACGTGATCTACGGCAGCGGCCGCGAGACCGTCAGCGCGCTGATGGCCAGCGGCAAGATCGACATCTTTGCCTTCATCGGCACCAACAAGGCCGCCAGCGACCTGAAGAAACTTCACCCGAAACCACACCGTTTGCGCGCAGCGTTAGGCCTGGACGCGAAGAACCCCGGCATCGTGCTGCCCGAGGTGGATCTGGACAATGCGGTCAACGAAGCCGTCACCGGCTCGCTGTCGTTCAATGGCCAGCGCTGCACTGCGCTGAAGATCCTCTTCGTTCACGAGCAAGTGGTCGACCGTTTCATCGAGAAATTCAACCACAAGCTGGCCTCGCTCAAACCCGGCATGCCATGGGAAAGCGGTGTGTCACTGACGCCGCTGCCGGAGTCGGGCAAGGTCGATTACCTGCATGGGCTGATGGACGATGCCGTGAGAAAAGGCGCCAAGGTGGTGAACGACAATGGCGGCCAGGCACGCGGTTCATTCTTCTATCCGGCGGTGCTGTACCCGGTGACCACCGACATGCGCGTCTATCATGAAGAGCAGTTCGGCCCGGTGGTACCGATCGTGCCTTATCGTGACCTGGACACGGTGATCGACTACGTCCTGGAGTCGGACTTCGGACAGCAATTGAGCCTGTTCGGCACCAATCCTGCCGAGGTTGGGCGGCTGGTGGATATCTTTGCCAATCAGGTCGGGCGGATCAACATCAACGCCCAGTGCCAGCGCGGTCCGGACACCTTCCCGTTCAACGGGCGCAAGAATTCGGCCGAAGGCACGCTGTCGGTGCACGATGCGTTGCGAACATTCTCGATCCGCACGCTGGTGGCGACCAAGTTCCAGGAGAGCAACAAGGAGCTGATCAGCGACATCATCCGCGGACGGGAGTCGAGTTTCCTCACCACCGACTATATTTTCTAACACGCACACCGAGGACACCCTGCGAACCCGATGACAGCCTTTCGATCATCTCGATTGCCTCCGTTGCTGCGCCGGCTGCTGCGTCCGCTTCTGGACCCGTACCGGCGCTATCGCAACGCCAAACTGATCCACGCCGTTCGGGTGTCGCTGGGGCTGTTGGCGACGATTCTGCTGACCACCGGCATCCACCTGCCCCATGGTGAATGGGCGTCGGTAACCATGTTGGTGGTGATCGGTGGTTTGCAGCACCACGGCAATATCGGCAAAAAAGCTGCCGAGCGCGCGTATGGCACGCTGATCGGTGCTGGCGTGGGTTTGCTGCTGGTGGCGCAGCAGGCCTGGCTCGGCATGCCGTGGCTGACTTACTTCGGTATGTCGGTGGTCTGCGGCTTTTTCTCTTACCACGCGATTGGCAAAGGTGGTTACACCGCGCTGTTGTCGGCCATCACCGTATTCATCGTCGCCGGACACGGCGACAACCCGGTGACTGACGGACTCTGGCGCACAGTCGATATCCTCATCGGGATCGTCCTGGCCCTGGCCTTTTCCTTCGCACTCCCGCTTTACGCGGTGTACTCCTGGCGCTACAAACTCGCCAGTGCCTTGCGCGACTGCGCGAGTATTTACAGCCGAATCATCAGTGGCCAGTCGGTCACCGATGACCACTACCTCAAGATGCTCAGCCGTCTCAACGGGATGATGGTGCAACTGCGCTCGTTGATGCCTTCAGTGTCCAAGGAAGTGCGAATGTCCATGACCGAACTCGACGCCCTCCAGCGCAATTTGCGGATGTGCATCAGCACTCTGGAAATCCTCGCCAACACCCGTCCCGAAGCAAGCGACGAACAGGCCATGGCACAAATGCAACTGGCGCTGAAAGCCGAGCACCGGCAGGTTCGCGTTTTACTGATTGGCATGGCCCGGGCGCTGCAATCCGGTACGACACAACGCCTGGAGCGCGCGACCGATGAAACCGCACCGCAGACTGCCATGGGCACCCCGGTCTACAGCGCGCTGGACGGTTACCGATTACTGACCCGGCAACTGACTGCCAACCTGAATGACATGCGCCAGCGCTTGGTGAAGACTGCGCCGCGCTGGAAAATCTGAGCGCAGTCACTGCGTCGCGACTTTACGGACGCCGTTGCCCCACCCCTGTTGCATACCGGCAGCGGCCAGCAGAATCGCGACCACACCGATCCACTGCAACAGTTCGAGGCGATGGCCGAAGGCGAACCAGTCGACGAAAATCGCCGCAATCGGGTAGATAAACGACAGTGCACCGGTCAGTGCTGTCGGCAGTTTCTGTATCGCGCCGTAGAGCAGCACATACATCACGCCGGTGTGCACGATGCCCAATGTCAGCAAACTGGCCCAGGCGCTGGGTTGTTGCGGCAACGCGGAAAAATTCGCCCAGGGCGCAAGCAACAGCACACCGGTGCAGACCTGTATCAACGCGATCAAATGCGGCGGTGTGCCGGTCAGGCGTTTGATGATCAGCGCGGCAAAGGCATAAAGCAGCGCGGCGCCCAAAGCCAGTGCAATCCCCAGCAGGTACTCACCGCCTCCCGCGCCCTGCTCGCCATGCGCACTGACGATTGCCAGCATTCCGAGAAATGAAACCCCGAGCCAGAACAGCTTTTGTGCGGTGATCTTCTCGCCGAGAAACAACGCTGCCAGACCGACCAGCATGAACGGTTGCACGTTATAGACCGCAGTGCCGATGGCAATCGAGGCCCGGGAATAAGAGGCAAATAACAGCACCCAGTTACCGACAATCGCCACCCCGCTGAGCACCGCCAGCAAGAATGTGGTGCGGGTCAGAATGCCCGGGCGCAGAAAGCCGAACACTGCGCAAATCAGCAGCAAGGTCGCAGCGCCGAACACGCAGCGCCAGAACACCACGTCCAGCACAGGCTGGCCGGAAACCAGCACGAACCATCCGATGGTCCCGGAAATAAGCATGGCGGCGGTCATTTCCAACGAACCACGACGCAGTGTTTTATCCATGATCAGGCTCCTCGATATGAGCCCAAAGTATGCCAACCCAGCGCCGCGCCACTCCAGCGTCAAATGCAGGCTAAACTGCCAGTTCACCTTTTTTATCAAGGCAGATTCCAGTATTTGCCTAATCGGGGGTTGTATGACTGACGACATTGACCAACTGCTGATCGCAGCCCTCATGGAAGACTCCCGACGCTCACTCAAGGCCCTGGCACAGATCAGCGGCCTGTCATCACCCAGCGTCGCCGAGCGCCTGCGCCGACTCGAAGAGCGTGGCGTGCTCAAAGGCTACACCGTCGACATCGATCCCAAATGCTTCGGTTATCAACTGCAGGCCATCGTGCGTATTCGCCCGTTGCCCGGCCAGTTGCAGAATGTCGAACGGCAGATCCAGGCCATTCCCGAGTTCACCGAATGCGACAAGGTCACCGGCGATGACTGCTTCATCGCGCGCCTGCACGTGCGTTCGATGGAACAGCTGGACACCCTGCTCGACCGCCTCAACAGCTATGCCGAAACCAATACTGCAATCGTCAAGAAGACCCCGGTGAAACGACGGTTGCCGCCGATGGCGTGAGTGCTGTTTTGTTTTGAACCGCGTAGATTGAGGATTTTCCGGCGAAGGATTGGCGGTATGAAAGCTCAGGCAATGTTATTGGCAGCACTGATGCTCGCGGGGTGCGGCACCATCCAGACAGTGGTGCGCCACGACGATGCGGCCATAAAGAGCCTCAAGGAACAGAAAAGCTACTGCGGCGCCGTCCCTCGAATCTACAGCGGCGTGACCTACGATTTCTGCACACTGTATGCTCCCCTGCGCTCAGGCGTCGACGCGCAAAAATACGACAACGCCACGATTATCGTCTTGATAGACGCCGTTATTTCCGGTGCTCTCGACACTGTGTTGCTGCCCTACACCATTTACCGACAACAAGCCGATGGCAGCATCATCGTCACCGAGTGAGCCCAGCTCGAATGCCAGACAACAAAAAACCCGCCGTAGCGGGTTTTTTGCTCAAGGCTGGCGATCAGTCATCGCGGCCCATGATGCCGAACAGCTGCAACAAGCTGACGAACAGGTTGTAGATCGATACATACAGGCTGATGGTCGCCATGATGTAGTTACGCTCGCCGCCATGAATGATGGCGCTGGTCTGGAACAGAATGCAGACCGAAGAAAACAGCACGAAACCCGCGCTGATCGCCAGTTGCAGACCGCTGATCTTGAAGAACATGCCCGCCAGCGTCGCGCCCAGCAGGACGAAGAAACCAGCGGTGATGAAACCACCGAGGAAGCTCATGTCCTTGCGGGTGATCAGCACATAGGCCGACAGACCACCGAATACCAGTGCGGTCATCGCGAATGCCGAGCTGACCACTCCAGCGCCGCCTTGCATGCCCAGATAACGGTTGAGTATCGGGCCCAGCAGGAACCCCATGAAACCGGTCAGGGCAAACGCCGACACCAGGCCCCAGGCCGAGTCACGGAGCTTGTTGGTCAGGAAGAAAAGCCCGTAGAAGCCGATCAGCACCACGAACACGTTCGGGTAACCGACATGCATCTGCTGGGCGACGAACGCCATCACACCGCTGAATGCGAGCGTGAGGGCGAGTAAGCCATAAGTGTTGCGCAGGACGCGGCTAACCTCTAGCTGCTCAGCCTGCACGCTGTTATTAACTGCGTAATCCTGTTCGCGCATGGCGACACTCCTGTTGGTTTGAAACGTTCAGTCGCAAAGATCATAACAGACGCTCTGTAACAAGCTATGCAGAGAGTTTGACAGTGTGTTTCATTCAGGTATTATGGCGCCCGCAACGCAATACGGAGGTGTGGCCGAGTGGTTTAAGGCAACGGTCTTGAAAACCGTCGACTGTAACAGGTCCATGAGTTCGAATCCCATCGCCTCCGCCATATTTGTACCGACAAAGCCCTGATTATTCAGGGCTTTTTCGTTTCTGGGGTTTGGAAAAACCTACCAGCCCATACTTCAGCCCATACCTTGGGTGAGGCATGGCTTTTCGACCAGCGGCTAGTTTTTTGAATATTTTCTGGCGCTCCTGAAGCAACACCTGAAGGAAGCGCAGAGTAAGCGTACGCCCAACTCACCTTGCGTAAGTCAGGCCGGCACCCACTGATGCGGTAGCAGTTGCCCGATCTCACACGCCCGCTGTGTCGGCAGCCGTGTCAGCACATCTTCCAGATAGGCATACGGATCATGCCCGTTCATGCGTGCCGACTGGATCAGACTCATGATCGCCGCCGCCCGTTTGCCACTGCGAAGCGACCCGGCAAACAACCAGTTTGAGCGCCCAAGTGCCCATGGTCGGATTTTGATGATTGGGGCTGCCTTTTCCTGGCGTATTCGCCAACGATCCTCATCGCTCATGTCTCGAGCTTGGCGTTCGACTTCGTACAAGCCGCCAATCGAGTACAGCGCTTGTTCAGCCAGCTGGCTTTTGTTCGCCACGTGCAGATCGAAAAACTTGCGACGGGCGTGGGCCATGCAGCCAATTTCGGTGATGCCTTTTTCGAAACCGGCTTTGTAGCCAGCGAAATCGTCACATAATGGCAGGTGCTAAAGCGCTGTGATCGCGCCGCCTGCACCAACTCGTTGCCAAGCCCCCCCAACACCAAGGCCTGAAGTTGCTCGCTGTCGAGTTCGACTTCCGAGCCGTACCGAGTACCTGGCCAGTGAAACTTGCCCTGATTCAGCCTTCGCGCCGCAAGCCAGATACCCACGCCGTCATGCACCAGAACTTTCAATCACTCACGCATCAGACCGAAGCTAAACGGCCTGAGCCCTGTTGAATACAGAACTCAGGTCGCTCAGGCATAGACAGATAATCGTCCAACTTTGTGGGGTCAGTTCAAATTAGGTGGACACCATCGCCTTTGGCGTCGAGGTCAGAAAGGTGAGTTGGCCGGACGGTTACCCTGGCTCGGCTCCCGGAGGCAAGGATCACCCTGCTTGGTGGCGAACTGCGGGCCTCCGGCATGTCGACCTTCGGGGCGGCCGCGCAGGCGACATTGGAGCATTCGAGTGCCGACAGATTTTTCTTAGCGCCGATGGCGTTGTTGCAGAGTTGGGGCTCTGCGAAGCCAGTGCCGACCAGGCTTACCTCAAAGAAAACATGATCGGGCAAGCGGCACAGACCTTCGTGCTGGCTGACGCCACAAAATTAGGGCACGCCCTCCAGCAATATTGGTCTCCCCTCAAAGGGCCGTGGACGTTGATTACCGATTCAGGGGCAGATGAATCGCTGCTGGCGCCGTTCCGGGCACACAAAATGATCACCCTTGAAGTAGCCAACAGCTGACTGTTCTATGTACAGGCTCAAGGGACAAGCTTTCTTCTCTCGATAGGGACAGACAAGACAATGCTTGTACGTGTCTCACCGTACGCGTTGATCTTCGCAATGATATTTTCGATATCGGCCATTGACCTGGCATAGATCCTGATCAGGTAGGAGTCGTTACCCGTGACGTGCAGGCACTCAACGACTTCGGGTATGTCGTTGAGCGTCGCTATCAATTTGGATTTCGCAGGCTTGAGGGTGGTCATGCCGACGACAGCAGATATGCCGAACCCTAGCTTGGTTGGATCTAACTGAGCGCTATACCCCTTGATGACCCCAGAGTCTTCGAGCTTTCGCAACCGATCAGTGGTGGCGGGAATAGAAAGACCTGCATGCTTGGACAACTCCGTGATGGAAATGCGACCAAAGTCCTGCACCTTCCCCAAGATTTTGATGTCTATACGATCCATGTAAGTTCCCCCAGCAAAAAGTATAAATTTTAATGAAAAGCACGCGGTTTTCATTAAAAAATAATGCACCAAAATAAAGCGGAGTGCTAGTCTATTTGCAGCCCGGTAAAGCCTAACAAGAACCCGGGCAATCAATAGCTCTGAATCCTTAGCGTAACGCACTGCATAATAAAATATTCTCCTCCAAGGATGGTGTTCATATGGAAGATGAAAAAATAAAGTGTGAAAAAAAACCCTATCCATCATTCGCAAATTATATTGGAACGCAAGTCCTAAGTTTTCGTGATTTCAAGATGGATCAGATTTTTATGTATCTGGCTGGAGTCGCCCTTTTCTCGGTGGGGGCTAAGCTTTTCATAGTCAGTCAACTGGGGACTGACCCCTTAGATGTCCTGATCATCTCGATAAATAAAATACTCATGCTCGGAATGGGCGTTTGTTCGGGTATCGTTTCTCTATTCTTTCTGCTGTGGTGGATGCTCTGGAACAAGAAATATCCTCCGATAAGCCCATTTATTACAACCACACTTACAGGTCTGTTGATTGACCTCTGGTCCGTGCTGGGGCTTGGAGAGTATTTGATTGTCAGAGTGAATGAGTACACGATGTTGGCGATGGGTCTGGTGCTGTGTGCTTATTCGTCTGCACTGATTATCATGAGCGGTATTGGTATCAGAATCATGGACCTTGTGGTGCTTACCATGGTGTCCAAATGGGCGTGGTCATTCACCAAAGCCAAAATGATAATTGAAATTGGCATCTTTTCAACCGGATGGCTTCTAGGCGGGCCCTTCGGTGTGGGAACCATTGCATTCTTGTTGGTCATAGGCCCTCTTATACAGCCATTCATGAATATAAACGCCAGGCGTTTTTCACTTAAGAATTATGGATTGACCAGCGCTTCTTCCGCCTATCAATAACTACTAGGGAATTGCTGCCACTGTGGCGGCGGGATTGTTTCGCCTCGACTATTTCAACCGATGATATTGACAGCAACTTCCGTGAGATGAGGAGTGAGAGATGGACACTACAAAAAATAAAAACTGGACCTTGGAAAGCACGCCTGCAAAGTTGGAAGAAATACTCCCGAACGGCGTTGTAAAGTGTCATCTTTCTCCCCGAAACTGTGTCATTCAGGAGGGTAAAGTAGGTTTTTGCAAGGTGCGCGGAAACAGAGGCGGCCGGTTAGTTACATTGAATTATGGCAAAGGCGTTCACAGCACGGAAGAGACCATCGAAACCGAGGCGGTATTCCACTTTGCTCCCGGAGAGCGAATCCTTTCCCTAGGCAATATCGGCTGCATGCTTAACTGCGGCTACTGCCACAATTGGAAGACCTCTCAGGCCAAGTATGTGACAGATAAAGATGTTTACTACTATACGCCTGAACAGGTTGTAGAAACTGCCTTGAAGCATGGTATACGCGTTATCTCCTGGACGTATAACGACCCTGTTGTCTGGCATGAATTCATCCTCGACACGGCAAAGCTGGCAAAGGAAGCGGGCTTAATCAATTTATATAAATCAGCTTTTTTTATCAGTGAAGAAGCCATTGATGAACTATTGCCAGTCATCGACATATTCTCGATTTCACTAAAATCCATCTCCCCCGAATACTATCGAAAAGTCACAACAGGCTGGGTAGAGCCCGTTCTGGCTGGCATCAAGAAAGTATACGATGCTGGTAAATATGTTGAAGTCAGCACCTTGATGGTTACCGATATCAGTGACGATGAGGATACCGCCAGGAAAATTAGCCAGTGGGTACTGGATGAACTGGGCCCGAATGTACCGCTCCACTTTGTAAGGTTTCACCCTGATTATAAAATGAGTAATAGCATCAGGACGCCCGTGGATAGACTCCTGAAGGCTCGGGACATTGCCCGGAGCATGGGGGTTGAGCATGTTTATCTGGGTAACGTAAATGATGTCAAGGGCACCAATACCAACTGCAATAATTGTAACGCGCTACTCGTTACCCGCTACGGCTTGAATGCTGAAATAGTCGGATTGGATAGCAACGGCTGCTGTGCCCAGTGTGGGCACGACGCACACTTCAAGTTACTGGGCGAACACAAAGCGAACACGCCTGTTGAACTGCGAGAGGCTGCATTGACCTCTTACGAGAAGCGAAAGTTCGAGTGGCATGGGGATATCGTATCGCTGCACGCCCAAGTGCTGAATACTGAAGACTTTGAACAGACCGTCTACCTGCGGCGCAACTATACCGACGGGCTCAACAGTGATTGGAAATCACTGACATTGCGGCCGTATGAAAGCTATCGATTTATTATTGCCAAGGCACGAATTGATGAATCAGGCCCTGAAGTCTGGCTTCCCAAGGGGGTGAACTCAAATCTTCATGAAGTATTCGACAGGGCTCACTTCCCAACCGAGTCGATTGAAGAGATTGGTATTTCGCAAAACGACATCACGCCGACCATTGGGTATGAAGGCAAGCAGAACATGTATGAGCAGGTTATCAAACTGGTGAGCAAATCATGAACGTGTCTACTGAAATACTCCATATCAGGGTCGATGACCGAGAGGCCCACCCATCCGTGACGCCTATTTATCAGTGCAGCGCTTTTAGCGCTGACTCGGCGTTCTTCTACTCGAGAAAAGCCAATCCCAATGTGACTGAGCTGGAACAGGTTGTCGCTGCACTGGAAGGAAGCGAATACGCCTTGGCCTACAGCACCGGAATGAGTGCCATCTACATGGTTCTGGAGCTGCTGAAACCCGGTGGGTCGCTGGTGATCAACAAATATATCTATGGCTGTTCTTATAAGCTGTTTCAGCGATATGCGGCACGTATCGGTGCGAAACTGACGATTCTGGATCTCACCACGGAAAGTGGATTGAAAGAGTTGCCGTTGAACGTGGACATGGTCATTTTCGAAACACCGACCAATCCCTTTCTGAAAGATATTGATATTCATGCGGTCAGCAGGGCGGTCAAGCAAAACAACCCACACGCTCTGGTGGTCGTTGACAACACGTGGGCCACTCCGACATTTCAAAAGCCTCTGAACTTTGGCGCGGATATTTCTCTGTACAGCGCAACGAAGTATTTCTCCGGGCATAGCGATGTCATGGGCGGCCTGGTACTCGTCAACAATGAAATGATTTATACGCGCCTCCTCGAAGGCCGCTTTTATTCAGGCTCAATATTAACGCCTAATAGCGCATGGCTGCTTCGCAGAAGCATGCAGACATTTAACCTGCGCATGGAGAAACACAGCAACACAACCTCCAGTATGCTCAACTATCTGCGGGAACTGCCCTTTATTGAGCATGTTTATTATCCACGAGTCGATGGTAAACAATTGACCGGCTATGGTGGCATTGTGTTTGTTGATATTCGGCCCGACCTGGTCCCCTTTTACAAAACCTTCACCAGCGCTCTCAAATGGTTTGGAACGGGTACGGGAATGGCCTGTGTCACGTCAATGGTTGCGCAACCCTTTAGTGGAAGCCATGCCTCAATGACTGAGCAGGAAAAAGCGGATATGGGAATTGAAAAGGGTTTGGTTCGATTGTGTTTTGGTTTAGAGGCCCTTGAGGATCTTAAAGAGGATCTGCTTCAGGCATTTGTAGCCATGGAAAATATGGCCGATCAAAAAAGTGCACTTAAACCTGCGTAACAGATGTTAATCATGAGCAACGAGCCTTCAACGGCTCGTTGCTTTTTATGGAGAAGCGAGATTGCCCAGCGTACTCGAAAAAACGATATTCGAAGACCCTACTCTGAACGTTATCCATCTTCTAAATTCCATTTCCAGTGAATATCCAGAGGCAATCTCTCTGGCTTCCGGTCGACCTGACGACGAGCAATGCGACCTGTCCCTCATCGATAAAGGGCTGGCCAGCTATACACGATACGCCGTCGGTACGGAACACTCACTTGCGACACTACTTTGCCAATATGGAAAAACCACCGGAATTATCAACGGTATAATAGCCGAACACTTGCAGGTGGATGAAGGCATAAAGATTTCCAACCCTGAAAGTATTGTCGTGTGTATGGGATTTCAGGAAGCTGCGACCTTGACACTGCTATCAATTTTTGAAGGAAGTGGTGTTTTATTAGTGCCTGACCCTGTGTTCTCCGGAATAACGGGTGTTGCGAAATTATTAAGAATAAAAATTGTACCCGTTCCCGAGGACACCTTCCTCGATCCATCTGCCCTGCGCAAGGTAGCTGAAGATCTTGAGTCCAGGGGAGAAAAGGTAAAAGCGCTGTACGCGATTTCAGATTTTAGTAACCCTACTGCTAACAGCCTTTCCGATGAGGACAGAAAGGCCATGCTCTCCTTGGCCAATGAAATGAATTTTTTTATCCTGGAGGATAATGCCTACAGCTACTTCAGGTACGAGGGAGATAAAATCCCCTTGATGAAGTCGATCGACAGTAGTCGAGTATTCCTTCTTGGCTCTTTTGCAAAGTCAATTTTTCCGGGATTGCGTATGGGCTATATAGTCGCCCCAGAAAGCGCTGGGGTGATTTCCTTTAGCGCCAGATTATGTAAAGCCAAAAGCTTGATCACCGTCAATACACCTGCCCTGTGCCAAGCAGTTGTCGGAGGTTTGCTGATAGAGAACAATTACTCTTTAAAAGAGCTTAATCTACCAAGAGTGTTGTCTTACAGGCAAAAAAGAAACTATATGATTGAATGCCTTGAACGTGAATTCCCGATCAAGGCTGATTCTCGAAGAAGTGTCACCTGGAACCATCCAGAGGGAGGCTTTTTCATCAATGTACAGCTGCCTTTCACCTTTGAATATTTTGAAATGTGCGAGTGCGCCAGGAACTTCAAGGTTATTGTATTTCCCACTTCCTTGTTTTCGCTGACGAATGAGGCTGTCACTCAGGTCAGGTTGTCGTTTAGCAATGCGACAGAATCAGAAATCAAACAAGCGATAGGCAGCCTCAGGGCGTACATTGAATCCAGAATGCAGTAAAGCATCCTCCCGTTAGACCGTAGGGGATTGATGCCAAGGCTTACTCATCAGTCAATGAAAAATAAGCCTTGTCTCATTTCCCGCTTAAGCTCCTGCGGCGAGCATAACGCCAGTGGCTACTTGGTAGGCACCCAAAATGGTTATGGTTGACCCGGAAAAATAGTTGATCAACCTGAGCGTTGATTGGGAGATTCTGGTCTTGAATATGGAGGAGAATCCGCTCAATCCCAGCCACCAGACAGCCGAGCCTAGAAATATACCTGTCACCATAGGCAGCACTGAGTGCTGACCGCTTTGATCATTAGCCATGCCGTCGCTCATGGCAGCAAATATCGCAATAAACGACAGGATGGTCATTGGGTTCGACAGTGTCAAAAACAGTGTACTCAAATAGGCTTTTAACAGGTTGGCTCGTTCACCCTCCAGGGCTGTTGAGCTCGCTTTCGATCTTATTGTTTGATAACCAATGTACGCGAGGAACATCCCCCCCAAAATACACAACCATGGCTTAAAGCTAATGAGTGTCGCTATGATGACTGTGATCCCCAGCGCACCGACATATCCATAGATCGAATCAGCTGTGGCCGCCCCTAACCCTGTCGCGAGACCTGCTCTCCATCCAAGCGCAAGGCTCCTCTGTATGCACAACAGCCCAATGGGTCCCACAGGGGCTGCAATACAAAGCCCAATGATCATCGACTTAATGAAAATCAACATAAATGCACCTCCGCAATTGATGCTTAAAGGTTAGGGGAAGTGAATTTTTTTATGAATTAATTATTAATTTCCATACAGGCTTTTTCGATAATTTTGTACGAAGTATTCTGATTGTTCCTTCATTATTAAGGTGCGCTCTGTGATGAGCCTTACTAAACACGGCCGGTATGCCATTCGCCTTCGACGATGACGCCGGCCAGGACTGGTCGCAGGCTTTTTCGTTTCTGCGTTCAAGTCATCACGCAGACGTTCTGAAATGAGAGGGTCATCAAAAATACGGGGGATCAAAGTAGATAAGCCACGTGCCATCTCGCCTTAGCTCCGAGTCGGCAAAGTAGGCCCCCACTTCATTCTCTGTAAGTCCTGTGGCGTCAGCAATCTCCTTGCCCGTAGGCTTGCTTTTCATCAGCGGCCTCCTTGATTCGGCGGCATGTCGAATCCTCAACAAATAGCCCACAACCCCGAATCACGCCAACCGGCGAGGATCCCCCTATGTCCGCTTTCCAGAGCCAGGCACCGAAACAGATCACCTACGGCTCCGTCTGCTCGGGCATAGAAGCTGCGACGATGGTTTGGTATGCGCGCCACCTGGTTTGCCGAGATCGAGCCTTTCCCCAGCGCGGTTCTGGCCCACCACTCCCCCAACACGCCGAACCTTGGCGACATGACCCGACTCGGTGCCCAGGTGCTGGCCGGCAAGATCCCGGCACCGGACGTGCTGGTCGGCGGAACGCCAGGCCAGGCCTTCAGTGTCGCCGGTGTCCACGGCACGCAAGACCCTGATAGACGCTCCAAAATTTTCCGCATTTTCATATGCGTGCAAGGTCGACCTGGAGCCACGTCCTCATTATGGGCATTAGGCTCTGTACGAAAACTGCCTGCGTGTCGATCATGCTGCGTTAAAAACAGGTTCGGAATGCTCATTTAAAACCCTTAAATTCCGCCTCCTCGCCTGTTTTTTGCCTTGCCTGATCGCCACTCGGCGACTTTTCGTACAGACCCTAGCAAGCAGGAGGAGGGTCAGTGCACCAATGACGGTTGGGTAGCGACCGAGACGGTGAAGGTCACGACAAACAGCACGACGAGTACCCAGAACATCACCATAACTGTCAGCATGACGACCTTCAGGCTTTGATAAAGCCAGCGCAACCAATGGCCTTCGGGTTTTGCTTCTGAGCGGGTTCTGAGTACGCCTTTCAAATAGAAGCCGAGGAGGGCCAGCAGTGCGCCATCAATGAACAGCGCAGGCAGGCCGGCTTCGGGGAAAATGCTTCCCCACCGATAGAATGACGACCGGCTCAGGAACACCACATAACAAATGAGGCTGCCGTAGGGGATGGCTCTCCACCATTTACCGGCCAGCGCTCCGACCATCAGGCACATAATCACCATGAACGGGTTGAGGAGAATATTGATCATCCACTCCAGTACGTTGGGGAAGTAGCCCGGAGAATGGATGCTGCGCCAGATGTGTTCAAACATTGTTCAGGTTCCTGCCTTCTATGGAGTAAGTGCTGCTTCGGTGCTTCCGTGCCGCTGCACGGTATCGGCGTATTGTCGGGTTACATAAGTCCTGTTGTGTAAATTAGGGTCCGTACAGGTCTGTACGAAAAGTCGCCACTCTCTCCCATGTGTTCAATATTGCCCGGGAGTGGGGGTTAACGGCCAAAGAAAAACCCTGTCAGGGCGTTCGCAAAAACAAGGAAACGCCGAGGGACTATTACGCGAATGATGTGGTTTGGGATGCGGTTTACAAGAAGGCAGCCCAAGAGCTGAAAGATGCGATGGACCTGGCCTACCTGACCCGGCAGCGGCCGGCAGACGTTCTGGTCATGCGCAAGGATGATGCAGAGGGCGGATATTTGGGGGTGCAGCAAAACAAGACGCACAAAAAGCTGCGGGTATGACTCACCCACATAGGTAACAAAACGGTTCAAGCACATAGGTAACAGTTTTTAACTGGCACTGGTCGATTCCGAGGATCTGACCATGCCATGGCGAGAGCTGAAACCTCTGGACCTGCGTCGAGATTGACATCCCCTTTGAGCAGGAGGATTGGCGCTGAATCCCAATGCAATGGCGCCGGTCATCCAGGACGATGACTTCATTCTTTGGGAGTCAAACTCGATCATTCGCTACCTGGCGTCTCGCTACAACGGCGATCACCTTTACCCGACTGAAGCGAGAGCCAAAGCGCGGGTGGATCAATGGATTGATTGACAAGCGTCAGATCTCAACAAGTCTTGGAGTTATGCCTTCATGTCGCTGGTCAGGCATTCGCCTGAGTATCAGGACAGCCAAGCGTTAGCAGCCGCGTGCAGCAACTGGTCAATACACATGGAAATCCTCAATCGACAGCTCGACTCAACCGGGGCCTACGTCAGCGGCGACGAGTTTTCTCTGGCAGGCATACCGATCGGCCTTTCGGTTAATCGGTGGTTTGAAACACCGCTTTGTGGATTCAACCGGTCGATGCAACACAACTAAATTCTGTGTAAGCAGAAGGAGTGTTGCAGATGAAGCAGAGACCTCGGATCTATTACACCGGAAGCCAGAAAAAACTGATGCAGGATCCGTTCAGTTGAGGGACATGTTGCGCTGGCTGGCATCATCGACGTTGATATGGCTCAAGCGGCCCTGGTGGTCGAACAGCAACCAATCGGCGCCCAGGCAACGCACTTGCACATCTTGCAGCGGCCATTGCAGCGCAGCGCAAAGGCGGTCACTACTGCGGTGGATGAAATGCCAGCAGGTGTCCTGGTCGGAGACGACATAGCCGATCAACAGCCAGCGTTCGTACAGAAACAGACGCACGGGATCCTCATAGGCAAACCCTTCAACGCAGCCGGGCAAACGGTAGCCCTTGCGACTACCGTGCTGCTCCAACACAAGGATTGGATCGTCCTCTCTCTCGGACTTAATCCGCAATTCAATGACTTCGCTGGATGCACTGAACAGCTGGTAGCCGTCCTCATGAATCCTGGCGGGCACCGGTTCACGGCTGACCAGCCGACGTTCAGGCAGACGGTAGTGCCAAAGCTGGCTGCCCTCCTGAGGATCGGACAGCCACAGGCATTCGCTCTGCGCATCGTCCTTCAAGCTCACGATCCGGCCGGGCAAATCACTGACATGCCACAGGGTTTCAAACCCGCGGTCAACGTCCACCACCCGCAACTGATGCCCACGGCCGATGGTCCACGCCGTACCATCGAATGACTTGGCGAAAACGTCCAGTATCAGCATGCCCAGATCCGTCGCGGTGCGGTTGACCAGGTCCAGTTTACTGATTCGCCACACGTCATCGCGTCGGGCCAGAACCAGCACCATCTGCCGGCTATGGGCCAGGACGATCGTCTGCGCAGGTACCGGAAAATGGAAGAGAGTCTTACCGGCTGCGTCGATCACCACCGCCCCGGCCTCACCCAGGGCCACTAAATAACGTGTATCTTCCAGCGGTACTGCATCGAAAATGGCCCGACTGCCCATCTCCGGCGCCGTCCACTCAAGGGTCGAGCCGACACTCCCCAGCGACAGGCCCGCGGGACGCGGCAGCGCCTGGCCCGGCAGGTCGGCTTGCAGCAGTTTGTCCTTGCTCATTTTGACCAGCGCTTGCACCTGACTCTGGGTTAACCGCCCATGGCCACTGGCCTGATCAGCGACGATGGCGTGTACCGTGGCGCCGGTGAGCCAGGCCAGTGCGCCCGCGTGAGCCTTGTTCAGCAACAACGCTTCGGCCAGGGCGGTACGCTCGACGAAGCGCTTCGGATCACCCCGTAACTGCTCGACCCAAGTCCCGTAAGCCACCAGGGTATCGGGCAGTAAAATCGCCCGTTTGACCAGCGCACCGATGGCCAGTCGCCCTCCTGCGGCTTCGGCATTGAGCAACCATTGCGCGGCCCGCTCGCGCTCGGCAGGCAGGCTCCAGATCACGTCCACGGCCTGCAGCCAAAGGCCCTTGCCGGTCAAGGCTTCGGCCCATTCCAGGCGCAGGCGGTCGGCGCTCTCGGGCCACCTGCCCTGAAGCATCGTCACCGCATCCCCGAAAGCATCGTCACGACGGGCCACCAGCAACGCACGCTGCCAGTTGTCGGCCAGACACATCAGACGCACGATCATCGCTGCCGGCATATCCCATACCAGGGCAAGATCGGCCGCTTGCTGGTAACGTCCGTGTTTTTCCAGGTAATCGAGGGATTCCTGGCGCACTTTGAGCAATTCAGCGAGGACAAACACCGCCTCTTCGACACGACCCTCGCGGTCCAGACGTTCAAACGTCTGACGGTAGATCCGCCTGAGGTGGGACTCCAGATCTTCCTCAAACATCATCGAGCGACTGGGTCCACGGTGCTGATTGATCGCCAGTTTCTGACGCCGCTGAGGCGTACCAAACTCCTGCTCACCGTTGCTTTGCCCATTGCCCAGAGGAATGGCGTGGCGCAAGGCTTCTTCCAGATCGCCGTTCTCGAACATCTCTAGCATGCGCCGCACATAAACGGCCTGACGCTTGCCATACAGCCCGGACAGGCGCGAATGGAGGGTCAGACGAGTCAACCAGCGACGCCAGGCGGCGGGCTTGTGTTGAACACGCGTGGCACGCGGTGCAAGCGGCGGCTGCGCCGGTGTCCGTGACGTCCCCCCTTGCACAGGCGTTGCGCGACGCAGAAGCTTGCGCGCGCCCATCAACAACAGGGTGAACAGCACCGAACCGATCACCGCCCCTATCAGCACATTGCTTAATTCAAACGATACGGGCGCCACTGAACTCGCCGGCAACTTGGGTAAGCCATTGGTTTTGCCCTGGCCCCCCATCCAAAACAAGGCCACCAGCAACAGAAAGGTCACGCCGAATTTCAGCCAAGGCATTGATGGGTCTTCGGTATTCTTCCAGGCGCTGTTCTCTGGCGTGCTGACTTGAGGGAGCAGCTTTTTTGGCGCATTGCGCTGGCGTTCCAGCAGCGCTTGCATCACCCCTTCCCGCTCAGGGCTGACTGGCCCCAGCACACCGCCAAGAATTTCCCGCACATCGGTTGGCACTGCCAGAGACTCAAGCACCGGTTCCGGCAGCGTGCTGCGACAGTCATAAGTGTCCAGCATGGTGTAACCGCTGACGTCGATCCACTGACCTGGCACAAGCGGCGCGGCATCGCGCAGTTGCAAGGCGCTGACGTGGCTACCGCGTACGAGCCAGATATCGGCGACAGGCAAGCTGCGCATCTCTTGCGGGGTCAGCAGCGCAGAACACAAGGCTCGGCCTTGGCGGATCAGCGGCCACCCCCACTGCGCTTCGCACTGAACCGATACTGACTGGCGAAACCGCAGCAAGTCGCCGTCGGTGAAGCGGTAGACGCTGGCGCCGGTTTGCCACTGATCGAGGATCAAGCGTGCACGCTCGCACTCGTCAAAGCGTTCGAGGGAAAACCACACCCCTTCAATCTGTTGATGACCGGTAAGTACCGGACGGCGAATCAATGCTGCGTCATCCTCAAGCATCGGTGTCCTCCTTGTGTTTTTCCGGTATCTGGTTACAGAACACTTGCAAGCGCATGGTGCGCAGCGGAATCGAGTACACCAGCAACTCTCGGGCGCTGGTCAAGGCTGCGACCAGACCGCTCATGGGGCAGAAGCTGACCCTGGAAATGGCATGGGAGGTCGTGAACAAGACACGCTGCTGCCCTTCGCAATACAGGGCGATGGTTTGCTGATTGGGGCTGAGCAATACCAGGGAATAGTGGTCATCCCCCTCTTGCAGCAACAAACCCAGGCCCTTCCAGCGGCTGGCCAGATCGATCCGTTCCATCTGCACTAGGTGACCAGTGGCCGAGATCACCCGCCAGCTCTCGCTGCCATTGTCGACAGAGAGCAAAGCACAGCCACCGAAAGACCGACGCCACAGTGGACTGGCGGCAAACAGCACCTGACTCACACCTTCGGCGACGCCGAGCACGTGGGCGCGCGATCCAATCCCGTCGGCACCGACCGAATGGGCATACAACCGACCGCCGTCATTACGCACATAGGCCACAACTTCCTTATCGACCTTAGCCAGGCCCAGCACCCTATCCGTCAAACGGTGGGTTTTCCCGGTATCGGCCGGGGCGGAAGATCTTCCGGTTTGCACCACCCAAAAGGCCAGATGGCCCTGGGTATCCAGCAGAAACAGACGGCCGGCCGAGCTGCCGCCACGCAACCATGCTGCGGGTAGCAGTGTGGCGGTGCCGGGCGGTAGTTGCAGCTCTTCGCGGCTGGGTTTATCGACTGGTGTCAGGCCGGGCATGTTCCAGAACGACAGCTGCCGCTCGTCGCTCAACACCGCGCCAAGGGTACGGCTCAGGAAGGTTACGGTCAGTGGCACCCGCCCGGCAATCCAGAGACTGCGGCGGATTTCCAAGGGTTTTTTCTGGTTTTCAGCCGGCAGTTTGATCACCACCATGCCAGGCTCGTCGAGCATTTTCAGCGCGACATGGGTACCCGCACTGGAGATGACCGGCGGCAAGGTCAGGGAGACGCGCGGCACACTGCCTTTAAGCGATGGAGCTACCACCACCTCACCGTCAAACTGGCCTTTAAGCAACTGCAAGGCCAAACGCTCGTCGGGGATGGGCAGCGACACACGCCGGGTGGTCGCTGCCTGCAATTCAAAGGACAGGCTCTGCCCGTCAAGGCTGCGATGTACCTGAACCCGGTGGGTGCAGAACTGGTTGTCGGTCTTGGGCAAACGCTGACCAACGATCCAGCATTCCCCGGCATTGTGCTGCTGTGAGGCCAGCCAGACGCGCCAGGCCTGCCAGTGTTCATCGTCCACCATCTGATAGGTGCGGGCGTTGAGCAGACGCTTGAGTTGCGCCGAGGTGTCGAGTACATGGAGCCGAGGCATGTCTTGCAGAATACCCCAGCGCAACTCGGCACCGGCCTCCTCGGCGCGCCGCGCGAGCAACATCAGCAAAGCGAGGTGAACCAGGCGCGCGGCGCCCAATTGCAAGGGGCCGGCATCAAACAAGACGACAATCAAGCGATTAGCCTGGCGGGCGCGGTACTGTGGCGCGAGGAACACATGCTCGCCCACCACCGCCCGGCGCAGAAATTCTTCAGGCACCTCATCGGCCAGCAGCCATTCGCTGGATAACAGTCGTTCATAGGGACCACGGCGTTGCAGGTCGCCCAAGCCATCAGGCTCAGGCACACCCCCCTGTTGCAGACCGCGCAACGGGCCCAGCATTGGATTGAGACGGCCCAGCAGGTCGGCGAACAGTGGCAATTGCTCGGGGGCAAACCATTCCAGCCATTGGCGCCAGGGGTGCAGGGATTCAGGTAACTGCATTAGCGCCCTGCCCAATACGCATCGATTCGCTGCAGATGCTGCGGTGTCACCGGAAGTTGTCGATCAAGGGGAACCACCGCTGGCGGGTCGCGCCAGAGCAACAGCGGTGAACGTGAAAAGGCCATCGACAACGCCTGACCCACCAGATCAGTCGGCACCTCGGGTTCCCAACTGGTGGGCAGCCACAGCCCTGGCGCACGTTCATCCGCCGCGGCGTATGCTACACCGTCGACCCAGGGCAGATCGCTGGCAACACCCGAAACCACCAACACGTCGCGATTGGCCGTGGCTTGCAAGCGTGTTGCCTGTTCGGCGGGTATAAGTAACAACCGTGCATGCAGACGCCGTGCGGCATCGCCCCAGGCCACGGCGGCCTGCGGTTCGGCAGGCGCCAGCCGTGGCCGCCAGGCCCAGCCCTTTGCTGAGAAATTCATACAGCGGACGTCAACAGGCGGGTCATTTGCCCACGCACTTCCTGCAACCGCGCCGGCATGGTCTGGCTATTGAAGTTGGCGTCAATCTCCCGCAGCAGGCCTTCCAGTAAGGGGCTTGCCGGCGGTTCGGTGCGCGCCAGGTATTCCTCGGCCGTTTCCAACAGGCGATTGAGCCGCGACATCGGCTGCAAGGTCGCCTCCTCCACAGCACTGAACAAATGGCTGTTGCTGGACTGCGCGAAGATCTCTCGCAGAACCTCGCGGCCATGCTGCTGGGTTTCTTTGGTCGGCAACACATACAACAGCGGCCACAGGTCCGCTTCGCTAGCCTCAATACTCCCACCGAGCAAAGCTGCAGCAGCGATCAGCCGTTGGGATTTGACAATGCGTCGGTCCGACAACTGGATACCGGCCTCACGCAGACGGCGGATGGCTTGGGCCAATGAGGGGCGAACCAGTGTGAGATCGACATTTTTCAGAGCCTGGCCGAGGGTATCCAACTGACTCAAGCCAAGCAGTTGCTGAACCGGCCGTTGCTCGGACTGCCAACCACCCGCAAGCATCGCTTCCAGCTGATTATCCGGCACCGATTCGACAAACAGGTGCAGTAGAAATCGGTCACCGAATGCCCCCAGGGCTTCGTCGTCCGGTAGACCATTGGCGGCCCCGACACAGACCCGCAGCGGGCACTGGATCTGAGTGTGGCCTCGACGAAAGCGTCGTTCGTTGAGGACCCCCAGCAGCGTATTGAGGATTGCTGTAGAACCGAGGAAGACTTCGTCGAGAAACACAATATCGGCTTCTGGAAGCATGCCGCTGACATCAGTTTCCACCGTACCTTCGCGCAATTTTTTCAGGTCTACCGCGCCAAACAGCTCCGAAGGTTCGGTAAAACGGCCCAGAAGGTATTCGAAATAGCGCCCCCCCATGGATTGCGCAACCCGCCGCACCACTGCGCTTTTGGCTGTGCCCGGCGGGCCGATCACCAGGATGTGCTCCTGGGCAACGGCGGCCAGAACAATCAGCTCGGCCAACTGCTCGCGCCCCACCAAGCCTTCGGTGGCTACACGAACGGCCTGGCGAATTTGCGCAGCAGCGCTCTGCAATGAAGCAATCATGGGCATCTTCCCTGAAACTGGAGCCGTGAATCTTGCCTGACTGAAAGGCTCTGTCACAAGCCAACCAGAGACAATCAGTGGCTATTTGTCATCACTTTCCATGTGGGAGTCCTTTGTTTGCGTAACCGACGCCTGCGATGACCTGCTCTGAGCGTCGACTTGGGTCGATAGCGACTCTTAGTGACCGGCAGTAATCGGCTAGCAGCCATTGCGCAACGACAACCCGGGTGCTCCCTCGACACTCTTGTGAGAGGTTGAAGTTTCGCTAATTTTTAGGAAGATCATGGACATTCGATCGACGGAAGCAAAAGACTGGATGCTTTTGAAGAAAGTCCGTCTCACCGCACTTTTGGACACACCGACAGCGTTTGGTGTGAGTTACCAAACTGCCGCCAATTACAGTGACGAACAGTGGAAAGAACGAGCCTCGTCAGCCGGAACGGAATTCTGGCTGGCCATCACGGAAGACAAAACGGTGGGAATGATCGGTGCCGTGGTCAGTGGCGCAAATCGCTATAACTTGATCGGAATGTGGGTTGAACCCACTGCACGCGGCTCTGGCGTGGCAACTCAGCTGGTTGAGGCAGTGAAATCTCGCGCGATAGGGAAAGGGCATGATCGCGTTTTTCTGGACGTCTCTCCCGACAATGCGAAAGCCTCAAACTTCTATCTGAAGCAGGGTTTTTCTTTCATCGATGAATGGGAACCTTTAGAAAGTCACCCGCATATCATGGTTCAGACAATGCTCTGGACTATCCAAAACTAACTCACAAGCGTCTCTGCTCACTGAATGTCCGCAATGGGTTGTGGATTCAACCGGTCGATGCAACAGGCAGAAAACGGCCAGAATTGGGCATTCAAAAATGGCTTAACTCACCCTGGATGTTGTGCAACAAAAGGTGTAATTAACATTGCATCTGAAACGTGACGGTATTTAGACGCAATGGGACTGATTGAAGAAATTGAAAAAGCGTGGGGTTGGGCTGGCATCAAACCTTCACAGGTTGTTGGTGATAACGACTTCGGCAACCTCCTCATCAAAGACGTAGCAGGTCGCTATTGGCGTCTGTGCCCTGAAGATCTGTACTGCAATCGTGTCGCAAATGATCACGCAGAGCTTGATGCGCTCTCTCAGAGCCAGGACTTTTTGCATGATTGGCACATGGAAGCATTAGTCGAACAGGCAAGGGATCGGCTTGGCCTGCTTCGTCCTGGGTACAAGTACTGCCTGAAAATACCTGCCGTGTTGGGTGGGGAGTATGAAGGGGGCAATCTGGCAACGATCTCACTACACGAGCTGGTGGCAGTTTCAGGCCACCTCGCCAAGGAAATCGACGACTTACCCGACGGTGCACAAATCCGTTTCAACCTCACAGTGTAGCGAGTCGAAAGCGGACTCCGAATCTCCCATCCTACGGACCAGAAATATCATTCGAAATGCAAAATGACCAACCACCCATTCGCCCCACAGAAATAAAAATTTCCGAGTCCTCTGACTGGCAGCTTTTCGAAAATGTTGCTCGCGCTCTTGAACAAGGGCTCGGGGGGACATGGGTTGAGAAAGCTGACGGAATCGATCAACGTTACTGGGACTTGGCCGTAGAGGGGCAGGTCATCACGCTTCATCTCGAACACTATCTGGGCATCAGCGTCCTCCTGCCGCCTCCAGATCACGACCTGATGAACCCGGATAGGCTGCAAACTGCGGTGCGTCAATCACTGGGGGCATATCATGTTGAGGATCAACATCAACCCAGCCATGTGTTAACGGAGTTGGAGGCTAGGTTGAAGCGTTGATTCAACCTTCGGCTCAGGTTGTTCCGGCGGCGTCTGATGCTCGATTTGGATTGAGGCGCCAAATAGCGCCAAGCGCATTTCCTCCTCGCTAAGGTATGTGCTCATTCTTGGTTTCTCATTGTAGTGGTCTATGACCACATCCAAGCAGTGGCAGCCTATATCAGCGGACCGTTATGGGGTCGCGACATATAAACCGTTCAGGGCCAGAAACTCAAAGGCTTCGTGATCAAGTATCAGTAAAGCGGATCACTGGGTAGAGCGCTTGCACTCAACCTTGAGCCTGTTTGGTCCATCCTCCTGGCAATCGATTGTCATCGGCAGGAAGCGTTCAATCACCGCGATATTGCTTTGCAGATGCTCGGTCATCCGCGGCGTGGTAAAGCTTCCTCCGCCCGCCAGCGCCATGGGCAAGAGCAATTGATCAGCAAGGTGCTCGGCCACCGCAGCCCCTGCGCTCAACCAATCCACCGCCTGGTTGATTGCGCCATCCGCCACCTTTTCTGCGCGAAGCGTCGCTTGGCCAAATGCGCTGAACACTTCTGTGACGTGCTCAAAAGCGTATTCCAGCAGCAGGACGTTACCCGGCCCACATTCCTGATCAAGGGCGACACATTGCAATTCGTCTTCCGCCATTTCCAACCGTTTGGCGACCCGATCCAGTTCACGCTCGGCAACATTCGACGCTATGCCCGCAACCAGCGCACAAGCGTGTTGTGTGAGCAAGGCACCCCGCTCCAGCAGGTGTAACGGAACCAGTGTCGACGGCTGAATAAACGCCTCGACCTCTCCGCCCCCGGCCGGCACAAAACCGTGGCGCAACAGTTGCAACTCAACCTTCGCGCCCATGCGCCGCATTTGCGGCAACCAGGCCAGTTGCAGAAAGTCGGAGGGCGGCGCCATCGAGTTATGAGTGCCACCGGATATACGTACGCGACTGGCTTCAGGCGCCAACAACAAGGCTGGCAACAGCGTCTGCAGCACCAGCGTGCAGCTTCCAGCGGTGCCGATAGCAAAGCTGAAGTCCCCGCCGCGAATCGGGCCCGGCTCGAAGGACACGCTTTGCGAGCCCAACTCGGCGCCCTGCACTTTCGCATCGCAGACCTGGGCCGCCGCCAGAACGGCGGTCAGGTGCTGACGCAACAATCCGGGCCGACTGCGTTTGGCTCTAATGTTTTTAATATGCAGCGCGCGACCAGTCACCATCGACAGGCTTAAAGCGCTGCGCAACACTTGACCACCGCCAATGGCGCCGTCCAGTTCAATCACTTCCTGTTTCATCTTCATCCTTATGCGTAGTGCTTGACGGTCTCTCTCAAGTAGTCGTCCAGCAATCGCGAGTCTTCCTGAGTACGCGGCAGTTTGGGTACGGCACGCTCCAATTCTGCAGCGATGAACGCGTGCAATACGTGACGCCTTGGGCCGTACGTGCTTTCATCGGCGTTGCGTTTGAGGACCAGCAGTTCCGCGACTTCATCAAGCAACGGCTGGTCATCTACTGTGTTCAACAGGTCGGCGAACGTCATCGGTGGGCGGCCCAGCCCTTGATCGATCCAGCGCACGGCCAGCAATGGCCGCAGTACGTAGAAGTACTTTTTGAAACGCACGCTATCGCCTTGCAGGTATCCACGAAAGTTCTTCTTCGCCATCGACAGGTAATGGCTACGTGCTGCCGGTGGACTGTAGAACGCTTCCGCCAATTCACGCAGACGCCCGGTCTCGGCAGATTCGCTGCGATACACCAGCGGCGAATCGAGCCACTCCAGTAAGGTCGGGTTGGATTTGCGCAACAACCCCAAGGTCTTGCGCAGCTCCCAACCGCTGACATCGAGCTCATCGTCCAACGGGCGCTCGATCACGTCCCTTGGCGTATCAACCTGGACGAACCAGTCGGGTTTCTCCACATACACAAAACGTACATCGTAATCGCTGTCAGTCGAGGCGAAACCCCAGGCCCGACTGCCGGATTCGCAGGCGTAAAGCACAGTGACGTTACGTTCGCGCTCTATGCGCGCCAATTCCTCAAGTACCCGCTCGCGCATTACTCCACTGAGCGGGTGGCGCTCTTCAAAGGTCATGTCCATCGCTCCTTCATCCTTAATGCAGGCGACTCATTGTGCCCACAGGTAACTCACCAGTGCTTTCCAGTGCTTGTAAACGTTGTAACAACGCTTCACGAACAACCTTGGGTGTCTGTGGATCGACCAAGGTGTATTGCACCGCACACCAGCGACCAATCCGTTCAAGCCAGTAAGCCGAATCGGCAGGGGCCTGTTCATGGCGCCGAAGCAAGTATTCCAACTGCTGCCAGCACGGTTTGAGCCTCAACAATGTGTTGCGACGATGATCGGTCAGCTCATACCAGCGCGTGTTCAGGTGAAACTCCAAAGCCCCGTCAAAGTCTTGCCAAGGGCGCTGCCCCAGCAAGGCAGCAGCGCAGTTGAACATCTTGTCCCGAGGGTCATTCAAGGCGTTGATCTGTTGTGCCAAACCTCTCTCGCCAAGTGCCTCTAACGCCTGCAAACGGACATAGGGAAAAGTCGTTGCCAGTGCCTGCACCAATATCGAATCTGCTTGCGGCTCTTCAAGCTCCTTGGCAAGCCCGACAAGCCCCAGCCACTCACGCTTCGAACGAGGTGCAGCCTCGGCCAGTCTAGCCTTCAAGATATCGCGGCAATCGAGCTCCCAACGCGGCGCAGCCCAACGAGCCAGACATCGCATGGCTGGGGAAGCATCCAGCATGGCGGCTCGCAAGTGTGCACGCGGATCTTCAGAAAACGTCAGCAGCACCCGCAGAGCCTTCACTCGCACACTGGCACCCGGTGCCTCCATGGCGCGCTCAAGCAACGGCACCGCTTGTGCCGCTGGCAGCACAACGCAGGCATCGACCGCGATCTGACGCACAGTTATTTCACCGTGGGTCAGCGCCAATTCCAACACCGCACCGGTATCCGTTACATCCTCAAGCATTAACTCGAAAAGAAATCGTGCGGCTCTGCGACGGCAAACCATGAAAGCCGCTTCAACATCCATCCGAGCCTGCGGTGCTTTGAGAACTGCGCGAATTTCAGACAGTGTTCCACCATGATCCACACGCCCCTTGTCGGCCAGCGCCATCAACGGAACAAGTGCCAGTAACAACAGATCTGCGTGCTCCTGCACCAGGTACTTCCGGATGCTGGTGATTGCCTGTTGCCTAACCTGAGGCACCCAATCATTGAGACGGTCGACCAGTGCTGCCAGTACTTCGACCGAGGCATGGGCCGCGAGCGCACGCACAGCGATTTCCCGGACGAAGCCACTGCCAAAGCGACTTAACGCGATCAACGCATCATCTTCGTTGTGGGTTTCCAGGACCTGTTGCAGTCGTCCTGACTCGTAGTCCGTCAGCTGGTGGGGTCCATTTTGCAGTTGCTCCAGCTCCCTCATGTATCCCATTTTTTCTATCCTTTTACGCACACCACCTGACGCAAGGTGTGCAGCACTTCCACCAGCTCGCGCTGGGCGTGCATGACAAGGTCGATGTCCTTGTAGGCCATCGGAATTTCATCGATGACGGCAGCATCCTTGCGGCACTCCACATGGGCGGTGGCACGGATCTGATCTTCGACGGTGAACATGCTTTTCGCTTTGGTACGGCTCATGGTGCGGCCAGCGCCATGGCTGCAGGAACAGAACGACTCTTCGTTACCAAGCCCGCGGACAATGAAGCTTTTTGCGCCCATCGATCCCGGAATAATCCCCAACTCGCCCTTCTTCGCCGAGACTGCGCCCTTGCGGGTTACCAGGATGTCCTCACCAAAGTGCCGCTCTTTCTGCACGTAGTTGTGGTGGCAATTCACCGCTTCCAGCGCAACCTCAAAGGGTTTGCTGATCACTTGCCGTGTCGCCTGAATCACCGCTTGCATCATCAATGCACGGTTCTGCCTGGCAAAGTCCTGCGCCCAGCCGACTGCTTCGACGTAATCATCAAAGTGCTGGCTGCCTTCCTCGAAGTAGGCCAGGTCGCGGTCCGGCAGATTGGCGATGTGCTGACGCATATCCGCCTGGGCCAACTGAATGAACAGGTTGCCAATGGCATTACCGACACCACGGGAACCGCTGTGCAGCATGAACCAGACCCGGTTGGTTTCATCCAGGCACACCTCGATGAAATGGTTACCGCTGCCCAGCGTGCCCAAGTGCATGCGGTTATTGGTGTTGGCGAGTTTCGGGTACTTATCGGTGATCGCCTTGAACCGCGGATCCAGTGCCGCCCAAGCCTGATCAGCTTGTTGCGGGATATCGTCCCAGGCCCCTTTGTCTCGGCGAGAACGCGTCGATGTACGCCCGTGAGGCACCGCTTTCTCGATCGCGCAACGCAAGCCGTGCAGGTTGTCTGGCAAATCACTGGCCGTCAGCGATGTACACGCGGCGATCATGCCGCAACCAATATCCACCCCGACTGCAGCCGGAATGATCGCCCCAACGGTAGGAATGACGCTGCCGATGGTCGAGCCCTTGCCCAGGTGTACGTCAGGCATCACCGCAAGGTGTTTGAAGATAAACGGCATCTTTGCGGTGTTCATCAATTGCTGTTTGGCTTCATTTTCTACCGGGACGCCTTGGGTCCAGAGCTTGATCGGTTTACCGTTGGCGACTTCCAGCAGTTGGTAGGTATGTTCTTGCATGATTTCAGTTCTTTTCTATTGGCCGATTGTTCGGCGTTGTTCTGGTACCTGAGGCGACAAGGTTTGGTGAAACATGCATCGCGCTCTACCGCTGAGCTACAGCCTTTCGGCTGGCGGGATTCGAACCCGCGACCACGTTGTCCTGTAGTTCCACCGGCATTCGCCGGGCAAATCTTAAAAAGGTGGCACGACAAAAAATTAGTGGCTGTTGCGCGTTACCGCGCACCGGGGTTAACCGGTCTTAGATGTACAGCCAACTGGCATTCGTGCCTTTCACACTTACTGACAAGGGTTTGATGAGACGTCTTTGGATGTAGTCCCATCGGCATTCAGCGTCTGTGAAAAATCAATTTTCTGCGTATCCGATCAAGGTTCCATTGCCTCGATCGCTTTTACCCAATGTTGCGCACCATAGTTACCGATGGTGAACTGTTCGATCACATCGAACACCGCGTCGCTGAAACCGCCGACATTCAGGATGTCCTCACGATCTGCCGCCTGTGTTGTGGCGCCGGGTTGCATATCGATGCACACCAGCCGCGCTTGCGGGTTGACCTGCTTGATGCGCTCCCATTGCCGCATCGTCTCAGTGGCGCCGTGGCGCCGCACATCGATCCAGGATTCGTTATCCGAAACCAGGATCAGCGTATCGACCTTGGCCTTGACGTTCGCCAGTTTCACCAGCGGCGCCGAGCAGTTAGTCCCGCCACCACCAATGGCGGCCAGCTTTCCGGCATTGCTCATTACACTGTCGCGAGGGTTAAGCTGAATATCCACCACCTGCATTTCAAACGGCATCACCCGAGCGGCCGGCTGCTTGCGCAATACCGCCGCAGCCACCAGCGCAGCAACATCAATGCAGCGTACTGCCGTGGTCGCTCCCTGACGATAACCAGTCACGGGGCTGTGCATCGAGCCCGAGACATCCGGGCAAACAATCACCGAACCTTGCAGCGCCGGCACGTTAGCCAACGACATCTCCAGCGCATCCTGTAACGCTTCACGAACCATTTGCGGTACGTCATCACCGGTCATGCGATAGGCTGCTAGCAACTGGTACGGATAAACCCGTGACTTGGTCACTGCTTTGGCATCCGCCAAGCGGGCCGCTACATACTCGGTGCATCCTGGTACCTGAAACGCGCCATGGCGTGCCAGGGTGTTGAGGTTCATACGCAGCGCCTGCCAACCCATGTTCCGGGCCTGAGTCGCCCATTGTTCCTTGCTCAGCATTTCGTTGCCGAGCAACTGGAACGGCACTTGTGGCACCTCATAGCCCGTCCCGCTTCGAAACGCCAGCAGCGAGCGCGTCAGTTCTGGCAGCGCCTGCACATCCACCGGCTTACCGATCAACCAAGCGAAGAATGCTGCACGCCAGGCGTCTTGGGGTTTCGGGTGAACCATCTTCACTACATCCGCCAAAGATGGCTGATTACCGATTGATGCCTGTAGCAGCTGACGTTCGCTGGCGTTGTTCAACCAGTTTTGCACCAGACGTTTTGGCTGCGAACCGAGCGACTTACGCCCCGTCACACCGCTGCGCAGAATCTGGACGAAATTGCGCAACATCTTGCCACTATCCACCACCTGCTCGAACAGCTCCGGTACCAGTACCGAGCGCTGTGCAGTCAAGGCTGCAAGCATCAAGGCCGGCATATCTTTCATGTGGCCTTTTTTACGAGCGTAAAGAGCGGCCTTGGCCACGTAGCGGCTGTCCAGCTCGGCCACCAGTTGCAACACGTTTTCCAGTTGGCTTTCGGCCGATGCGTAAAAGGTCTGGTTCAGGCAACCGGTCACCGCCAGTTGGGCCAGCTTATGCTTGGCTGTATAGGCATAAGCCGGCGCCTGAGCCGCATTCAGCGTGCCGCATGCCGGTACCGCTGCCTGTTGGGTGTTGAACAGCTTGAAGTTAGCCATCGTGGCGTCTCGCTCTGTTGTCTTGTTCGTTGCCAGAGATATTGCAGCCGACGTGCCAGGTTATTAATTTCGAATGAAAATAATCTTAACTACATGATTTATAAGGTTTATTTTTGTATTTTTATAATTTCAGCCATCCAATCCGAGACAAACAGCCAAGAGATTATTTATCATTTCATATCGCCATTTATCTCTTGGTATAAGAATGTCAGGCAAACGTACTGTCGCCATCGGTTTCATCGGCTCTACACTCGATCGCGTCGGCAAGGGCGCCAATCGCTGGAGTCATTGGCGACCGAGTGTTGGCCTGTGCCAGCAACCGGATGTGTTGATCCATCGACTGGAGCTGATCCATGGCGTCGACGCCCGAGACGTCAGCCTGGCGGAGCGCGTTCGCGAAGACATCCGTCAGGTCTCGCCGGAAACCGAAGTGCACCTGCACCCTATGTCATTGCATAACCCATGGGATTTCGAAGAAGTGTACGGGGCTCTGCACGATTTCACGACGGCCTACAGGTTCGATACTGAGCACGAGGATTACCTGGTGCACATCACCACCGGGACCCACGTAGCGCAGATTTGCTGGTTCCTGCTCACCGAAGCCCGCTACCTGCCGGCGCGACTGATCCAGACCTCTCCCGCTCGCCGACTTAACGAGGAAGAGCGCGCCATCGGCACCCACGCTCTGATTGACCTCGACCTGTCGCGCTACGACCGCATCGCCACACGCTTCGCCCATAAACGCCTGGAAGGCCTGGCTTTTCTCAAGTCCGGGATTGCCACCCGAAACGCAGCGTTTAACCGCTCCATCGAACAAATCGAACGCGTGGCGGTGCGTTCACGAGCGCCAATGCTGCTAATCGGCCCGACAGGTGCAGGCAAATCCTTTCTGGCACGCCGTATCTATGAGCTGAAGCGCAGTCGCCACCAGATACAGGGCCGCTTCGTCGAAGTGAACTGCGCTACGCTGCGAGGTGACGGTGCCATGTCTACCCTCTTCGGCCACATCAAAGGTGCTTTCACCGGAGCGCAAAACGCCCGCGACGGCCTGTTGCGAGCGGCCGATGGAGGCATGCTGTTTCTTGATGAAATTGGTGAACTGGGGGCGGATGAACAAGCCATGCTGCTTAAGGCCATTGAGGAAAAACGCTTCTTTCCTCTGGGCTCGGACAAGGAAGTGGAAAGCAACTTCCTGATCATCGCCGGCACCCACCGCGACCTGCGCAACCGCGTGGCAGAAGGATTGTTTCGCGAAGACCTGTATGCGCGGATCAACCTGTGGACATTCGACCTTCCCGGCCTGGCCGGTCGCCGCGAAGACATCGAGCCGAACATCGATTTCGAGCTCGAGCGCCACGCCCGTGAACAAGGTCATATGGTGCGCTTCAACCTCGAAGCGCGGCGTCGTTATCTGACCTTCACCAGCTCAAGTGAAGCGGCCTGGCTGGGTAACTTCCGAGAGCTGTCGGCCTCCATCACCCGCATGGCGACACTGGCCGACAGCGGACGGATCGATGAAGCCCAAGTTCAGGAGGAAATTGATCGCCTGCGCTACGCCTGGGGGCTGACACAACCAAACGACGGACTGGACCGATTGCTCGGTGAAGACGTCGAACTGGATCTGTTCGATCGCCTGCAACTCAAGGCAGTACTTGAAGTTTGCCGTCAGGCGGACAGTCTGTCCGATGCGGGACGCCGGTTGTTTGATGTGTCCCGCCAGGCAAAAGCACAGCCGAACGATGCTGATCGTCTGCGCAAATACCTGGCGCGCTTCGCCATCGACTGGAAGCAATTGTCAGATTAACGTTGCGCTCAGCTGCCAGCACCACCGCATTTTCCCTCTAACTGGCAGTGCTGTCGCACCCTTAGTGTGATCGACAAGATCAAGGCTGGCGACATCCCCCGGAGCCGTGCCGAAGAGGCGGCAACGAGGTGGGCGGCACTTCCCGAAGGGCCTGGCAAAGCGAATCATTACCCGCCGCAACCGTATGTCGAATGTTCAAAATTTTTGGCGAGCTACACATCAGCTGGAGGGACTGTTAAATGAAGGTTTCGACCCTCGCGTTCATCGCCCTCTATTGCATTGGCACCAGTGCTGCGTTTGCGGATGGCTCGCAGGCGACAAACGACAAGCGCGGGCCGGCAGGCATCGCCGTCGGTGAGCCCTTGGTCGCGGTCAAGGCCAAGCTCATCAAACAAGGATGGAAGCCGACGCGGATGCATACCACCGACGGCTATGAATATAGTGGCGTGGAGCGTGAGCTGGCTGCGCACAAGTACTATGAGGTCGATGTCTGCTCTTTTGATAGCTCGCGTTGCATCTTGTTCTACACAAAGAACGGCGTTTGCCTGCGCGTAGACACTATCGGCGAGCAATTCAATGACATGACGGTTACGCGATGGGCCGATGAGTGTCCTGACGCGCCTCCAAAACCAAGTAAGCGCGGCGCGGGCTAGCGACCGACCATTGCCGAAAATTGCGGTCATTGCGCTTCAGTGTGATCCCCCCTCACATACGCCTGGCACGCAGCCAGAGCGATCAATCCTCGGTCGCCGTCGTCGGTGATGCCGATAATTCGTTGAGCATGCGCCGGGTCAAGTCGGGCGTGTGCTCTTCCATGAGCCAATCGGTTGTTTGTGAAGGCTGGGGCGTGTAACTCCGGAGGTTCTAGCCCACTCAAGCTCCCATCAAAACCCCACATTGGCCCACCCTCCCAGATGCACGCACTGCTTTGGCAGTATGTTGGCCGGCCTCATAGAGCGCCCGAAAACGATCGTCTAAACTCAGGGTTGAACTTGAGGGTTCAGCCATGTGCGGACGACTTTCGCAATACAAGGGTATCCACGACTTCGTGGCGGCGCTGAGCATGCCCAATGCTCTGGTCAACACCGTTGGCGACCAGCCGCTCGAGCAGTACAACGTCGCCCCCACAACAAGGGTCGCCCTCTTTCGCCAGGAGGGCGACACGCTGCACGCCGACCTGGTCAGGTGGTGTTGGCGACCGCATTGGGCAACCGATCAGCCAGCGAAACCGAACGGCAGAGTCGAAAAGGTAGCGCATAGCCCATTCTACCGGGCGATCTGGCCGCACCGCGCCATCACACCCATCAACAACTGGTTTGAGTGGGTCGATGAGGGCGGGCCGAAGAAGCAGCCCTATTTGATCCGGCATCGGGACGGTTCACCGATCCTGTGCGCTGCTATCGGCCAGTTTCCGATCGGCGACCACGCGCCCAGCGAGTATGACGGTTTCGTGATCATCACTGCCGATTCGGCAGGCGGCATGGTGGACATCCACGATCAACGCCCGGTAACACTGGCGCCCGAGGTGGCACGAGAATGGCTCGACCCGACCACACCCAAGGAGCGCGCAGAGCATATGATGATTCAACAGGGAGAGACGTCCGAGGCCTTCGAATGGTTCAAGGTCAGCACAGCCATTGGCAATGTGCGCAACCAAGGCGCGAGCCTGATCAAACCGATCTGAATTGCTATTTGTCCCGCTGAGCCCTGCAATTCACGTAGGCATCACTCCCCGGCTTGGCACCATACGATTGGCAAACGGCGTCATCCGTAGCGTTTTTCTCCACTATGGCGGCCGACAGATTTTTTAAACTTTGCTGGCGAACCTCATAGCCGAGAGTCCACCCACCCTGGCGCGGGTTACGGCGGATCGACTACGGCGTCAGGCAGATATCAAATTACGATAAGCTCATGGAGAGACCATTGCATTACAGCAATGGGACTGTCTGGCTTCACACACAAGAGCTTTGGCGGAACCCTTAAATGAAACCACACCTTGTTGCTTGCATTTTGCTTTGTTGCGTTAGCTTTTTTGCGAACGCAACAGATGTTCCGATTAAAAAAGGAATGTCATTCTTAAATGCACGAAAAGCATTGATTAAACATGGCTGGAAGCCAAGTTTACCGAATGAGATGCAGCCGCTTGGCACTGCAGTAATACTTAAAAACATGGGTATTAGTGAAATCGAAAGATGCACCCAAGGGGTGCAATATTGCGAGTTCAATTACAAGAAAAACAAGGAATGCCTAGGCATCACCACCACTGGCGAAGAAGTAAAAGATCTGATAGTTGATGGTTGGGGCTTCAAGTGCCCCGAGAGGTATTAGAGAGGTTGCGCAACCACTCTTGACCCTGCCTAGTCCTGAAACAGGTATCGCGATCGTGCATCAGCGTCCAGACCTCTCTGCACAAACCAGGACAACGGCAGTGTCAGCAACAGGGTGGCAGCCAACATAATCACCGCGACGGGAACACCGGTGACGTCACCGAGGGTGCCAAACAACACCGGCGCCAGCGCACCACCCCCAATGGTGCCGGTGTAAAACACCGCGAACGCCTGCTCGCGTTTACCCGGCCCCGCCAGATCCGGCACGGCGCCATACAGCACCGACGACGTGCCGTTCAGCGCCAGCCCCAGCAGCGGCAACATCACCATCAGGCCGAAAAACGGCAGATACACCGCCATGACGATCAACACCGCCGTGGTGAACTCGGTCAGCCACACCGTCTTCACCATACCGATGCGTGCACCCAGATAGCCACACAGCAACTTGCCGAACGCGCCCCCCACGAACAACATCGTCAGCGCCAGACCGATGCCTGCCGTCCCGGCGCCCTTGTCTTTCAACAGAAATGGCAAGAAAGTGAGAAACCCCATACGCACCGCGCTGTCCAGCGTACCGGTCAGGATCAATGCGCGCAGCCCGATGGCAGAACCGTTACCTGTGATCGCCCTGGTTGCTTTGCCGTGCGTGGGCAAAGGCTCGGCACGAGCCGGGATCAGCCACCACAGCAGGCCCGCTGCCGCCAACCCGAGCAGACCCAGCAGCGTGACACTGGCGCGCCAACTGATGACTGTCAGCAACAGACCGATCAACCCCGGGATCAACGTTTTGCCGATATCGCCGGAGAAGTTGTACTGCGACAACGCTTGTTTGACACCCCCGCCCGCCTCGTAAGTATCGGTGATCAACGAAGATGCCAGCGGGTGCTGAGTACTGGCGCCCAATCCTCCCAACAGCAGCGCCAACAACAGCACCGTCAACCCGCCAGCCTGCCCCGCCAGCAAATAGGCCAGGCCTGCGAGTGCCGTTCCGCCCACCAGCATGCGCTCTCGCCCCCATCGCTTGGCGGCCCGGCTCGCCAACAGTTGAAAACCGGCCATCATTCCGGCATAGGCACCGCGCAACAGGCCGATCTGGGCGTAGCTCATGCCGAACTGCGACTGCCAGATCGGCAACAGCACATAAATAACGTCGGTCAGCCCATCATGTACGGCATGAGCACCGCAGCCAGCCACCAGGGATCGTCGACGGACTGAAGCATCGGCGGATTGCGGCGCGCACAGGGAAGATATTTCGTCTTTCAAATCGTTCATCGTATTTATTCGCAAGTAGTCGATGGCCGCATCGATATCGGCATGAGCCGGCTGCTGCCTGAAAGCGGGCAAACCGATGTGCAGGTATTGTCTCTCGGGGGAGAACCACTGGTGGCCGCCCTTTCCAGTGACAACCCGCTGGCCAGTCAGGACGAGGTCACCCTGGCCCAGCTCAGTGCGTACTCGTTGATTCTGTTTCCGGCCGATTATGGCTCCGGGCTCAATGAATCCATAGAGCATCTGTACCGACGCAACGGTCTGCCAATACGTCCAGGTCCGTCTGGGCGACAGATCACCTCGATCATCGCCTTGGTGGCCGCTGGCCAAGGCGTCGCTCTTGTCCCCCAGTGCACCAGGACCCTGGCCAAAAAGGGTGTGACCTACCGGCCGCTGGCAGACCCTGAAGCCTGCGCGCAACTGCTGATACTCACGCGAACACAAGGACGCACCCTGCTAGTCGAGGCATTCATGGACGTGGTCGATGAACTTTTGCATGGCCGCTAGTGCTCACCTTCATTGAACCCGGCGCCACCTCTCTATCTGCGCACCCAGTATGGCAATCGAACCGATTTGAAAGCTGGCACGCATAAATCCCCCAATTTTTCCGATACAGAAAGCCCACTACCCAGCTCCCGATTTTCCACTGAGTAGGCCTTCCCCGGCCCGTAGCTAGCAGCAGAGAGCGACCAAAAACGGTCAGTCACCCACAGCTAATACTCAACACCGCTCGCTCTGCTCACTAGACTCGTAAAAGCTACGCTTAAGCATTGGCCGATCATAGCCTAATGCTGTTGTCCAGCCCGGGGGCGCTTTGCAAGAGGCGTAAATGGCGAGGGAATTGAGGAATCCATGACTGACCGCGAGCAACTTCATCGAGATGGCTATGCACTGCTCCGTCGAGCGATCCCGGCCGAGTGGCTGGATGACCTTCGTGCCGTGTTCGATGCGGGCGTGAAACCGGCGGACCAATGGCCTGTGCCGCGTGGCATGGATTGGCGCCATTCGCTGCTGGACGCTGATTCGAAGATTCAGGCTGTGTGTCGCCTGCCGGAGGTGCTGGCGGTGGTGGGTGAGTTGATCGGAGAACGGTTCTTCCTCTCGCAGGTAGAAGGTCGCGAGCCTCTTGCAGGTGGCGGTCATCAGCAGCTGCACCGCGACTTGTCGGCCCAACGGCCAGGCGACATTGTGAACGTCCTGGCTTATTTCGACGATTATGGTCCCGAGAACGGCGCAACTCGTATCATCCCTGGCAGCCATCGCCCTGAGCAGGGAGAGCCGCCATTCGACTTCAATGACGAGTCCCGGTCGGTGCAGCTTTCAGGCTCCGCGGGTGACATCCTGGTGTTTGATGTTGATCTAGTGCATGCGGCCAGTCTGAACTTAATCGGCGCACGCCGTCGCTCCATCCTGATAAGTTATTTTTCGGAGCCTCTATATGCGTCACACCTGGAAACGGTGGGCCTGCGAAGTATTCGGATGGACACGACCGATCGATTCGATCCCTCGGATTTTGCCTTCGGGGCTAATTCGAACAAAGCGAAGCTGGAATGCTAGCCAGCCATATATTTCATTTAGGTAACATTTCTACTGCATGGAAATAAGCGGGACATACTCCAGCAAAGGACACAAGGCACTCTATGCAGACCGCATCATAAGGAATCCAGCGTGCAGGTATTAGCCCTATAGCCTGTCGCTGCCGTCAACTCGATGCGGAATAGAACGTCTTAATCCATGGAGTAAGCAGTATGAGTCTGTCCAGAAAATTGCTTGTCGGCGTTGCCTTGAGCGGCCTGCTGCTCGGCGGATGCACTTCAAGAGTCACGGAGAAGGAACAGTACTCAGGGTTTCTCCCCGACTACAACAACTTGCAGGAAGTCACTACACCCAGCGGTGAGAAAGCCATGCGTTGGGTGACCCCGTCTTGGAATCCGAACACTTATGACACGGTGGCCTTCAAGCGATTGGAACTGTACCCGACACCACAGCCCAATGAACGGGTCAACCGCCAGACGCTGGACCAGTTGCAAACCTACATGACGAACAATGCCAAGAGCGCACTGGGCCAAAAGTACCGTGTGGTACCCAATGTTCAGTCGGCCCCCGCCGGTTCGCGAGTCCTGGTCGTACGCGCTGCGATTACCGGGGTCAGTGCGTCCAACGAAGGTATGAAATGGTATGAAGTGGTTCCGGTTGCGGCCGCGATAGGCGCGACTCAGGCGGCCACCGGCCACCGTAATCAAGAGACCGAGTTGTACATTGAGGCCGAGATGATCGACGCAAGCAATGGCCGGACTGTGGCCAAAGTGGTGCGCAAGGTCTTCGGTGAGCAACTGAAAAATTCAAGCCAGCAGGTTACCGCCAACGATTTCAAAGCGGCGATCAAAAAACTGGACAGCGATATACAAGCATTCATCGAATAGCAATGAACTGTTAGCCAGCTTCCAGTTTCGTGATATCAGGCCAAAAGCGGCGTCAGAAATCATCGACGTCGACGAGGCGAGCCTGATACTGGGTCAACAGAGCATGCCGGCTGTCTGAAGCCTGAGAACGATGGACGCATGCCACGCGTCCTAACTCATGCAAACCCACTCACATCGATGGAAGCCATCATGCATTTAAAGAAGACGAATTTCGTAGCTTTGATGACATGCGTAATGATGCTGGCTGCAGCACCTTTACTCCCAATTTCCTCTGCCTATGCAAAAAGTGGTGGCGGCGGAAACAGTGCAGGTCACGGCAGCAGTAGCGGCGCCGGCGGCCAGGGAGTAGGTCATTCTGCTGATGCTGACGGCAATGGCCGTAGCGAAGGCCATACTGCTGACGCTGATAGCAACGGCCGTAGCGAAGGCCTGGATAGCGATCATGACGGTAAAGCAATCAGGGATCATGGAATCAGTGGCAAGCACACCGGGAGCATTCGCCATGACAGCAAAGGTCATGGTTCGGCGACTTCAGGGATCGCACACTCCAAAACCACACACGGACTTACAAAGGCCACAGCGATCTCGACCACCACACCTGGCAATCACAATGAAAAGGGGCTGAGTAACGCTGCTACTTCGAGCACCAAACATTCGAGCACCAAACAAGATCAGGATAAAGATCAGTAGACCCGATCTTTACGTCTTCATGCACCAGTATGATGCAGAGAGCCCGCCGGTTGCGGACTTTCTCATTCCACCTCAGCCGACCTTGAACATCTTAACCAGCCTCTTGGCTCGCCTGCGTTTCACAACCTCTTTCAGCATCTTGAACCAACGCGTTCAAGAGTTCTTCGGTATGGTTTATCGAATCACGTATCTCGTCAAACGCCTCATCCAGAGCTTTTTCGATTTCGAGTGCAGGAGATCCACGTAATGTCTCCTGTATTTCAAGCTCGTCCTGCTTGAACTGTGACAAGTTGGCGCGCAATCCCTCTAATCGAAGAGATATCTGTGAGATATGGTGTCGGCGGCGCTGAACCACGATGTTTCTCCTGTTGGGCTCCCATACCTATTTAGAACGCTGTCTGCAAAGAGATGTTCGCATTTCCTGACCAAAGGATTCGGTCTCGGAAAAGTCCTTTAGAAACCAGATAAAAGTTCGCCCCCCTTACTCACCGGCAGCTCGTGGCGGATGGGCTTAGTTTGTTCATGGATAACTCCGCGACACCATTCGTCGCCTGCAATACGTGGCGCAGAATACGCGACCATGCCTGGCTCAAGGATTGCTAAGTACGCCCGTAGCAGCCCCGGAACGACATAATTCTGACGCGGCGGCAATCAACATTAACGCTTAAGGACTCCAGCGATACGCCTGGTCAGTCACCGGAGATGTAACGTGTCAACTCTCAATGAAATCGCAGCGAACCACGCGAGAATGGCAAAGGCAAACGAAGACGAGTCGACCGGGCTGAGTGAGCAACACCTTCAAATAGTGGGCAGTTTTGAAATCCCCTCCATCGATGCACAACAGCACATTCCACTGCACCTGATCGCCGGGGTGCAGGACAATCACTTCGAACAGGCAACTGGCTACTTGCTCTGACTGCGTTTGATTTCAATACCGGGTTGGTTCGTCATCGGCTTGTCGCAGGCCACGCAGAAAAATTGATATTTTCAACAGTGTGCGAGCAAAACGTGCGGTGAGCTGATCGGGATATCCGGGAGGGTGTCATGGCCGCTGTTATCGATACGCTGAAGCTGTTTCTCGCGGGCGACGTCATGACCGCCCGCGGCATCGATTCGGTACTGCCGCATCCTGGCGATCCGCGGCTTTACGAAGCTTACGTCAAGAATGCCGGCGATTACGTTCGGCTGGCAGAAAGACTCAATGGATCGATTCCCCACCCGGTCGATTTCGCCTATGTCTGGGGCACTGCGCTGGATGAGTTCGAACTTCGCCAGCCACACGCACGCATCATCAATCTGGAAACTGCGGTGTCCCGCCGCGGACGACCGGAGCCCAAAGGCATCAATTACCGCATGAGTCCGGAGAACTTCCCGGTCATCAGCGCAGCCGGCATCGACTGCTGCATGCTGGCCAACAATCATGTGCTGGACTGGGGGGAAGCCGGTCTGACCGATACGCTAGACACCCTGTCGAGCAACGGTATGTGCAGCGCCGGCGCCGGACGTAACCGGCAAACTGCCGAAGCGCCTGCCGTGCTGCCGCAGCCTGGCGGGCGGCGCTTGCTGGTGTTTGGCCTCGGCGCACCCGACTGTGGCATCCCACCGGACTGGGCCGCCACGGACAGACGCGCGGGCGTCGCACGGCTGGAGGACCTGTCGATGCAAAACCTGGACCTTGTGGCCAAACGGATTCTTGCGGGCAAAAAACCGGGAGACCGAGTGGTCGCTTCCATTCACTGGGGCGGTAACTGGGGATTCGATATCCCGCGGGAGCAGGTCCGGTTCGCCCATGCCTTGATCGACGAGGCCGGAGTTGACGTGGTGCACGGGCATTCCTCACACCACATCAAGGGCATCGAGGTGTACCGCGAACGCCTGATTCTCTATGGCTGCGGTGATCTCCTGAACGATTACGAAGGTATCGAGAACCACGCAGACTTTCGTGGCGACCTGGGGCTTCTGTACTTTGCCGCCCTGGACCCAAGCGGGTGCCTGCAATCGCTGGACCTGATACCCATCCGCCTCCGTCGCTTTCGCATCTGTCGCGCCGAAGGGGATGACTGTCAATGGCTGCACGACACCCTTTCTCGCGAATGTGCACGCTTGGGCAGCCGCATCGAGCCAGGCGCGAAAAATGTCTTCACGTTGTGTTGGTAGGAATTGAGATTGGCGAGACTTTGTCAGCAACGCATTTCCCTGTGCGAATCCCAGTAACGCCCTGCCTCACTCGAATAGTAGCCAATCTGCCGGATTCAACTGAATAACCTATGGGATCTCAACCGTCAGGGCTCTGACGCCCAGATAACGTTCGAGCTATTGATAACCGGACACCGGTCAGGGTTGATCTCGCGTTCGCGATGAAGCCAGACCCTGGTTCGCTCGGCATCGAATTTTCGCTCGTTCCGTTCCCTCATAACGATGCCAGATACGCCGAAATGCCCGCACTCAGGACAAATCAGTTCGATGCCATCCATTGCGGATTCAATATGTCGCGCGTCTTCCGAGCAGATCAAACACCACATGAGCCACTCCCGAGCACCTGTCAGTTTCCACGACCAAGCAATCTAGCCGCCAACTCATGCCCCACCGCCGGGCATCATCGAACGTCTTCCAGGCGCTGACTTCTCGCCTACCCTCACGGTGCAGGTTGTCAATTAATAGACCATTTCCAACCGTCACGCTACCTCGACAAAAAATTCCTTTTACCCACAGAGAAACCGGCAGCCCTGAACTCGATCAGACGGTTTTGAATACCCTCGACGGGTATCGATCAAGTGACCGCCGGCCTTGCCTTTTGTCGCAAGTCGATTGACTGAGGGGAGCCTTTGGAGCCCAGTACTCAACGGGCCAGACCAGATCACACGAAGAAAAAATCATGTCGAAAATAACGGTGATATCCGGTGACTTTCTGGCAGGCGATGCCGAATTTCAATCTGGATTTTTCACTCTGAAATCCGCATTGAAACCTTCTCTCGAATTAAAGATACCCCTGTCAAATCTGGAAACGCTGGAAACAGCAACCGAAGAAGTCGTCAACAAGAAAGGCAGCGTCATTCGATGGAGTCTGGCGGGAGCATTGCTTCTAGGGCCGATCGGGCTAGTGGCGGGCTGGTTACTATGCGATACAGAAAGGGCAATAACCTTCTACGCAAAATTCAAGGATGGCCGCTGCTTGCTGGCCACCACTGATATCGGTACTTACTCAAAGATCTCTGCCTCTCCCCTCAAGTAATGCCACCCCCCTCCCCTCAAAACCAGCCTCTATAGCGGTAAGTGTTCGCCCTGACCAGCAGCTGGCCACTCAGCATGTTTCCTGAAGCATCTGGCAGGGCGAACAAGTAAACCTTACGCGCTTCGCAATGTCGCGTCCGCCATCCAATTCTGAACAATTCACAACTGAACAGACACACTCTGCTGACTGCTAGCATCCATCCGCCCCAAAACCGACAAAGCCCAGCACGGGGCTGGGCTTTTTCATTCCGTTGAGCTTATCTTTTCGGAGGTTTTTTGAGGCTGTCCAATCGACCGCTCTCCAGCAAATCCTTGTACTTCAACGCCTCTGCTTCACTGTGATAGACGCCGACCAGAACATCTCCTTGAAAGACATCCCACATCCTGATTCCCGCGCTACTTGATTCATGAGACATGTGATGCTCATCGCGCTCTTTGATGGTAATGACCATTTGCACATCCTCTGGATTGAGGCAGGTAAGGTATTTTTTACTCCAGTAATCTCCAAGATTCCATACCGACACGGGCTGCGCGTTGAGCCTCCCCTATCTGATCTGGGCAATGGCCGCTTTCTTGATGCTCGTGCCCCCTACGTAGGCAGTGCCCATCGCTCATTGAGGGGTAGGTATGCGTCACCTGACCGCCTGCGCATTTGGCAATAAGCAAGATGCGCATATGGCGAAAACGAATACCCACGCTAAAAATACCTCAACGGCATAAAAAAATAGAATACGCTAACTATTGATACCCACGTCGAATGGCAGGATTTCATGTTGACAAGGAAGGCTTCATTTTTTTCCGCTGGGTGGACCGATGCCAAACTCAAAGTCGGACACGTCATCCTCTTTGTGGCCATCGTATGCATCTCGCTGATAGCAATAAGTACATGGGGAATCTTCAACTCCCTGGAGTACCATTTGCACGACAAGGAAACCGAGATGTCAAATCTCTCGAAGACTTTATCGTCCAATATCGAGGCAACCCTTACGCAGGCTGACACAGTACTTATAGGGGTCAAGGAACGACTGGAAACAGAAGGCAGCAACGCAGAAAACTTAAAAAAACTGGAAGAACTACTAAAAATACAACAAAAACGCCTGCCTCAAATACACGGGTTTTTTATCTATGATGAACAGGGTCGCTGGCTGCTGAATTCAAATGGTGTCATACCCGCGGGTTCCAACAACTCGGACCGTGACTACTTCATTTATCATCGCGACCATACGGACCCGGGCCCTTATCTCGGCCCGTCCATACGCAGTCGTTCAACAAATGAATGGATCATGACGGTATCGCGCCGGGTCAACCATCCAGACGGGAGTTTTGCCGGCGTCACAATCGCTACCATTTACCTAAACTACTTCCTCAATCTTTACGAAGGTGTGGACACCGGAACGAATGGCCTCATCAATCTGGTGAGCTCCAGCGGTAACATTGTGGTGCGCAAGCCATTTCGCGACCAGGACATCGGCATTAACATATCAAAAGGCGAAGTGTTCGCCCTGTTAAAGCCTGACGTGAACTCCGGCACGGCGACCATAAAATCGTTTATCGACGGTGTAGAGCGGGTCATAGGTTTTAGACGCATTAATGGGTACCCCCTTGTCGTCGTCGCCGAATTTGATAGAAATGAAGTACTGGCGGACTGGCGGAGCGAATCCCTCGCCAGCCTGATCATTTCCTCAATATTATTAATAATCCTCAGCTTTATTGGTTATCGACTCATCAAGCTCATGGGTCAGCAAATTCAAGCGCAAAGAGAATTGCAAGCTTCTCAGAAAGATTACATTGAAGCCAATAAGATTCTTGGTTTGATGGCCCTCGAAGATGGACTGACACGGCTGGCCAACCGACGCCACTTTGATTTCTTCATAGAAGCTGAAGTTGCCAGGAAAAAACGCAAGAAACTGGACGGCACTGCACTGATCATGATCGACGTTGACCTCTTCAAGAGCTACAACGACCTCTACGGCCACGTACAGGGTGATGAGTGCCTGAAGGCCGTGGGCGCAATAATCAGAAAGCATGTAAACCGAACCGGTGATCTGGCCGCCCGGTACGGCGGGGAAGAGTTTGCCGTTGTACTGTCAAACACAGATTATGTCGGGGCTTTCCTGCTGGCCGAAAAAATCCGACTCGATTTGGAGCACGCTAAAATACAACACAGCGACTCTCCACTAGGGGTGGTCACTATCAGCATTGGCATTAGTTCACTCTCCGAACGGGAAGTCGATACGGTAGAGGGCTTGGTGGATATCGCCGACAAAGCGCTATACATCGCCAAGTCCAGCGGGAGAAACAGGACCGTCATTTCAAATTAGCAAGGACGGCAGACAGCAGTAAAAAAGCAGCCAAGCAGTAGTTGGCTGCTTCGTCACATCGAAGCAAGAACCTCCATCTAATCCGACGCTACCGATTCTCTGGAACGATTTGGCCGGCTGGCCGACCGCTCTTCGGCGTCGCGATGCAATAAGGAAACGTTGTAATCGTAGGTCGATATCAAGGGCACTGGTTCATCACTTCGAGCCATCTCAAGCCATCGCCTTGTGCGTTCAAGGTCAAAGGATTCGTGCTTCAACATCATTTTCGCAACAAGATTGGCCGAGACCCTGAAGTGTCCACAACCGGCTGAGCATATGACCTCTGACCAGTCTCCCAGCGCGTGAACAGTCTTGGCGGCAGCCTGACAAATTAAGCACTTCATATGAGATCTCCCTATCGATGACTTCTCAACTGTAGCCGATCCTCGGACGAAAACGAGAAAAGCCCTGCAAGCGTAAACTTGCAGGGCTTCTCGGTCACACCGACTCTCTCATTAAGCCGGGCAACCCATGGTTTTCCCGGCTTTTTGAACGCGTTGTGCTTATCGGATTTTGTCAGTGGTCGAAGTCACTGCCTTACTCAAACCTTTTGCGTTGTGATCTCCAGGCGTTGTCGCCGAGATAGCAGTAGCTTTCGTCACCCCTCGTGTTGCTTTCGAGTGCGCAATACCCGAAGTCACTGCACCATGACCACGATGGGCAACGCGGTCACGTCCAAGGTGTTTACCGCTCAATCCATGGTCTCGAACAGCCCGGCCGTCGTGATCGGTTTCCTGGCCTTCAGCGCGGCCATTGCTCTTGGCACCCGCTGAGTGACCTTCACCCGCATGACCAGTACCCGCATGACCACCACCACCGCCGCTGCCATTTCCGCCGCCACCGCCATTACCGCCACCGTGACCACCACCTTCTTTGGCATAAGCCGTGCCCATGACAGACAGCCCTGCAGGGAGTAGCGGTGCGGCAGCAAGCATCAATACGCATGACATAGCTGCGGCTAGCTTCTTGTTTTTCAAAGGCATGATAGATTCCGTAATGGTTCGTTTTTTACGGATTGTCTGACAAAAGCGGCCACCTGTAGTTCAGAACGAACGACGAACGGATCCATGACTAGGTGCGAAGATTGATTCAACGGCGCCCCTACTGATCCAGGGCACCGTTTAGAACTTCGTAAATGATCCCGGTAGTAATAGCGACAAGAATCAGGCTGGTCATAGTCGTTGCACTACAGCTCGCGGATGGCCGTCGACCACCCGCGAGCCAGCACCATCAGGCCAGCAACTTACGTTCGTCTTTACCGTACTTGAGCGATTTTTCGTCCGGAATCATCAGACCGGTATGCTCGTCGCGCCCCTGCAGGATGAAACGGGCGTCCGGCTTACCCAACTGGGTGGCAGCCTGCTGGCTGTCGGCACCAATCTCGCCTTTCTTCATGCGGTTGACGATCACGCCCACCGCCGTGTCGTTGAAGTCGCGCAGCATCCATGCATCACCGTCGCTGTCACCGGCCACCAGCACCGGGCCGTAGCCCTTCTGTTTCACCAGTACATTTTTGATGCCGACGGTCTTGCCCGGCCCGTAATTGAAGTGCCAGTCCGGTTGATAGCGACTGGTGTACTTGCCGTTTTCCATCGCCATGCGCAGGCCGATCACGTTCTCGGGCGGTACGCCGTAGCCGTAATTGGGGTGGCCGGCGAACACCCGCACCACGTCGTCGATCGAGGCGGTGCTGACGTAGACGTCGATACCGTTGGCGCGCAACGTGTGCATCAGGCCGCGGATTTCCTCATGGATGCGAATACCATGGAAGTGCGTGTCCGCCACTACCCCTGCCTTGCCTGGCAACGTGCGTGAACTCTCGTACTTGACCTTGCGCAGCGCGTCGCCCATGGCGTAGTTGTTGGAGGCCTCGGCCATCGCCTGCAACTCGGCCGTGGTCATGTTCTTGTAGAAGTACAGAATCCACTTGTAGCCGATCTCCACCGGGTAGCTGTCGCAGATCGCGTCGTACATGAAGTAGAGCTTGGCGAGAAAATCCTTGTACTGCTCGCTGGCCTGGATCTCTTCCAGGCTTTTGTCGCCGGCAAGCCCTTTGTAGTTGGCGTGCAACCAGCGGTAGTCAGCTTCCACGTCGCTTGCGATGTCTTCCATGGTGACCGGCTTGCCGTCCACCGTGGTGTAGTCCTTCATGAACGCGCCGTTCGGCACGTCCTGGCGCAGCACGGCGGCGAACTCATCGGGCGTCAGCTTGTACTGCAGATGATTGATCTGGTAGACCAGCAGCGCTTCTTCACAGTCATTCATGATGCAGGTGTTGTCCCAGTCGAACACCGCGTACGGGCGTTGGTCAGGACGGTAAGACGCGCTTTTGACGCCGTGCTGGTCGATGACCGCCTGCAGGCGCTGGGTGTTCAGTGGTGACCAGCGTGCCGGATCCAGCGCGCTCGGTGTGGCCGCGGGCGTGGCGGCTTGCGTTATACGGGAGGACAACAACAGCGGGGTTACGACGGAAACAGTAGCGAGGGTGTTCAGAAACTGGCGACGCTGCATGGTATAGCTCCTACTTCTAGACGATAGGTTACAACCGAGGCGATGGCGAAAGCGTGTTTCGAAAATAAGGACGAGGGGAAAAACCGTCCCGCGACGAGGCTAACTTCAAATACACAAAAACACAATATTGCCACAATATTACATTTTGATGATTCGCAGACCGCGCCTGACCGATGCTGATGGAGGCCGGGGCGAACTTGACAGTGACCGACGCCCCTCCACAATGCATGCTCGGAAAGCGACTCAAACAGCAGGGACACCAGGCATGTGGCAAGAAGAGCGTTACCAGCGAATCCGCGCACTGCTATCGACCTTGCAGCGCGTCACCACCGACCGCATCGTCACGGAGCTGAATGTTTCACGCGAGACCGTGCGGCGCGATCTGGTCGCCCTGGAAGACCTCGGGGAGTTGAAGCGGATACACGGCGGCGCCATTCGCGTCGAAGACGAAGCACCCATCGCCGAGCGGGCGCACAGCAATGTCAAATTCAAGCGTGACCTCGCGCGGGCAGCGGTCGGCCTGCTGTCGCACGGACAGACCGTGTTTATCGACGCGGGCACCACCACTGTCATTCTTGCCGAAGAGCTGGCCAAGCTGGGCGGGCTGACCGTGATCACCAACTCGTTCAACGTGGCGCTGCAACTGCGTAATCCCGCCACCTCGGGCGGCCAGCACAACGAGGTAATCGTGCTCGGCGGTTCGCTCGACGACCGTGCTCCCGCTACGGTTGGCGGCACCACGGTGGCGGAGATTGGCCGCTATCGGGCCGACCTCGCGCTGTTGTCGCCCGTCGGCATCGACGCCCAGCGCGGTGCCAGCAACTACGACCACCGTGAGGCCGAAGTGGCCCGCGCCATGGCCGAGCATGCCGAGCGCGTGGTCATCCTCGCCGACTACAGCAAGATCGGCGTGGAGAGCCGCGTAGCCTTCTGTCCGCCAGAGCGCATCGACGTGCTCATCACCAACCACAAGGCCAGCACCGAAGCGGCGTTCGCTGCACTGAACGCCAAGCTGAAACACATTGTCCTGGCGTAGCATCACATCAGTGATGCTTCTCTACTGAAAGAGTGATGATGGACCTGCCTCGGTGTCCCGCAAGCTGGCTGCAGAAAGCCGAGTAAGGCCTGCCGTGTGTCATGCCAGGCCGCCGGGTGTTCCATATCGAGGAAGTGCCCGGCGTTCTTGATGGTATGGAACCGGGACTGACGGGCATGAGCGGCAAAAAGCCGGGCGTCCTCCACCGAGGTGTATTCATCCCATTCGCCGTTGACGAACAACATCGGGACTTCGATCGCGTCGGCACAGACCGAGTAGCAGTGGATATCCTGGGTCAGGATCTCGTTGACGTGGAAATGCATCTGCCGGTATTCGTGTTCGGCCAGGCTGCTGACATGCCGGTGATTGAAACGCTTGAACAACGATGGCAGGTGCTTGCCGATGGTGCTGTTGATCAAGTGCCCGACATTGGGCCGATCACAGGCCTGGAGAAAGTTCAGGCCGCTCTCCAGGTAATCGCGCATCGGCGTATTGATCCGCGCTGCAAATGAATTGATCACCGCCTTCTCGATTCGACGCGGCCGCTGGGCCAGCGCCAGCAAGGTAGCCGCGCCGCCCCAGGAAAAGGACAGCACATGGTGCACGGAAAAGTGTTCGATCAATTCCAGCAGGATCTGCGCCTCGTCTTCCTTTCGGATCGGTTGGCCATGGAGGTTGTGCTCTCTCGACTGACCGGCGTAAGGCTGGTCGTACAGCACCACATTGAATCGCGGCTGCAGGTAACGCACCGTTTGAGCAAAGGATGCGGTAGTTGCCAGCGAGCCGTTGACCAGAATGATGGTTTTGTCAGCGGCGGCGTTGAGATAGTGCTCGGTATAAACCTTGTACTTCTTGCAAATCTCGACGATGGCAGTTTTCGGCATCATGTCATTTTCTTCCCTGAACAAATTTAACTAAGCGCACAGCGTGAGCGACTTCCCGGACGGTCTTTGTGACTGACAAGTCACTGACTGACCAGAGGCTCAGAGTTAAGCAGGGATTTTCCCGTCTGCAAGAGCCCGAACGAGTTATTTCGTTGCCCCGTGGCACACGATGATCCGACTCGCAGTCCCGGGCTCTAAAACCCGATGTAGAGGTCTCGCCCGGGTTCGCTGCCATCGCTTAACACCTGCACCTATGGGAAGATGTTTGCCACCTTGAGTCGGCGATGAGTTGAGTCGACCCTCTACTTCCAATACCTGAACTATCAATCATGAACCGGACCACACGCGTATCGAGCACCTGGACCACGGCCCTTTGCAGGCTGTGTCTGTCGGTATCGCTGCTGATGACCTATAACGCGTGCGGTGCACCATTACCGGTTGAACTGTTTATCCCCGATGCGCCCCCCTTGACGTTTGTCGATGGCCCCAAAGGTCACGGAATCGTCGGAGACGCTGTCCTGATGGCCATTGCCAACGCCGGCTATGCCGCTGATGTACAGGCGCTGCCTTGGGCCAGAGCGCAAAAACACGTCAGTGAGAAGCAGGACATCCTGATAGCCCCGTTGTCACGTACGCCAGAACGTGAGGAGCACTTCAGCTGGATCGCTCCCATTATGTCCATGGAGCGAGCCTTTTTCAGTCTTGACCGGCCAGTGAGCAGCTTCGCTGAAGCCAGGAAAACCTACCGCGTGATCGGTGTAGGTCTGGGCAGCGCACAAGAGGAAATCCTGCGCGCACAGGGCTTCGACAACCGACAGATCTACCCGCTGACCATTGGCGACAACCCCGCGCAAATGCTCTTGAGAGGACGCATCGATGCCTGGTTCAACGGTGTCCCGGAGACTCAATACATTTGGCCGAAGGTGTCTCGACGCACGCTGCTGATGAGTCCCGTCATGAACAGAACAGATCTCTATCTGGCCTGCTCGAAACAATGTTCCCCTCAACAGGTACAAGACTTGCGCAAAGCGATTGAAACGCTTCGCAGTGACGGCACCCTGGCACGAATACATAAGGGCTATTTGTCGCAATAAGCGCTGCTTCGAATGCATGCAAGGGACGCCGGTCTGACCGTGTTTTGTCTGGCTCGCAAGCCGTGACCTCAGCTGAACAGTCAGCGTTGGTCAACGGCGTGGCGTTCAGGAAAGTGATCCCTCAAAGATCAGGAGCGAACCACCGAACCCGAGACCGGCAGATTTCCCAGCAGGTTGAGTCCCGTGATCTTCACAAAAGTCTCATAGTCCACTGGCTTCTCAATGCGGGTTTCCGCGTTAGGTAGCACATAAGCCCAGGCACGTTTGGACGAAGCGTCATACACCAGTTTGAACAGGCGGTCAGGCACCCAGACCTTGTTGTCGCCAATAGTGGTATGACCTGCATCAAAGAGCGGGCCGGTGAAGACAAAGACATTGCCATCGGCGCGCTTCGCGAACTTTCTGACATCAGACTCGACCTTGCTCCAGATCTTGCGGTTATTGGTCGGGTCCTGCGGCACCATGTTCGACAATGCAAAGGTCTGGGCCATCGCATGCGGATTCGGTGCATCGGCTGCCGGGGACTGATGGCCACGATCCACTGCCGGATGTTGGCCACGGTAGTCGCTCAACTCTGCCCGCCCGTCCTTGGGAATGCGTGGGTCCGGATAGAACTGATTGGTTCGCTCCTCTCCTTTGGCATCTGCCAGCTGGGCCGAATTCAGACGCTCAACCACAACCAATGGCGTCTTGCTGGTTTGCGAATACAGCACCGCAAAGTTGTCGGAGCACAGGGCCAAGGGCTTCATCGCTGCAGGCACACTGGCCATGCTGATCGGCCTGGCTGCCGGAAACAGGTCTGCGCACCCATCAAACGATGCCTGTTGCTGCTTGCTTGAATACAGGTCGATCGCCGCGCTCTGGCTGATCGAGCCTGAACGGTGCCCTTGTTCCTCGTGCTGGCTGGACGGTTTGAGGAAATCCAGCAGATTGCGAGCTTCTGCCGTACCGGTCGAGAACAAAACAAGGGCCGACAGCCCCACTGCTATTTTGCGTAGGTTCATGCTTGGAATCTTTGAATTGGATTGAGGGAGGATACTGGCGGCAAAGCCCTGAAATCGTCGGCACGAAAAAAGAGACCAATGCCTCTTTTTTAATGCGGACAACATAATAACGAGACTCGCAGCTAGCGTCTGACCCTTTGAAATCAAAGGAGTTTCTTTTACTCCCAAAACAAGAGTGGGCATGATCTGCAAAGACGTGATCGACGACACTAAAAGCTCGGGAAACCCTCCCGGGACTTTTTCGTTTCTGCGTCGCTTTTGCATTTCTGTGCGACAGATCTCACTTCAGGGACTCCCGTACTACTTCCTCATGGTGTTAGTTTGGAAATGTTTCTGTCTCATCGATCAGAAATCTCTCACAAACCACCTGCAAAGGAATGCCACCAGCAATGGACTTCTCACTCAAGCACCTGGCCGCGACAACCTTGATGCTGGCCAGCCTTTCGGCGTTCACCACGTCAGCTCACGCCAACATCACACCGCTACAGAGCGCGACTATCCTCAAGACTTTCAGTGACGCATCGGTCACGGATTTCAGGCAGTTCCTGGGCAGCCTGGCCAACAGCGATCTCGCCAAAACCGCCGACTTCGGCCCGGCAATCAATGCTTTCCAGGGCAACAAGCCCCTTTCTCCTGAACAGCAGAACGAGATCCATCGCCTGCTTGGCATCTACGCACGGGTGAAATACGGTAACGCTGCCACCGAGACTCTGCGCGAACTGGTGGCAATCCCGACCTTCCGCGTGGATGGCGTCGCCCAGCACGAGAATCCTGAATTCATCAAGATCGCCGACAAGCTCAAGGGCCTTGCCCAGGCTTTCAACCTGAACTTTCGCAACATCGACAACCGCGTCTATGAAATCTCCCTCGAAGGCGGTGGCGACGAAATCGTGGGCATTCACGCGCATGCCGATGTGGTGCCTGTGACTCCGGAGAACTGGGTCCTGAAAGACGGCACCCGACTTGATCCGTTCAAGGTCACCCTGGTCGGCGACCGCATGTATGGCCGGGGCACCGAGGATGACAAGAACGGCATCGTGGTGGCGCTCTATGCCATGAAGATCATCAAGGAAGAGAAGCTGCCACTGGCGAGGAATTTCAAGCTGCTGGTAGACACCACCGAGGAAACCACCGGCGACGCCATCCCCTATTACTTCGAACACAACCCGACGCCCAATTACAACCTGGCGCTGGATGGTGGCTACCCGGTGGTGATTGCCGAGAAAGGCTACGGCACCGTCATGGCGACTTTTGCCCGGCGTGCCGCAGAGGGCAAGGGCGCGGAAATCACTTCAATGACCGGCGGCCTGGCCACCAACCAGATACCATCGACTTCGGTCGCCACCCTGGTGAGTGACAAGCCCGCCGAATTGGCCGCCAGCCTGCAGAAGGCCGGTACCGATTATGCCAAGCGCAATGGCGGTAACTTCGAGGTGACCGCCAAGGTCGTCGACAAGGACGTCAAGCTGACGGTCACCGGCGTTTCCGCCCACTCCTCCGAGCCCGAGTCAGGCGTCAACCCGGTGGCAAGGATGCTGGGCTTGATCAACAGCCTCGACGGTAAGGTCGCGCTCAAGCACAACCACATTACCGACGCCGCCCGCTACGCTGCCGACAACTGGGGGCTGGACTACCTGGGTGGCAAATTGGGGGTTGGCTTTTCCGATGCCTTCATGGGGCCGCTGACCACCTCCCTGACCTATGTCGGGATGGATGACAAAGCCTTCAAACTCGCGGTCAACCTGCGCGTGCCGGTCGGTAAATCCCCGGAGACGCTCAAAACCGAAATCGCCGATAAGCTTGGCGCCTGGAGCAAGAAGACCCACATTGCCGTGGCCTTCAACTACTCGATCGCCGAGCCGATGCACCGCAACCCCGAGGGTGAATGGGTCAAGGCCCTGCTGGCCGTGGCCAGTGAAAACCTTGGCATGGAACACAAGTTCGGCACCTCCGCCGGCGCTACCTCGGTCCATGAACTGCCCAATGGCGTGCAGTTCGGCCTGGCCAGGCCCGAGGTCAAGTACACCGGCCACACCGACAACGAGTTCAAGACTGTCGACCAGTTCCTGCTGGACCTGCAGATCGTGACCGAGATGATGGGGCGCGTCGGGCAGTTGCCGAAGCTCTGATCCGCCTTTCGGACCCGCTGTTCTGGCGGGTCCACCCTTTTGATCCCGTCGTAATGAAAAAAGGACCCGAAGATCCTTTTTGCTTTCTCCATGGAAGACACAAGCTCCTGGACAAATACCCAAACAAAATTCAATGGAAACCCAAGGCGTCGGCAAAGCATTCGGTCCGGCTGGCAAGCAAACTGCCTGCATCGATCGCCCTTATGCCGTTCATGTCACCGCCAACGAAAAAGCCTGCCAGTGAACGTCCCCCCCTCTTGAAAGGTACCTACTGCAAGATGCTGTACAACCTGGGCAAAGGGACCTCTCGCCCCTTGATGTTTTCAATCAACGTAGTGAGCGTGGTCGCCCCGCTGTGCATGATGTCGCTGACGGCGACATTCCTCTACCAGGGAGGCTATCAACACTGGGAATCGACCACAGAGTTTGTACGCAGCCTGAGCGCGCTAGCAGCAATCACCTTGCTGGCACTACGTAGCAAATACGCCGAAGAAGCGCTGCTCCGCGCCCAGGCCCAATTGGCCCATGTCACGCGAGTGAAGTCCTTGGGCGAACTGGCAGCCTCCATCGCCCATGAAGTGAGTCAACCCCTCACGGCGATCATCAGCAGTGGTGAAGCCTGCCGCCATTGGCTCGATCGCCCGGTCCCGGACCTGGGCGAAGTACGCCAATCACTCGAGCGGATCATCACCTGTTCCAACCGGGCGAGTGAGATCACCCATCGGGTCCGGGCTTTGTCCCGCCAATGCGATCCGCTACGCCAAAAAGAGTCGCTCAATGACATCGTTCAAGAGACGCTGGACCTGCTCCAATGCGAATTGGCACAGCGCAAAGTCTGTCCGAAAATCGATCTCGCAGCCTTTACTGGCCGGATCAGTGCTGATCGCGTGCTGCTGCAACAAGTCATCATCAATCTGATCCTCAACGCTTGCCATGCAATTGACGCGGTCGAGGTCGGTGAACGAACCCTCTGCGTTCGGACTTGGGTGAAAGACAACGAGGCCGTATTGGAAGTGGCCGACCAGGGCTCGGGAATACCCGCCGATATCCTTCCTCACGTGTTCACAGCGTTCTTTACCACTAAAGAAAACGGATTGGGCCTGGGACTTTCCATCTGCCGATCGATCATCGATTTCCACAATGGGCGTATCTGGGCAACCGCCGCAACGGGCAAGGGCAGCGCCTTCCGGTTTGCATTACCGGTGCTGGTCCCCCGCGAACCGAGCAAACAATGAACGCAGCCTCCCCCACTGACAAAACCGCTGACAGCGAGCCATTCGTCTTCATCGTGGACGATGACGCGCCACTACGCGAATCGCTCGGAAGCCTGTTGCGCTCCCTCGGCTTGCGGGTCGAACTGTTCCATTCGGTCGCAAAGTTCCTGCACTACAACCGCCCGGACGCTACCAGTTGCCTGGTGCTGGATGTCCGGCTGCAAGGCAGCAGTGGCCTGGATCTTCAGAACGACCTGGCCATGGCCGGCATCAACCTGCCGATCGTGTTTATAACCGGGCACGGTGATATCGCCATGACCGTGCGAGCAATGAAGGCCGGAGCGGTGGACTTCCTGACCAAGCCTTTTCGTGAACAAGACCTGATCGATGCGGTTTACGCCGCCCATGCACGGGACAGGCGGCATCGAGAGGCCGAGCGTCAGACCGATCATTTGCGTAAGCGCTACTCGACACTGACAGCCCGTGAACAAACGGTCATGGCGTTGGCCGTTTCAGGTTTGATGAACAAACAGACAGCCGGGGAAATAGGCCTGAGCGAAATCACGGTCAAGATACATCGAGGCCAAGCCATGCGAAAAATGGGCGCACGCTCATTTGCCGATCTGGTGCGGATGGCTGCGGCTATTTCAGTTCACCCTCCCACCCGGTAACAGGCGTCATTCAATACCTTGGTATACAGACGTCATACTTCGTCATGCCTCGACTGCCCCTATGTAGAAGTGCTCCAGACGGTGCGCGTGGATAACATCCCCCAAAGTCCAAGCGAACACAAACAGGAGCAACTTAATGAAAAAGCAGATATTGATTATTGGCGCAGGGTTCGGCGGAGTCTGGAGCGCCTTGAGCGCTGCCCGTTTGCTGGACAAGCACAATCGTCATGACGTCGATATCACCGTTTTGGCGCCTCAGGCCGAGCTGCGGATCCGCCCACGTTTTTACGAGGCCAACGTGCATACCATGACGGCACCCCTGAACGACTTGTTCGACGCCGTGGGGGTGAAATTCGTGCGAGGCTCGGCCAACGTCATCGACGAGAAAAACCAACAGGTCAGCTACAGCAACACACTGGGCCAGAAAGGTCAGTTGAGTTATGACCGGCTGGTACTTGCCGCGGGTAGCCATGTCACTCGCCCTGCCGCCGAAGGCATGACCAAACATGTGTTCGATGTCGACCAGATCGAAGAAGCCACTCGCCTGGAAGACCACATCAACTCGCTGAAGGATTTGCCCGCCAGCGTCGCCCGCAACACGGTAGTGGTCGCAGGTGGCGGTCTGACCGGCATCGAAACGGCGACCGAAATGCCTGCGCGTCTGCGCGCGGCCCTGGGCAATGACACCGATATCCGAGTGATCGTCGTGGACCGCAGCCCGAAAATCGCCGCCGCCATGGGCAAAGAGCTGAGCCCCTTCATTGCCGAGGCGTCAGAGCATCTGGGGATCGAATGGGTGCTCAATGCAACCGTCGCCTCGGTCGATGCCAATGGCGTAACCCTAGCCAATGGTCAGCGCATCGAATCCAACACCGTGATCTGGACCGTTGGCTTGCGTGCCAGTCACTTGACCGAACACGTGGACGGTACGCGTGATCATCAAGGCAGGCTGCATGTCGATCAGCACTTGAAGGTGCGCAGTCAAACGGCTGTGTACGCTGCCGGAGACGTTGCTTATGCCTCGACCGACGCGGTGGGCAACTTCGCGGTGATGTCCTGTCAGCATGCCATTGCCCTGGGCCGCTATGCCGGCAACAACGCAGCCGCGGACCTGCTGGGCGTGGAGCCGATTCCTTACAGCCAACCCAAGTACGTCACTTGCGTCGACCTGGGCGCCTGGGGCGCGGTGTTCACCGAGGGCTGGGATCGGCAGGTAAAACTCATCAAGCACGAGGCAAAGGAGTTCAAGACTCAAATCAACACGGTGTGGATTTATCCGCCCGCGGCTGATCGTGCCTCTGCGCTTGCCGCCGCCGACCCGCTGATCCCGGTGGCCTGAGGCGCAAAAACGCCAGTCAGGCATTCCTGTCCCGGCCAGCGCTCTCCTTGCTGGACCGGGCATTCCCGAGCGTCCGCCACGGTTTTTTTTCGGCGGGCGCTTTTTTTCAAGCAAGCCATTTCAGCGCCTTTGCAACAGCCAGTGCAACAATCCGCTTTTCTTGGTCTGTGCAGGTTTTTGCATGACGATGGCCTGACGGATCCCCTGGCGCTGATCCTGCAGATTGCTCAGGGCAGATTTCAAATCGCCGGGGTGTTTCAACTGATTGTCGAGCACCGCTTTTTCAATCCGGAAAAACCGTCCACTGGTGATACTGCGAAACTCTCCTCGCGATGGGCTTTCGGCGAGCACCCCCTCTTCGCCCATGACCTCCCCCGGCCCGATACGCATGGCCTCAAGCAGTTTTTCACCGTCGTGAATCGAGACCGAAACCACCCCGGTACTGATAATCATCAGGCCATCGGCAACCTCGTCGAAAGCCAGGAGCACCTCATTGGCCTGATAGTCCACCGGGGTCATTTCGCCGGCGAGACGATCACGCTCATCGTTACTCAGTGAGCGGAAAATACGCACGTCCTCCAGCAACTGGCGTTGACGGTTCCAGGGCTGGCTGTCCTGATCGGTGTCCCAGGAAACACCTGTGGCTTCGAGATGACGATGGGCGAGATCGAACATCAGATTGCACACTTCGGTCTTGTCTTGTTCCAACGCTATAAAGCCCTTGAGTTCGTACTCGGTGTACTCAAGATGGGAACTCTTTATCGAGACCTTAGTGGAAAATTCCGGCAACAACGCCTGAGTCCCGCGCAAGGTCTTTTCCAGGGCATCGATCACACGACGCGGACGCACACTGCTGGGGACCGTAATGGTCACACTGACCCCCTGTACATCCCCCGGACGGCTGAAATTGATAATGCGTGCTTTCGCTGCCACGGAGTTGGGCACCACCGCAATGGCGCCCATATCCGTGATCAGATGCGTCGAACGCCAGTCGATCTCCACCACTTTGCCCTGGGTAGCATCAATGGAAACCTGGTCCCCCAGTTGGTAAGGCTTGGTGGTGTTGATCACGATGCCTGAAAACAAATCGCTCAATGTGCTTTGCACCGCCAGAGCGATCACGATCGCCATCGCCCCGGAAGTCGCCAGCAGGCCCTTGACCGGCAACTGCAAGACATAGGCCGCGGCGCCAATAATGCCGATCAGGAATATCACCGCCCCCATCAGATCGTAGAGCAACCGGGCGTTGCGACCGGCGCGAGACATCAGGCCATTGCCCAGGATCACCGTCAGTACTCTGGCCGCAAACAGCCACCAGCCGATGCCCAACACCGTGGCCATCAGGTTCAGTACCGGATCCTCCGGCCAGAGGGGGGGTTGCAAGGGGCTGATGCCGACAGACAGCATGACCCAGCAGAACAACACAAAAATACCGACACGCACGCACATTCGCAGGTTACGCCGTGAGGGACCAATCAACTGCCAGAGCGCCAGTTCAATCAGAATCAGGGTTATAGCGCTGATCAGCGGGTGAGCCTGCAGGAATGTGAACATGAATGACTTCTCCAGAACCCTGTATGCCGTGCACGGATTCAGTGAACAGGTGGCGAGCTGCGCGCGCTCCTCTCCATCAATAGACAGATTAGCGTTCAGGGGAGAAAAGCCGCGACGGCCGTTGGAAGTGTTGGACGGATCGGACCTGAGCGGCCGTTTTTATCCATCCAGCTGACGACGCACTTTAAGTCGCACACCTGCACCAGGCACTCCTACTTCAGCGCTAGCGACTCATACCCTGGTATGAAGGGCCTGGCCCGCCTATGTGCTGGCGCAACCCATTTATTCCGGCAGCCCCGCTTTACGCAGACCGTCCACCAGTATCGAGGTGGATGCCTTGCCGGGCGAGGTGCTGAAAGGAACGGTGGTAAGCCTGGGACCGGCCAGCATCGCTTGATCGAAAGCAGAGGTCGGATCGGGCGCTACCCAAGCAACTGACTCAACGCCGCTCGCAGCTTTCCGGGTTTGACCGGTTTGTTCAGCAGCGGCGCGCCGAGTCGTTGCAAGGAGCGGCGACACTGATCGCTGCGGTCTGCGGTGATGATCACGGCGGGAATGGCGGCGACGAAATGCTCGCGCAGGTGCCGAATCACGTCGCAGCCGATGACCCCATGGTCCAGATGGAAATCCGCCAGAATCAATTCCGGTGCCCGCCCCTGCAAGGCCAGCAGCGCACCGCTCTCGTCGGTTGCCGTCACCACCTCGCAGCCCCACTGGCCGAGCAATGCGCTCATGCTGTCGAGGATGCTCACTTCGTTATCCAGCACCAGCAGACGACGGCCCGGCAAAGGGTTGCCGGTACTCGGCTGCGGCACCGCCTGATGGATGGGCAGCGGCACTTGCTCGCCGATCGGCACCTGAATGCTGAACATCGAACCGCGTCCCGGCAACGAGCGGACCTCGACCTTGTGCTCGAGAATTCTCGCGATACGCTCGACGATAGCCAGCCCCAACCCCACGCCCTTGCGGTCGGCGGCACGTCCGACGTCCAACTGGTTGAACTCCAGGAAAATCGAGTCCAGGCGGTCGGCCGGAATACCGCGACCGGTGTCCCAGACTTCCAGGCGCAGGTTCTTGCCACGCCGCCGGGCGCCCAGCAGGATGCTGCCCTGCTCGGTATAGCGACAGGCATTGCTGAGCAAGGAAAATTCCGTGGACTGCGTTTTCGAACAACCATTTGTAGCGGTTGCGTTCGGCTTCCAGTTCGTCGAAAGCCCAAGTGCGGATGCAACAGCTGCCGCGCCAGTTCCTGGGCCACCAGCCGGGCATCGGTCGCCTGGGACATTGAACTGACGACACCCTCATTCTGGGCCTGCTGCATCTTCGCCTCCTGCCGGTGCGCAACAATATGAGGCCTGAGTGTACGAAGCCTGGCGGGCGCCACGAATGCTACTTGGGTAGGGGTTAGCCGCTTCCATGGGATGAAAAGACCGGTCGATCGGGCGTTGCTACCATCTACTGATAGGCCTTGCCAGTCGGGCTGCTGTCGTGTGGTCTGGTCCTTGTCGTACAGCATGATGTCGGCAAGGTTGAATGTATCGAAAGCAGATCTTTCAAATATCGTCAGGATCATGCCCATCAAGCCGCACAGTCTCGACAACGGCTGCTCAGCTGATCTTCGGGAAAAAGCACCGGGACGGTGGCCAAACCGTCCCAATGCCAAACAAGCAGTGCTTTTTCTCTTGAATCACCTAACGAAGGATATTCAGACACACCACCTTGGGTTGCGTCATTTCCTCATAGGCGAAGCGCACCCCTTCCCGCCCCAGACTGCCGTACTTGAAGCCACCAAATGGCATCGCATCGAAGCGATAGTCGGAGGAGTCGTTGATCATCACGCCCCCGGCTTCGATCCTGCGCGCAGCGCTCATGGCCGTTGCCAGATTATTGGTGAAGATCCCCGCATGCAGGCTGTATTCCGGTTCGTTCGCCAGGGCGATAGCCTCATCGAAGGTCTCGAAGAGCTGCAACATCACCACCGGAGCAAACACTTCGTTGCGCCACAGTCGGCTGGCGTGATCGATATTCTCCAGCACGGTCGCTGTGTAGCATGCACCCTGACGCTGATTACCGCACAGTAACCTGGCGCCCTCCAGCAGGGCTTCGCTCACCATTTGCTCAGCTTGTTTCGCCGCCTGCGGGGTAATCATTGGACCGATGTCGGTGCCAGCCAGCGCCGGGTCGCCAACCACCAGAGCCTGAGCCTGATTGACGAAGCGCTCGCGGAAAGCCTCATAGATCGAGGCCTGGACCAACAGGCGCTGAGTGCCGATGCAGTTCTGTCCCGCCGCCCAGAAGGCCCCGGACAGGCAACTCTCGACGGCCGCGTCAAGGTCGCAGTCGCCCATCACGATCACTGGCGCATTGCCGCCCAGGTCCATGGTCAATTTCTTCAGGCCGGCGATACGGGCAATCTGCTCACCCGTGGCGAATCCACCGGTAAAGGAAATCATCCGTACCTCACGGGCGGCTACCAGGGCCCTGCCCAACTCTGCCCCGCCGGTGGCGACCGTGACCACTGACTCCGGCAACCCAGCCTCGACCAGATACCTCACCAGCCTGATGGCCGACAACGGCGCCAGCTCGGACGGTTTGAGAATCACCGCGTTGCCGCCGGCAATCGCCGGACCGAGCTTATGTGCCACCAGATTCAACGGATCGTTGTACGGGGTGATCGCCACAATCAAGCCCAGCGGTTCGCGGGAGAACCAACCCTGCCGCGACTCGGAGCCCTCATAGGCGTCGAACGGCAACACTTCGCCAGCATTGCGCGTGGCCTCTTGCGCAGAAAGCTTGAGGGTGTTGATACACCGTTTGACTTCTTTCTCCGCCTGTTTGAGGGTCTTGCCGGCTTCGTCGACGATCAACCGGGCAAAAGCGCGGGCATCGCGTTCGATACTCAATGCCGCCTGTTCAAGGATCCGTGCCCGGAGATAACGCGGTAACCCGGCGCTGGCCTGAGCTCCCTTGCGGCCCTGCTCCAGCAACTGCGGAACCTGTGTCGTACAGACGTCCGCTACGGTCCCGACGACGCTGCCGTCAAAGGGGTTCAGTACATCGATTTGATTCTCCACAATGGCCAGGGCCGGACGCGATAGGTTCACAGGCCTTCTCCTAGTTGTGTGCAACGGACTGATGGATATTGATGATGTCCGAGAGCAGCGCGAACGCAGTTTCCGTGCGCCCGGCACCCGGCCCCGAGACCGTCACCGTGCCGAGCAAACCGGTAGTGAATGACACCGCGTTAGTTGCACCGCAGATACCGGCCAGCGGGTGATCGTTGCTCAGCAGCCGGGGTTCGACATGGGCACTGACCGAACCATCGGCATGCCGTGTGGCGGCGCCGATGAGCTTCCAGCGTGCACCGTCCTGCCGGGCTCTTTCGATATCACTGAGGTTGAGGCCGCAAATACCCTTGCAACTGACATCGCTGACGTTCAGTTTGGCGTCCAGCAGTTCATTGGCCAGGATCACTACTTTGAGGCGTACATCATGCCCCTCGACATCCGCAGTCGGGTCGGCTTCGGCGTAGCCCAGTTCCTGAGCCTTGCTGACCGCCTCGGCGAACCCCAGCCCGTCTTCCATGCTGCTCAACACAAAGTTGGAGGTGCCATTGAGAATCCCCTCGAAGCCGAGTATTGAGCTGCCCGCCAACGACTGCTTGGCCAGGCGGATCACCGGCGTGCCGCTCATCACCGAGCCTTCGTATTCAAAGGCGACGTTATTGCGTCGAGCGAGGTCCTTGAGCTCCGCAGCGTGCAAGGCAATCGGCCCCTTGTTGGTGGTGACCACATGCTTGCTGCCTTCCAGCGCCCAGCGACAGAACGAGGTGGCCGGCTCACCGTCGACCGGACTGGTGAAAGTCGCTTCGACAACGATGTCCGCACCGGAGTGTTTGATCACAGCTTCATTGAAGGCTTCGGCATCCCCTCCCGGCAACTGCGCCAGAGCACCCTTGACCTTAGGCAAGTTAGCCAGCTGACCGGCATCCAGTCCTTCGCGACCAATCACGCAGCCGAGGAACAGGTCGGTGACACCGACAATTTTCAGGGTAAACCCCAATTCTTTTTTCCAGCTTTCGTTACGCTCGGCAATCAGTTGAGCCAATGCCCGGTTGACACCACCGAAGCCGACCAGCGCCAGTTTGTATTCAGTCATTTTTTATTGCCCTTGATCCGAATGATGGGTTGCTGGGCACTAGATTAGGCGGGCGACCAAGGCAGTGAAATATGGCTATTTGCTCTATTTTATGGGCGTTTTGACCAGTGGCTGGGCAAAGCGTCAGGCATAAAAAAAAGCCAACATGCGTTGGCTTTTATATCGGGGCAAAGCAGCTAGACAACAGACGAAAGCACGAATGAGGTTACGGTGTTTTCCACCCCAGGCAACGCGGATATTTCATTCCAGACTTTATGCACTCGCTCCGGGCTCGCGGCACCGACCCGCAGCATCAGATCGAACTCGCCGCTCATGACATCGCACTGGATAACTTCCGGAATCTGCCGCAAGGCCTGCAGCACTTCCGCGCCACGCATACGATCGTAGCGATAGACGAAAATCACCGCATTGATATTCGAAGAAGTCTGCCGTCCCTCCCCCGTACGCACCGTGTAGCCTTGTATCGCCCCGTCGCGCTCGAGCCGTTCGATGCGCTGGCGTACGGCATTGCGCGACAGGTTGACCCTGGCCGCCAACTCGGCGTGGGCGACCCGGGCATTGAGCCGCAGTTCGGCGATGATGCGCTCATCGAGAGGATCCAGAATTCGCTTCACTTAGCCTCCTTTACAGCGTCTTCACAGAGCGCCGAGCAGTTGATGGATGATCTCGAGGTCATCGGGCTGAATCCGGTAAACCTGCGACGGCCCTTGCCCCGGCACCGGGCTACGCCGAGCCGGCGCGGTGATCCCCAGTTCGCCGAGCAGTAGCGCGGATTTGGCCGGTGAGATCTCGCCCAGGGTGACCATGGGCGCCACAAGACTTCGGCGGTACAACCGGGCCGCAAGGACACCAGTGGCGGCATGAGGGTCAATGACATAACCGGTATCGCTATACAGCGAGGTGATTTCCTTCAGGGTCTGCTCATCACTGACCGAGTAGGAGTCGATAATCATCCGCGCCTGTAGCCAGAACTCGTTGGCGATGCTCATCTCGCCGCTGGATTCGAACTCGACCATCAATGCGCTCACCGCCTGATAGTCGTGTCCATAGAGCTCCCAGAGAAAGCGCTCGAGGTTGGAAAAGATCGACAAGTCCATGGCCGGAGACAAGGTCTTGTTGGCCCGCAACCGGGAGTAGTGGTTCTTCAGGAACAACTGATGCAGCGCGTCGTTTTGATTGGTTGCAACAATCATCTGGGTAATAGGCAGGCCCATCTTTTGCGCAATATAGCCGGCGTAGACTTCAGCGAAACTCGCTGCCGGCACACTGAAGCCGATGGGGCGCTGCCCACCCCCCAGTTGCAGCACGGCATGGAAATAAAACACTAGCTGCGCCAGCACGCCGACCCAGTTGTTCGAGTTGAAACTGATGGCCTCGTATTGCGCGCACGGCCATTGCCGGAACAATCGGGTGACGATGGTCTGGCACTCGTCGAAGCTGCCATTTACCGCGAATCTGTGGACCCTTGGATGAGCCACCGCCTGCAAATCCTGTAACTGCTGCTCCGGCATGCCGGACTCCGGATAGATCACCACTACCATCGTATCGTCGCAGTGCTTGAACGCCTCGATGGCGGCCAGCCCGGTATCGCCGTTGGTGGCCCCCAGGACGATTCCGCGGCGCTGGCGTTTGCGCAGAAAGTACTGCACCAGTCGCGCCTGTAACTGGGCGGCAAAGTCTTTCGAGGAACAGGTCGGCCCATGGAACAGTTCCAGCACCCATTCATTGCGGTCGACCTGGTGCAAGGGCGCGACGGAGCGATGGCTAAAGGTACTGTAGGCCTCCTTCAGCAGGCGTTTGAAATCCTCCTCGGGGATGGCATCGCCGACAAAAGGACTGATGACCCGATAGGCCAGTTCGTCATAGGGCAAGGTCGACCAATTGGCGATTTCCTGTGGCTCGAATAGCGGCAGGCCAACAGGCACGAACAGCCCACCGTCGTCGGCAACGCCGGATAACACAACCTTCTCGAAATCAGCCTGTACGGCCGAACTTCGTGTACTCACATAGCGCATGGTTGACTCCGGCCATTCATTTATAACGATGTGCCTGCTCGACCAGCCAGGTGGAAAACATCACCGCATCAGGGTGCTGATCGGCCTCGGCCCCCCGCACCAGGTAAAACGACTCGCTGGCCTCGATACGTTGCGCGAAGGGCTCGACCAGACGCCCGTCCTCAAGCATTTCGTCGACCATGGACGAGCGGGCCAGGGCAATGCCCTGCCCTAGCTCGGCCATGCGCAACGTGGAAATCAGGGTATCGAACTGCATACCGGTGGACGAGTCGACGGCGTGCGCACCGACCATATTCAACCAGTAACCCCAACCTTCTTCGTAACCCAGGACATGCAGCAGTGGATGGTGCAACACATCCTCTGGCACCTTCAGCGGCGAGCGGGCCATCAGAGCCGGCGAGCAAACCGGGAACAAGGTGTCCCAGGTCAGGCGCTGAGACACCAGCCCTGGCCATTGACCATGGCCCCAGCGAATCTCCATATCGTCCTCGCCATCGAGTTCCTTGACCCAGATGTTGCTGATGTAACGGATGTCGACATGCGGATGGGCCTGGCGAAAGTCCACCAGCTTGGGCGCCAGCCAGTGCACGAAAAACGACAGGCTGCCGCGTACCTTGATGGGCCGGCGCTTGTGCTGACCAAAAATCTCGTTGGTCCCCACCGCCAACCGGGTAATCGCATCCTGTACCACCGGCAGATAGGCTTGGCCTTCCTCGGTCAAACCCAGACCACGAGGCAAGCGCTTGAACAGTGCCACCCCAAGGTGGCTTTCCAATTGGCGGATCTGTTGGCTGATTGCCCCTTGAGTCAAAAACAGCTCTTCGGCGGCGTGGGTGAAGTTCAGACAGCGAGCGGACACCTCAAATGCTCGCAGCCAGTTCAATGGGGGTAACGTCTTTTGCTTCATGGCCTGGACCTCATTGACGCCCCCCGCACCGAGCACGTTTGCCCACCTCGTCGACAATGTCTAGAACGCATCGGACGGTTGTGCCAAGGGAGCAAGCGACAAGCGGCGCTCGCGGCTTTTGCGGGTAATGTAATACACGAAGTAGCACCAGGCGATGAACGGCACACCGAAGTACAGGGCCACCCGCTGCTCAGGGTCGAAGGCGATCCCGACACAGGCCAGGCTGCAGCTGGCCAGCGCCCCCAGTGGCACCCATGGGTAACCCCGCACGCGGAACTTCAAGTCATGGATATCACCGCCATTGGCCACATAGTGTCGACGGAAGGCGATCTGGCTCGCAGCAATGCTCATCCATACCACCACCACTGCCAACCCGGAAATCGACACCAACGCCAGGTAGATAGTGTCGGCGGCAAACACACTACTGAGCAACGACGCCGCGCCACCGACCATGCTCAACACGATGGCATTCAACGGAGTGCCCATGCGGGTCAGGACCGAGAATTGCTTGGGCAGGTGACCCTGGTCGCTCAAGGTCCAAAGCATCCGCGAGGCGGCGTAAAGTCCGGAGTTGGCGGCGGACAGCAAGGCGCTGATGATCACGAAGTTCATGATGTCGGCGGAGTACGGAATACCGATGTAGGTGAACACCGTGACGAACGGACTCTCCACCAGCCCGGCCTGTTCCCGGGGAAGCAAGGTCGCCAGGACGAAGATGGTACCGACAAAGAAGATCGCCAGGCGCAGCACCGTGGTGCGAATGGCTCGCGGCACGTTGCGTTGCGGGTCCTTGGTTTCGCCGGCAGCGATACCGATCAGCTCGGTGCCAGAGAAGGCAAATGACACAGCGAGCAAGGTCATGGCAATCGACATGAACCCAGTGGGAAACAAGCCCTCACGGGTGAAGTTGCCCAGGCCAATACTGTGAGCCTGATCGATATGCAACAGGCCGAGAATCGCCCCGCCGCCGATCAGCAGGAACACTACCACCGTCACCACCTTGACCAGAGACAACCAAAACTCAGTCTCGGCGAACAAGCGCACCGAAATCACATTGGTCAGAAACACCACTCCAGCGAACAGCGCACTCCAGATCCATACCGGAGTCTGTGGGAACCAGCGCGCCATAAGGATACCGGCGGCAGTGAATTCCGAGCCAATAGCCACGGTCCAGGTCAACCAGTAAAGCCAGGCCACCGTGTAACCGGTCCCCGGGCCGAGAAAGCGTGTGGCGTAGGTGCTGAACGAGCCGGTTTCCGGCATCTGCACTGCCAGCTCGCCCAGGCACATCATGACCATGTAGACCATGAGCGCGCCGATGATATAAGCGATAACCGCCCCCAAGGGGCCGGCCTGGTTGACGGTGTATCCAGACGTGAGGAATAGCCCGGTACCAATGACACCGCCCAATGCCAACATGACAATATGGCGGGTCTGCATTTCCTGTTTAAAACCGGCACGCGCGTTGAGTTGTTGTTCTTTTATGAACATGATTGCTCTCATGAAAGTTATTAGGGCATGCATTCACTTCTGCGATGATTTACTGGGCAGAATAAAAACAGGTTGCCACTAAGTTTTATTATTATTCCTCTTCATGAAGTCCTCATAGACTGCCTTGTCGTGAGGTATTAACTTTGAAACTTTAGTTTGGTACCTCGGTGCAAGATTCATTGATTGAGGGTTGTGTTTTTACCTGTACCTGTTCATGCCGTGAGCGCCTGACATAGGCGAATGCCTGCTTCAGATCGTCGAGCAAATCGTCGGTGTCTTCGATGCCGACCGAGACCCGCACCAGCCCTTCGGAAATACCCAAGGCCAAACGCTCCTCCAGTGTGTTCTCCACATGACTGGTGGTCCTGGCCGGGCCGTAGATGGTTTCCACCGCGCCCAGATTCCCCGCGCAATGGGCAAAGCGCAGGCGTGGTAACAGTACTTTGACCGTGTCCATGCCACCGACCAGGACAAAACTGACGATGGCGCCGAACCCCCGCATTTGCGCGCACGCCACAGCGTGGTTCGGATGACCGGGCAAGCCGGGATAGTTCACCGATTCCACAAGGGGCTCGTTGCTCAGGAACTCTGCCAGGGCACGGGCACTGTGTTGTTGCTGACGCATCCGCAGTGCCAGGGTTTTCATGCCCCGGATGATCAAATAGGCCGAGAAGGGATCAAGCGCCGCACCGTTGATTTCCCGGTAATGACGAACCTTGGCCATCAAGGATTCAACGCCGCACACCAGACCGCCAAGCACATCGCCATGGCCGCTGAGGAACTTGGTCGCGCTGTGGATGACCACATCTACGCCCAATGCCAGGGGATTCTGATTCAACGGAGTGGCGAAGGTATTGTCCGCCACCACCACGGCACCGACGCGCTTGGCCGCACTCACCAGACGTTGGATATCGAGTATTTTCAGGGTCGGGTTGGTCGGAGTTTCCAGGTAGAGCACCTGGCAGCCTTTGGCGACTTCACGCTCGATCTCGTCATGATCGAAGGTTTCGCACAAGGTCACGTCCACCCCCATGCGTGGCAGGAACTCTTCGAAAATCTTGTTGGTGCCGCCGTAGCTGTCCTTGGTGGAAATTACCCGATTGCCGTGGGCAAGGAAGGTATAAAGCACGCTGCTGATGGCCGCCATGCCGCTGCTGAAGGCCACCGCGGACTCGGCCTTTTCCAACTCGCGGATCTTCGCTTCGAGGGTCTCGACCGTCGGGTTGCTCATGCGGCTGTAGATAAATCCCGGAGCCTTGCCCAAAGCCACGTCGTACCAGACGTCAATGTCGTCGTAACCGTAGGCGGCACTGACCACGATAGGTGTTTGCGTGGCGTTATAGGGGTGCCTGACTTGCTCCCCGCCCCAGACCGCTCGGGTTCCCGTTCCGGCGTTATCAAGCCCTGCGCTGTCAGGTTTATTGTTCATTGAGACTACTCGCACTGAAGGGTGGCGACTGTTGAGTCATTCGCCGGGTCTGGTCGCCAATATAGTCAAAAGGATTGCACCCGAGAAACGATGTAATCAGTGCCAAAGGGCCGCTTTTATTAATGGCTGTTGATGTGCGAGAAAATCGAAATAGCTAGCGCTTGTACCGTACACCTCTCATTTTCCAGAGACTTATCCAAACCTCCAATTCATATACCAGTTGAAGGCTACGTCTTAACGTTCAGTCGAAAGGAAACTATATTTTCTGGTTCTTCACGGAATACCAGGAAACACAGAAACCAGAACGCCGATTTGATTGATGATGTTCGTGCGAGCAAACACATCTAACAAACCGGCGTTCTGATACCCAATATTAATACTTTCCTCCCTACAGTTTGCTCAGGAGCGGCCAGCGATGCGACAGACTCGTACCCACTGCCAATCTTCCAGACCCGCCGACAAGAATCGTCGAGAAGATGATCAGCAGCAGCCAGGCGAACTGGCCCTCGGCCAGGCTCCACTCGGGATGAACCCGGACAACCGATACAACCAGTAAAAATAGAACAGGCAGTGTCGCAAGGCGCGTCAGCAGTCCCACTGCGATGAATATCGGACAAAACACTTCCGCGAAAATTGCCAGCGACAAGGTCAACCGGGCCCCCATGCCAAACGGGTCTTCGATCAACGCCAGTTCGTGCTCAAAATCGAAAAGCTTAGGCAATCCGTGCACCAGCAACAGCATCAGTACACCGGTGATGCGTAGCCAACACAGCGCCACATCCGGTGCAGTCGTCGTATTCATATCAGATGTGGACATGTTCCATTGCCTCCCAACGCTCACCTGAGTGCGCCTCTTCCCCCATCAAGGAAGAGGCGCAATACAGATCAGTGACCTTCCGATGCGTTAAACATGGTTTTGGCATAAATCAAACCAAGACCATACGCGCCGCCGTGAGCGATAGAGGTTTTCACCGTCTCGTTATAGGTGTCGCTGCGAGCCCAGTCACGCTGCAGTTCCAGGAGGTACTGGAGGGAGGTCATCGGACGCGCACCGGCTTGAATCATGCGCTCGATAGCGCGCTCGTGAGCCTCATCCGAAACGTCACCGCACGCATCGCAAATGATGTAGACCTCGAAGCCTTGTTCAAGCGCCGAGATCGCAGGGCCGACAATGCAGACCGAAGTCCAGAGACCGGCAAGAACGATTCGGTCGCGACCAATCTTGTTCACGGCGACGGCTATGCGCTCGTCTTCCCAGGTATTCATGCTGGTCCGGTCAATCAGTTCCTGACCGGCGAAGACGGAGGTAATTTCTTCAAACATCGGGCCCGAAAAGCTTTTTTCAGCGACGGTGGTAAGAATGGAAGGAACGCCAAACTCCTTCGCTGCCTTGGAGATCAGTGCGGCGTTATTACGAAGTGTGACAGCGTCGATGGATTTGGTCGCAAATGACATCTGCGACTGAAAGTCGATCAGGATCAGAGCGTGGTTGCTTGGATCAATCAGACCTTTACCTGGTACTGCTTTTGCGGTTGCCATAACACTTCTCCGGATACGTTTGAGAGGCGCCATTTTCGGCTTCGTCGCAGCAGAGCGATTGTATGGATGTGCGAATCTGGAAAAGTCTGTGCTGAGAAAACTCTTTCGCCAAGCATCTGGAGGCTGCTGTATTTAAAGCCCGCCCTCGGTCCGATCCAGCCGTTCACGCAAGAATTCAATCAGTGCCTGCACCGGTCGCGAGCCCTGACGATGCTGCGGATAAACTGCCGATAACGTCAACGGCGCAGGGCAGAAGTTGTCCAGCACCGGCACCAGCCGCCCGTCCTTCAAGGCCGAACCGACAATGAAGGTCGGCAAATAAGTAATGCCCATGCCGGCGATGGCCGCGTCCTTGAGCAATTCTCCGTTGTTGACCCGCATCCTTCCGGTGACGTTCACGGTCAGTGGTTTGCCCTGCCCTTCGAACCGCCATTGCACCTGGCGACCGTGGCCGTAAGGCAGGCAGTCATGGCTGTGCAAATCTTCGGGGTGAACCGGCGTACCGCGCTCGGCCAGGTAGGCCGGGCTCGCGCAGTACACCCGTTGGATGGCGGCGAGGCGTCGGGCGATCAGCGTCGAGTCTTCCAGCACGCCGATACGCAATGCCAGGTCGTAACCTTCGCCGAGCAAGTCCACAGGCCGGTCGCTCAAATCCACTTCCACCGTGACGTCGCGATAGCGCTGCAAAAACACCGGCAGCAGGCACCCCAAGTGCGCCACCGCGAACGACAGCGGCGCGCTCAAGCGAATGGTGCCGCGTGGCTCGCTGGTCTGCCCGGCGATGCCCTGCTCCACGTGTTCGACTTCGCTCAGTAGACGTAGCGCCGATTCGTAATAGCTCTGCCCCAGTGGAGTGACGTCCAGCCGCCGGGTCGAGCGGTTGAGCAGGCGCACACCGAGGCGCTCCTCCAATTGCATCAGCCGGCGGCTGACGAACTGCTTGGACAGGCCCAACTGATCGGCCGCCGCCGTGAAGCTGCCGGAGTCCATGACCTGGCAAAAAATACGCATGTCTTCGAACGGGTTCATTGTCACTCCCTGGTTGACAGTTAAACGCTTTATAGCCGCTTTTTCACTTTCAGGCACCTCATTAATCTGTGCTCACGGTGTTGCTGAGACCTGAACCCCAGCGTCACAGCAGCCCGATCCCAAGGCATAAAAACTCGAACGTTTGAAAAAGGAATTGACCATGAGCCTCAAGAAAACCCTCACCGCTTCCCTCCTCGCCCTGTCCATCGGCAACGCTTTCGCCACCGGCAGCCCCGGAGTCGAACACAACACCCAGGCCTTCCTCGACGCCCTCGCCGCCGGCGGCGGCAAGCCGCTGGAACAACTGAGCCCGAAAGACGCCCGCGCGGTGCTGACCGGTGCCCAGGCCTCGGTGAAAGTCGATCTGTCCGGTGTTGATGTCAGCAACAAGGCGATCAAGGTCGACGGCCAGACGATCAACCTGAAAGTGGTGCGTCCGGCCAAGGTCAAGGGCGAGTTGCCGGTGTTCATGTTCTTCCACGGTGGCGGTTGGGTACTGGGCGACTTCCCGACCCACCAACGCTTGATTCGTGATCTGGTGGTGGGCTCCGGGGCAGTTGCCGTGTATGTCGATTACACCCCGTCGCCGGAAGCGCACTACCCGACCGCGATCAACCAGGCCTACGCCGCCACTAAATGGGTGGCCGAACATGGCAAGGACATCGGTGTCGACGGCAAGCGTCTGGCGGTGGCCGGCAACAGCGTCGGCGGCAACATGGCGGCGGTGGTGGCGTTGATGGCCAAGGAACAGAACACCCCGGCCCTGCGTTTCCAGTTGCTGATGTGGCCGGTGACCAACGCCGGGTTCGATAACGGCTCGTACCAGCAGTTTGCCGAAGGCCACTTCCTGACCAAAGGCATGATGCAGTGGTTCTGGGACAACTACACCACCAGCCCGGCCGAACGCGCGCAGATCCATGCCTCGCCACTGAATGCCAGCGCCGAACAGCTCAAGGGCCTGCCCGCCGCGCTGGTGCAGACCGCCGAATTCGACGTGCTGCGTGACGAAGGTGAAGGCTACGCTCGCCACCTCGATGCGGCCGGCGTGCCGGTGACCGCGGTGCGCTACAACGGGATGATTCATGACTTCGGCCTGCTCAATCCGCTGAGCCAGATACCTGAAGTGAAGGCCGCAGTGCGACAAGCGGCGTCTGAGCTCAAGGCCCATCTGAACTGAGTCCACATTGTGGCGAGGGAGCTTGCTCCCGCCGGGCTGCGCAGCGGCCCCAAAATCCTCAAGACACCGACGATTTTGTGAGTGCTGCGCACTCAAGCGGGAGCAAGCTCCCTCGCCACAAATGTCATCCAGACTTTGGAGTTCCTCATGTCCTTTCTCCTCACCCACCTACTGTCCTGCAGCGCCCTGCTTCTAGTGCTCGACACTCTGCTCTGGCACCTCGCCCCGTTCAAGCACCGCGCCTCGCGGGTCGGCGTGCGTCTGGCGTTGTTCCTGGCGTTCAGTGCGCTGGTCATCAACGCCGGCGTCAGCCCGTTGCAGGCGCCGTTGTTCGCCGATGACCCTGTTGCGCAACTGGGCGCCACGGCACTGGGGATTCTCTGGTGGCTGTACGCCGCGCGGGTGCTGACCGAAGTGATCGGTCTGGCCCTGATGCGCCGCATCGGTCACAGCGGTCGGTTGTTGCAGGACGTGATTGGTGCGCTGGTGTTCCTGGCCGCCATTGTCGCTGCCGCCGGGTATGTGCTGGAGCTGCCGGTCAAAGGCTTGCTCGCGACCTCCGGGGTGGTCGCCATTGTGGTCGGTCTGGCGTTGCAGAGTACGTTGAGCGACGTGTTCTCCGGCATCGTGCTCAACACCACCAAGCCCTATCAGGTGGACGATTTCGTGATGATCGACGGCGTCGAAGGCAAAATGCTCGATATCGACTGGCGCGCCACCCATCTGCTGACCAGCGATGGCACCCTGGCCGTGGTGCCGAACTCGGTGGCGGCCAAGGCCAAGATCGTCAACCTCAGCCGCCCGACCAACCTGCACGGCGTGTCGATCAGCATCATGGTGCCGAACCACGTCCGTCCGCGCCGGGTGCTCGATGCCCTCGACCGTACTCTGCAAGGCAGCAGCAGTCTGTTGCTCGATCCGGCGCCGAAAGCGCTGCTCAAAGAGGCCGGTGAAGAAATGTCCGAATACGTGGCCAGTGGTTTCATCGCCGAACTGGGCAAGAAAGGCGACGTGCGCAATCAACTGTTCGACCTCGCCCATCGGCACCTTGAAGCGGCGGGCATCTCGCGGCATCCGGACGGTGTGATCGAACCCTCGAGCCGCGCCCGTGCGTTGCTCGATGAAGTGAAAATTTTCCGCTCGCTTAGCCATGAGGAACGTGACCGCCTCGCCGAATCGATGGTGCCGCAGCAGTACACCGCCGGCCAGGTGGTGCTGGATCTGGACGAAGTGCCGGACAGCCTGTTTGTGATTGCCACCGGTGTCGTCAGCGCCAGCGTGTCCGACGGTAATGGCCTGGCCGAGGCAGGTCGCATGGGGCCGAGCGAAGTCATGGGCGAACAGAGCATCCTTGCCGATACACCGTCCCAGGCGACGTTCACCGCGCTGACGTCCTCCATCATCTACCGTCTCGACAAGAACCTGACCCGCCAGTGCATGGAGCAGCGCAGCGAAGTGGGCCAAGCGTTGAACAAGCTGCAAGCGGTACGGCAACAGAACAGTCGGTTGGCGTTGATGGCCAAGCCTGTGCCGGTCAGGAAAGGTGGATTTCTGGGATGGTTGCAAAAACGTTGAGCAGAAAAATGCCCGCACATCGGCGCAATGCTGTTCACTTAAGCCGATGTTTCAGGCACAACCGCAGTTGTGGCGAGGGAGCTTGCTCCCGCTGGGGCGCGAAGCGGCCCTGAATTGGGCCTGCTACGCAGTCCAGCGGGAGCAAGCTCCCTCGCCACAGATACTTCTCAGGCCTCCAGACTTCCTTAAGTGAACAGCATTACGCATTTGCGGGCTTTTTTGCACTATCAATGCTTACCAAAGCGGTACGACATAACTCACGTAGAGCCGGTTTTCATCCTGCTTGGTCTGGCCCGTCAGGCTCGGGTTGGCCTGGGCGTTTTTCCAGGTCACGCCCAGTCCCTTCAACTTACCATCAGGCACCTGATAGCTCAGCGCCAAGTCGCGCTCCCATTCGCTGTCGCCGCCTTTAGTTACTTTGATCTTATCGCCGTGCGCGTAGGTGGCCATAAAGCCAAGGCCTTTGATGCCCAGTTGACCGAAGTCGTATTTGTACTGAGCCATCCAGGTTTCTTCGCCAGCATGCTGGAATTTGTTCAGTTGCAGGTTGGTCAGTGCCGGTGTATCAGCGCCGGCGCCAGGACCTTGTCGGGCATCGCCACTGTTAAGCCCGGAGTCCAGGTAAGGGAAGTCACTGTCACCGGTGTTTTTCTGGGCCCCCAAGCCAATGGTGTGGCCCGCCAGGCTGTAGCTTTCCATCAGGCTGATCGTGGACTGGTTAATACGCCCCTTGGTCAAGCCGTCACCGTAAGAACCCGCGGTGGCAAAGTCGCTGTCGCCATTCGCGTTGCCGCCTACGCCCAAGCTGCGGTAGGCGCGGAAATCACTGAGGAGGCTACCGACCGGCAGCGCGCTGGTGTGCTTGGCGCCGATGAAGGCTTGTTGGTAGTAGTCCTGAAGATTGGAGTACCACAGGCTTAAGGTGGTGTCGGCCAGGCCCGTATAGTCAGCACCGCCATAGAGGAAGCGGTCGCTGAGTTTCGCACCGCCGCCAGTGGTCATGTCACTGTCGTTGCTTTCATTGCGAATTTTCGTCCGGACGATGTCGCCACCCGTGAAGGTGAAGTCGGACAGGTCTTTCGACACCAGTTGCACGCCGGTGTTGGTCTGGTGGTACAGACGCCCATCGGTGTTGGCCAGCATCGGGTTATTTTGGTTGAGCATACCAACGCGCAACTCATCCTTGAGGAAGCGCATCTTGAAGGTCGGGCTCAAGACACTAAAGTCACTGGCGGATTTCCCATCATCCAGCGGGAACATGCTGCCGGGATAACGACTCTGGTGATCCTTGTTATTCAGGTCACCACCAGAGTCGAGCTTGAGGCCATAGAACGCCTCAAGATCGAGGCCGAAACCCACAGCACCTTCGGTATAACCAGAGCGGAAATTGAACTGGAAACCCTGTCCCCAGTCGCGATAACTCTTGGCCTTGGCGGTGCTGCCCACCACGTCACGGCCTTGTTGATTGAGGTAGCGGTTGAGCAGGGTCAAGTCGGCATGGCTGTCGTCGATGAAGTCCGCATGGGCAGGCAACATCGCGCCTCCCAGCAAAGCGCCAACGAGGGATACGGCTAGTTTCTTGATCATCATGGATCTCGTTCACAGGGTAATTCACCCTGCCGACGGACTTGTTCATCCAAGGCAATCCTTTACCCATGCATCGGCAGTTTTGCAGCGCTGATGCCAAGCATTTGAATCGCTGCAATATTTTGAAACGCATTAGGGGCTTCGAATATGACAGTTCGGTTACGCGACCTTTAGATGTTCGTTGCATTGACCTGCATAAAAAAAAGGCGCTGAAGAAGAAAACGAAGTGTGTCCCCGATGGAGTTCAGCTAAGACGTAGCCAAGGAAACAGGTTCGGACAGCGCCGCGAATGACGCCGGTGGAGTTGCGGGAATCGATCATTTCTTTTGCTGACTGGGTCTGGCATCGCGAAGAGCGTGGCGTAACCAATTTCAAATGCAGTGATTTATGAGTCGAGGCGTAGCTTTACTTGCTCGCATTCGGGTCGCGGAGGATATCGAGGGGTGAGGTGGGAGCTGGCTGGCTGGCGAGCTGAAAGTCGTACCAGGTTGAGTATCGCGAGGTTGAGTTGCTGGCACGAAATGGAAAACAACGTAATGCCGCGTTCCAGACTGGTTTTCAGCAAAGAGCGCTTGCGCCACAAGCTAGAAACCCCAAACCCCAAACCCCAAACCCCAGACGCAACAAAGCCCGCACTAGGCGGGCTTTGTTGATGCTTCGTTTGGTGGGCCGGGGTAATCTGAACTAGGAATTTAAATTATTGATTTGTTTGGTTTTTATCTCTTTATTCTTTTTCTTGGAATACCATTTGGAATACAAGTCCGTCCCCGATGCCCTGAGGCGTGATCGGACGGTCTGATGGGATTTCGCCTGATCCGAGGGGGCCATGCAGATATGCTTTAAACATCCGAAAGGCGTGACGTACGCACAGCCGAACCACTTCATTCCGCTCTCGCCATGCTGTGCTGACTAGTTACATTCTGGCAGGTTAGGTCGGTTTTTTGATTAAAAACACATTTCAAGAAATTCACCCTGCGATGAAGCGTTTCGTCTTACCCTCCTGACTGATCTAAAAATTCCTCCTTTCTCTCCCGTATTGACTCAGCTAAGCGTTCACCAGTTGACCGCGCCTTTTTGGCCGACCCAAGCTGGCATTCCCAGGCGACGAATACTCTCCAGCCGGCCGTCTTGAGGAGCCCTATCACCCGGTTATCTCGAGCGACGTTTTTCTCAAACTTTTCAACCCAAAATGCTGTATTGCTTTTCGGTGTTGTAGCGATATTGCAGTTGACATGCCTGTGCCAAAAACAACCGTGAACGAAAACCACGGCCTTGTATCTGGGGAACACAAGGTCGGGCTTGCCGGGTAAGCCAGCCCCATCTAATCGGTAGCGGAAGCCGAGGCTATGCAACACTTTACGCAGTGCTATTTCTGGGCGAGTGTTACTTCCCTTGATTCGCGCCATCCTTTCTGACCGTTCCTTAGGTGAGAGGAAGTCAGTCATATCCGACCTCCACGTCGAGAGCTCCTGCTCCGGACTTTCATTGCTGTTCTCAACCGACTCACAGAAAGGTAGGCCATGAATTACCCCCTTTTAAATATCGAAAGATATATAAAGCTTGCACGTCTCAAAAAAACAACTCAGAGGCGAGCGACTTATGGCGTGGACGGGGGTCTTAAAATTCGACAGGTCCGTTCACGCCCTCTATCGCTGAGCAGTCAGTCGAGTTGATAGAAGGGAACCTCCTCGATGAATTCTCCGCTCCAATCAAGTGTTTTACAGAGCGAGTTAAATTTTTCCAGGCCTGATATACGATTTACCATGCTATCAGAGGCAGCCGGTAGGCCGATTTTATCCAGATCTCTAGCCGTTAAGCCTGGTACCTGATGGATAAACCAACTCCCAATGGGCTCGAGATAATCTGTGCGCGTTGTTTTAAAATGGCTAAAATATTGTGAAGCAAGGATTACACCTACTCCGAATGCACGGCCCTGCACCAAGAGCTTTGTTAGAACTTCAAATTCGTAAGGCATAATGTTGTGTGCCTCGTCAACCAACAAATAAGAGTCGATGAAGCGAGTTTGTGGATCTTTACCCAGAAAAGGCTTTTTCTTCACCCGTAACATGTAGTCCGAGTAGAGATTAAGGAAAATCACAACTACCATTTTCTTCAGCTTCTCGTCGCTGAGATCTTTCAAGTCGATAGCCACAACTCCCTCGAAAAACTCGTCGAAGCTAACAATTTTGGTTGGGTCATCTTCGAAGATCTCATAATCCACCATATCGCTGATGATCCCTGAAACAGAATCTGGCTTGCCATCGACTACGGCTTCGTAGTGCTTGAAGACGTCGTAAATAGTAGGATCACGTCCCTCGTCATCCTTCACCTGCTGGTAAGCCCTTTTGATAGCTTCTTTGAGGTTCTTATCTTGGACTGGGGCGTTCACTGAAAAAATCTTGCGCAATATGTCCCGAAAGAAGCCAATTTTATCCAGCATGGTTCTATTGGAACTATCTCCATAAGTTGCGAATAGATTTAGTGGTATCTTGTACGGGGATACGACTTTTACCTTCGCCTTGTTTATGAATTGGCAATTGTCTTCTTTGTCGCTGAAGTCCCGCTTATAGTCCAATATCAAGATTTTGGGAGCCACTCCTCGATTTTTCTCTGGCTGCTTAACCATTTGATATACCAGTGACTTGAGAAGCTGGGTTTTCCCAGTCCCTAAGTCGCCAACTACTCCAATGTTAATATTGTTAAGCTCAGTATTGCCTGGGTAAAAAAAGACATCCTTACTTCCGATTAGATCCTTAGTCCAGCCAATTTTGAAGTTGAGGCCAACGGCGTCCTCCGAAATTATCATTTCGGGCTCATCATCTAGGACTGGTTCGCCTATCTGGACAGGAAGCTCGGTATGCTGGGGTGAACTTTGGCTAGGGCGAGAGGGTGCCTCCATTGACCCATCAAGCTCTACTTTATTCCCAAGTGCTGGGACTTCCGAGTCAGTAACCGTTTGTTTACTGACACTGCTGGCTGCGAGCAAGTCCCAGCTTCCTACCAGATTTACCATGTCAGCAACCACTTGAGGCTGATTCCCAGCCAACAGCGCTCCGGCTACTTCGTAGCCGAGTACAGCCGTGTTCTTTAGATCGCTTTTTCCCGTTGTCAATATTCTGCTCTTGGGCGTGTTCTCAACGGATATCAGGCGCCCTTCAGGGTCGAGCTCAACTTCCAGCTTACTAGACATTAATCTCGCGATGGTTTGCTGGTGATATTGAACCCAGTGAGGAGTAGCTCGAGCAACTTCGGTTTCACCGTAAACGCGGAAGCCATAATCTAGCCAACTGGCTATTAAGTCACGGTAAGCAATTCCCCAGAGGGCAGAGCTTTTCCCGCGTGCGTTCAACTTGTCGAGAAATCCAGCGAACGACTTTGCTTGGGTTAAAGCTTCATCGCGTTGTCTTTCTGTCATCTCGGTGGAGCGGGCTTTCACCTCGATTGGCGTAATCTTGAGGGCGTTAGGCTCGAGGAATTCCCCCCCGGTATCGATACCGAAGGCAATACTTAAAACCAGCAAATCGGGCCTTTCTCTGCTCTCGGCACCTAGGGCTTTGCGTAGCTCGTCGAAACGTGGTTGGAATACGTCCGCTGGGATCACGAGATTCACCATGCGGTTACCAATCGCGGGAATTAGCCCCTGACCCTCGCTACCTCGTTGGAAGTCAGACTGAAGCAGACGCGCTGCTACCAATATTCCTACTTCACCCAGGCTAGCGGAGCCTCCGCTTGTCAGTCGTTTCAGAGTCGGGATCCCCCGCCGGGATACCTCGTCAAGCAGTGAGGAGATTTGTGCGTCGCTGACGTCTTTTGTGCTGGGGAGCTGCCTCAGCACATTTCTCACTGCCGTTACCATTGTGGGTGACTGCTTTGCCACCAAATAGAATCCACTCGATTGCCCCGCACCAGGAGCATAACGGGGCAATTCGAAATCCCAGAGGTAGGCGTCCTTGCCGGGACTGTGGAAGCAAGTAGCATCTACCGCGGATGATGAAATTGCGCTATAGCGTGTATCCCTCAATGAGTTGTTCAAAGTTTGCAAATTAGGGGCGAAGCTGAGGCTGTCAAATTGGGCGTCGTTGACACATGCTGATTCGAGTAACTCTAGAGCCCTAGACAAGTTATCCTGCAATACCTCGCCGCTTGATTCTCTAACAAACTGCCCAGCTCTAGACAACGACAAGTATTGTCTATGGGCTGCGGCGTTTTTCTTGATGCTAACGCGTGACATGCACGTGGGATCAACCGGGGAAAGCACACCGTCTTTCCGGAACTCTTGATCCATTGTCTGGAGGTGGTCAACGATGGAAAGATCCCGCTCAGCATGATCTCCCTTGCTATTGGTAAACCATCTAATTTTGGTGCCTGAGCGCTCTGTTAAGGAAGCAAGCACAGCTGGCTTAGGCTGCTCCTCTTGAGGTCTCTTATCTATTATCTGAAGCGTTAAGCCAACGGCAGGAGACCACTCGTCTGCATCCGGTCCAAGGTTCTCCAGGCACCACTCATCTATGCCGTCGTTGCAGGAACTGTACCCAGATGAGTCGCTGTGCAAGGAGATCCTGAGAGTGGATTTGGCGGGGTAGAGATGGCGAATTTCGTCTAAGGAGCGTCTTACTTGCTGCCGATTGAAACCATTGACCATTCCCTCGATTTTCAACCCCAGATCATTACCAAATACCCCTTCGTGATTACCTTTGCTCACCTCGGCTATAAGATCCGCCCGCCACAGAACTGACCAGTAATCCGAGGAACTCTTAACGGCGACGAACCCTGCTGGGTTAAACCGGCCGTCCATATCTCTGCACTTCAGAGCCAGACAGTCCGGAAAGCTGTATGGCTCGATGATGCCCGCAACCGGGCACGGCAATCCTACATTGATCGAATCCTGCATGAGTTGCTGGGCGTTGCATTGCCAAGCTAGCCGAACTGGATGAAAGGGTGACAGTAGCACCGCAAGAGGTTTGGAATCTAAAAAGTGGCTTTGTTGCTGAGCCCTATGGACTGTGATCAGATCAGCCCAGGCTGCTAGGGAGTTGGGTATCGCTAGCCAGTCCGCGTACTCACAGATGTAGCGCTCGATGATGCTGCGCTTGTCCTTATCCAGCATGAGCTGGCCAAGGCTGAGTGCTTCAATGGTGCACCCTTTAACGTCACAAAGGCTCTTTAGGAGCTCTCGTGCCTGCTTCCGTGCTTGCAGATAACTATTAGGGGGAGCTAGTTCGTCGGTTCTTGGGCGGGGGTCTAAGGACAGATTTAGGTTGGACATGCGTGGCTGCAAGGTCCAGTTTGGCTGATGCCAACTTTCCTTGAATCCGGGGCCAATAACCAATGGTAAGTATGACTCCTCGCTCTCTAAAATCCATTGCTCGAGAAGAGTTAACATGGATTGCTCAACATCCGTCTTGGCCACGTTGTCGGAGCGGGTACAATTGTTAGTGACCAGCTTGTCGAATTCGCTAGATGCTCCCTTGGCCGTAAACTCGTTGGCACTAACATTGAGAATATATGTGACCGCCCTGTCCAGCTCGGGTAGGTCTATCTCGAAAATTATCTGGCAGTCTTCGCTGACCTCAATAACGGCTAAAGCTTGGCAAGCTTGTACCTCTGAGCTTGTCAGCGGCCAAACCACTTCGCTTGCGTTTACTCCTTCGCCAAACTGACCGCGAATCGTGAGGGGCAAACTGACGGTATTACGATAAAAAAACTCAATAGTTTGAGTGCCTGTGCCGTTGGTCACCAAATCACATTCGTACTGATCAGTAGCCCTTGCTCCACGGCCCACTCTTTTCTTTTTGAAAGGAGACAGCTTCTGAGCTGACCTGCAGTTCAGTACAACTGTAGGAAGATAGGAATCCAATGATATCAGTTTAAATGTGGCAGGTTTTTCGAGCTTGTTACAGGTGAACTCATAGCGAATGTATTGCTCATGATCGCAAAGTAACGAATCGTCGTTCCATTGAGTTTCAATATCATTGATGGTGATAGTAGCAATCAGCTCGAGGGTCTTCCGACCTGAAGCCCGGTACACGGTGAGTTCTTCGCCGACCAATTCTTCGTCGGCCGAAAGTAGGAACTGGGGGGAGGTTTTCACCACTGCCAACTGGCTAGACAACGTAGGGCGGAATAGCTCATTTGCACAGCTAACGTTCAACGTACCCAGATTTCTACTTTCTTCCCGATTGAGCAGCTCGATCCAGATAGATTGCGATAGTACATGCCACCATGATGCCCGTTGAGTTGTCCGGGCCTTCGCATAGTTCCCGAGCGGACGGGTCACGAATCTTTGAGGCGTCCGGTACAGCATCACGAAGTCCTGGCTCAACAGCTTCAGTGCTTCAGAAACCTCTTCCGAGCTCGCATCCCCTTGTAACAAATGGATGCCCGCGGTGAAGCCATGAGCCTGCATGTAATTGGCAATCTCATGATTTATAGTCGGATCAGGAAGTTCGTCGTCATCAAGTCTGGGTACTCCAAGGGCATGACATAAGTCGCGGCCTGTCTCTCCGTTCCCCCCGAGATCGTACAAGGCCCGGAGTAGCTCCCAAGGCTCCTGCATGTCGCCAGCTTGGGCTGACTCGATGAAGGCCTCTTCAAGAGCTCTCCAGACTAGATCCTTCACGAGAACAGGGACATTTACGAACCTGCTCAATACTGCCCCGAAGACATCCTGTACAAACGGTTCTTCTTTCCATGTGGAGAAAGCTACGTGATTTACCCGATTCAAGCCAAGCTTGTTTGCTGTGGTATCTGTAGACAGCAGCGGAGGAGTGTTGATAGTAGAAAGTGCTAAGTACGAGCCATATGAAGTCCTTATCGCAACGACGTGGTTACTCGAACACCGGGTAGTATTCTGGTGCGAAGGGTCTTCAACCCCTTCCTGAACACGCAATACGGGCACCAGCTTCACGTTGCCATCATACTCAAGCCCCAAACGAGGGCCCATGGCATCAAACCTGTCGTAGATTTCATCGAGGATGCCAGCTGGGGGCGCAGAAAATGTGACCCTCAGGTTATTGTCTTCCGAAGAGATAAAGTGCCCGGCTTCTTTTCGGATCTTTAATACCAGATAGCCAATAAAATCACCGACCACGTTAGTTTCCTTCTTTGCCGGCTTTCGCCAGTGGGCTCGCGATGACCATGCCGCCCTCGGCGTCAGGGCTGTCGATTGCGATAGACATTTCTCTAAGTTTCTTGTTCAAGCTCTCACCTTGCCCTAAGGCCATTTCAGCGCTGATCCCGTAGCCGGCTAACTGCTCGCACAAATTCTGAACGGTGCAGGGGCCTGTTACGCGGCTGGCTGCGCAGTGGACCATCAACAGCGTCGAAAGGGGGCCTAGGCCAACAACCCAGGGCGAGCCCCTGTAGTGGCCGCGCTTCTCGATGTAGTACCCCTGGTCATATCCCTCGAGTCCAGCCTCGGCGGTCATGCGTTGGCGTGCAACGTGCTCTAAGAACTCCAATACGTTCTTCGAAGAGCCTTTTTTGCATTCTGCGACCTTGGGGTCGCTTTCTATCATTAGGTTAAAGTAAGAAAGATACTGGTCGAAATCAAATTTACTGCGATGTCGGACTAAGTAATCCAGAGTTGCGGCGATTTCAGCGGTTGACCCTAGGTGAACCTGTGACATGTCAAAGCCAGCGTGCTCCAACATGTGAAGTAACAGATTCAAGGCACCACGCCCTTCGATGTAATAACGTGCTGCTTCTTTTACCGGTTTTGCTGTGACCTGCCCAAGGCTCCAAAATCCTTTTCCAGTTGATAGCTTTGTAGCCACTTCATCTTCGGTACGGCACTTCCCTAAGCTCAACGCATCCTCGATTAATTCGCGGCATCTGTCATTTGCGTGGCAACACCAGGTAACGTGAGCAGCGGTTCCTATTCGGCATAAACTCTCCAGCATGCTGACCCATTGTCTACGAGTAAGGTCCTGTTTCAAATCGAGAACCACGTGGAGATCTTCGACAAAACGCTTGGCCGGGCAGTTAAGGTTTAACGGGCCGCGGAAGGTGCTTTCATCTTGCGGGAACGCGGTCGGCTTTTGCCAAGCTTGGCTTAGGCTCTCGACACGCCAAGACTCGAACTCAGATTGCAGCATTCTTGCCCAGATATCATCCTCTTCCGAAGTAACACTTAACTTGCTGAATAGTTTCTGCCAGATAGCCAGAGCTGCATCGTAATCACCGCAACCGATAGCTACCATTCGTGCCACAAGCTTGCCTGGGTTCCATGGGTGGCCTTTGAGTCGTGCCGACATGGAGTAAATTGTAGCGTCGGGCACAAGCGGGGCAATTTGGCTTCCTCTCTGGCGGGATTGTCCCGCTAGATTCGGCGTCGCGATTACTCGATTTACCACGTTGTTCCACAACTTGGTGTCGAACTCGACTTCGCTCTGCACATTACCCGGACGCTTGCCATTTTCCAGCTGTTTTTTGAAAGGGGTTCCAAGGTTCCAGACGGTTTCACTCACCGCGCTATTATTGAGGAATCCTACGTTCCGATACAAGGAAGCCAGGAGAATCTCGCCTGTCGTTACTTCGGGTGACGGAGTCAAGTGCAAGAAGCTGTCTTTGTAAGTTTTATGTAGGCTCGCCTGCTTCCAGGGGTCGTTCAAGTAATCTTTTAAAGTGTCCACGAATTTATCCCCTGAATCGGATAGTTTTGCCGACTTTTAACGTGTAGGTTTCCTGGCCTATGGTTAGATCCACGTTGCCGTCTACAAAGTTCTTGTCCCTCGCTATCTGGCCTGCTGTTACTGACTTTACTTCATCAAAGAGGGCAAATACTTCCTGTGGCAGGGAGGCGGGGTCTAACCCTTCCTCGAGTTCCACGAGAGCTTTGTATAATGCGAAAGTTACTGGCACGTACCGGTTGTGAACCTTGATGAAAGGAAAGCGGTTTGCCGGCCGAGATATATCTCCTTGAAACATTTCTATTGAGGTCTTTACGCTGCGAACTCTAAGCGAAACCTCCCTGTCCCAGTGTGCAACTGGCTGCCCAAAGGTAGTAGATAATGGGATTTTGAAAAAACGCCTGTCTTCGTTCACTAGTTGTTCGACAAGGTCTTCTAGGGCTTCATGATGTAAGTCGCTCTGATATAAGCCAGCATAATCTGCGAATAACGTTTGATCTTTAGGAATGCCGTATCTTAATCCGAGGCTCCGTTTTGCTAACCTTCCGGCGAATTGTCTCAAGGAGGATTGGAGCCGCCGCACTTGCCTTGATACCTTGGCGGTGTGGTGTTGGTCCATCAACGCTTCATCTGCGTCTGATAACTGTGCAAGCAATTTTCGTTCGCTCGGTGCCAGACGATTGCCTACCAGTTCCAGTCCGTCTTTTATGGATAGACTAAAATGCTCATCCACGTCGTTGACGGTAACTGTTTTTCCATCCTTCGCTTCGGTAAATATATTCTGTTCCCCGTATAAAAGCGCGGGGTCCAAGAATGTGGCGAAATCACCTGACAAAAGTTCACTGATGGCGGTGTGTTCTTTCTCGGCCAGAGTTTTGAGTGACCTAAAATGATACTTTGCTAAGTTGAAGGACTTTTCGTCAAGCTGGTCGGGTACCTTCGAGCCCGCGAACACTGCATTGTAAGCCTCAAGGTGTTTTCCCGAGGCTAGTTTGGGCCAGTTGGAAAAAAGTCGGTGGTGGTATAACCGAGAGGTCAATAAGTAGCGAGCTCTCGCTCCAGCCAAGGTGCCAGGACCCTTCGCCTCCAGTTGCAGCATCTTAGTTGTCCAGTCGCAGGGTGCGTAGGATTTACCGTCGATTGTTAAGGAACCAGGCTCCCCAATAAAAAGATGGGATACTAGGGAGTACAGGTCACGAAATGTCCATCGCTTGCCAGATGCGAGCTCGTAGTAGTAAAGAAATTGAATCAGGTTATCGCGAGCTTTTTTGCTCGCCAGCAAACTTCTGTTCTGACAAAACGGGCAGTCTGTCTTGTTGTCACACGCTGGTTTCCACTTCTCTTCGGCCAGAGCTTTTTCTAGCACTCGATGGGCGACGCTGCTGTTGGAGTCGCCGTTTTTAGGGGCTACCAAAGAGTCCACATCCATTGGCCACAAAGCAAGGGTGCTTTCTTGAAGAGGCCAGCAAGCTGGGGCATCGACTCCGCCACTTACGGCTGAGACGATTCTTGCGATAAATGAGGCCATCTCTGTGTCGCCGTTTCGGATGGCAAGTGCTGACGTGTTCGCGAGGATCCCGCGATTTACACAGCCGATGTAAATTCCGTTGTACTCTCCGTACCTAATTCCCCTCAGTTCTTCTAGTAGCAGCGACTCCGCTGTCTCGCCTGGCTGCGCTGGATCTTTTTCAGTGGCGTCTTGCACCAACCGGATCACCGAAGTCATCCCACTGCCGTCAGGTACGATACCGTTAAACCTAACCTCGGTTCGCCGAGGGGGAAGAGCCCCTGTTGGCGTCTCGTACTGAGCGGCGAACTTAGCCAGCAACAGTCCGCCAGCAAGGCTTAACCGGTCAAAAGTTTCGATGGCACCCTCAACGGCATCTGTTTTCCCGTTACCGGGGCCGCCGACTAGTAGTACAGCCGAAGGAGTCCCTGGCGTGCCTGCGATTACTGACTCAACCCAACTTGACAGTTTTTCCACTAGAGGAGTTGCTAATTGCTCTTTTACCGGCCTTCCGGAATCTTTCTGAAAGGGCTGCCTGACTCCTCCTTTTTTGGCACCAGACCAGTTGGTCAGTCCCTCCGGGTAAAGCAATTCATCTTGCTTTTCAAATTCCATGATAACCCTTGAATACGAATGCTTGAGCCGCTGCGACCCGTTGATAAGGCTGGCCGGTTAAAGTTGCACAGAGTTGAAGCAGGGAAACAAGCCTTCCTCTAGTGGTTGCTTTTACGGTTGGCGGCTGGGTACCTTGCTGCCCTGGCGACCAGGGCAGCAAGGTACCCCGACCCTTTGAGTGGGGGCAATTCACTTTCCTTAAGTCTTGTGTTTCTAAGCTAAGGCTAAGGTTTGTTGCTCTACCTCAATGATTGCGTGGCGGCTAGCGGCAGCCATTGCTTCCTCTAGTACCGATCTGATGGCTAGACCGATAGCTCTCGCAAGGTAAGGAGGAACTGCGTTACCCACCTGAGTGTATCGTGGGCATTCTTTGGTTCGTCGACTGCCCCCCGTAGTGAATTTACCGCGGAACTGGAACCAATCGGGAAACGACTGCAGGCGCGCAGACTCTCGGACAGTCAGTATTCTTGGTTCGCTGTAATGGAGCACATCGTCGGGGAGCGTTGTTATTGTTGGTGCAGGGTTCTCCGCCCGCATAAGGCAAATGCGGTGCTTCTTGAGACCATATTTCTCCCGCTGGGCCAAGGTCATTAAGCCACCTTTGATGCACTCGGGGTCCTGGATAATGCTCCTAAACCTTTCACTGATTTCGGGCTTGTGTTTTGCTAAGCGCACGCTGTCCATAGAACCGTCCACCCCTCGTTGCATAAGGGCTTGATAGTGTGTCCGAGGCCCCTTATATGCAAGCTCTTGAAAACCGGTGCGGGAGGAGGGGTCAGTGCATGGTCTGGTCCCCGCGTGTTTTATTTCCAGATCAGAAATGGCCTCTGAAGCGCTGACTGATTCGGGAAGGCCAAGCTCCTGAAGTTGGCTTAGCCTCGCTTCCTCTAATAGCTCGAAAGCTCTGGTGGCGCCGCCACGAAGATGACAAGCGAGGTCCTTGCGGATCCCAATTACGATTAGGCGTGGACGCTTCTGGGGAACTCCGAAGAGTGAGGAGTCCACTATTCGACCGAGGACCTGATAGCCGACCCTGTCCAGACTTTCGACAAGCTTGTCATAGTAGGATTGGGGTTTCACCGGTATCCCAAGGTCTTTCCAAGACTTGGCCTTATGTGCGACCTTCATGCCTGGCACGTTTTCCAGGACGATGGCCGCTGGCTGAATGGCCTTGACCATTTCCACGTACTTCTCAAACAGTTGGTTTCGTGGATCGCTCTCTAGGCGCTTGCCTGCGAAGCTGAATCCCTGGCAGGGAGGGCCTCCCGCAAGCACATGCACTTTGCCGTTAAGCTTGGAAAGATCAAGTGGATGCTGTTCAAGAATTTCATCGATACCCCAGGCTTTTCTTTCCAGCCAAGAGGGCCACTCGAACTGACTCACGGGTACGTCGCGGCCTTCGAGTAGGTTGGCTGACAGAGTGGAGAACGCCATTTTGTCGCGCTCTACGGCAAAAACACCATTAAGTCCTGCCAGCGAAAGACCGAGCGAGAGGCCTCCACAGCCCGCAAAAAGATCCGCAAACATTAGCGGTTGCCCAGGGGTGGGTAACGAAGGGGGAGTCTCGATATTTTTCATGGGCTCCTGCCCGGATATGGCTGTGTTCAGGGTAGGGAGCGTCTCGCGAAACCCTTCGCTATCACCTATGTACTCAGGCCGACGGTGGATTTTTCTCACCGGAGACGAGGAAGGTTCAACCACAAAGTGGTCTAGGGGCAGCTCGATAGGCGTCGAAGGTGCAATAGTGATGGATAATGGATTGACCTGCAAGGAAACGCAATGGCTTGTAACGTCTGGAGGTCGGCCATGGTTGAGATCGGAGGGGCCTCTTATGTCGTTGAATTGGCGCATAAATTCTTTACCGGATAGTTAAGGGGTGTCGATAGGTGGTAGCCACATGGTTGAGCTCCATCAGCCGGTCTGTAACCGAGCAATCTCTAAAAGTGAGCTTGTGAGCGAAGGCTGGCGAAAGTAGCCATCCGGCTGTGACTATTGACTGGAATGGAGAGGTCAGATGTAGTCCCCTTGATGGTTGAGGTCGAGCAATCAGCGATTAAGCATTGATAGTGCGAGTCCTCGATGAGCAGGGGCAGGGGAGTACTGGCCTGGCAGGCGTCGATAGAAAAGCTGGTATCGAGGAGCGCACCGCTGGGTTTTAGGTGCCTTGGTCTCTCCCGCTCGAGATGGGTACTGTTTTTATATACAGTATCCACCTTTTCGCGAATTGCAAGGCAGGTCCGTCGAGCGGGCAGAGCCTGACTACCCTCCTGAGCGGGAGGTTCAAATGTCCCGCTCCTGAGTTAAAGGTGGCCAGAGGAAGGAAGCTCACACTACGAGTTGGAGAGCTGCATCTAATGCTTTCTGTTTGATTACCGCGCCCTGACCAAACCAAGCGGAATCCATTCGATACTCAGAGCTCCTGGCGCGTCTTTCATGATCCACGTATTCGGTCACCGCGTTCAGCAAGCCCCATGCTGTTCCGCGAGCGGACTCCATATCAGAACCTCGGCCTTTACCTTCGTACAGGCTCTGTACCTTCTCCATTGCTCGTTTGTTTGCCTGTACTTTGGGAATCGGGTCATACACGTTGGTGTCGCAAAGCACGTTCATAAAGAAGCCCATGGCCTCAGGCCACTGAACCTTACGTTCCGCAAGCGTGCGCATCCGGTACATAAATTCGTCCCATTGCGAAACGGCTATGCCCAGTTGTTTTTTTACTGCTTGCGAATCAAAGCGCGTGTTGTGCGGAACCTTGATGGCGCGGGCAGCGCTATTCAGGGAGATCGTCAAAGTGTTGTTACAGACCACGCGCACTGTGGTCGGAGTTGCTGTGGTAGCAAGGGTGCCGTCACAGGAAGTGGCCAGCAGCAGATAGCCGTTGACCTGATCGTTACCCTTCAAGGCAGTGGTCTGCCCAGTACGGGCTAGCGCCCAGAACTTGCGCCCACCTTTTAATACTCCAGCGGTCTCCAGTTCATAACCAGAGCGCTCGGACAGGTCTCGATAGAACTCCAGCACCTCACGTGGCTGTACAACTTGATAACGCTGGGACACAACCGACAATGGAGCCTTGGTGTCAGAGCGATAAAGAACCTTCTGATCGGGAAAGGAATGAATGGTGCTGAGATTACCGATGGTGTCCGCCTTGAAGTGGACCGGGCTTTCTTGGATATACCAGTTCATACCTGCTTCACGTTGCCAGATTTCGAGTGGTTGTTTCTCGGATAGGCGACTTCCCAGACCATGCCAAGGAGTGGCGCCAACGTAAGCCATGTTTTCGATTAGATGCGACATAATGTGCTCTCGAACTAAGTGAACGAAATAAAAAGGGCCAGACAATTGTCTGGCCCTTTTTTGCTGCGGTTGAAGTCGTATGACATTATTAACGCGTTTCTGGATTGCATTTTTTAAAGGTTATAATGTGCCACCAATACCTTGGCGGCACCAGGGGAGTATGTTTTGCCTAGCCCATTGTGTGTACTGGGCACCCCAAGCATTGGAGGAGGCTATGAAGTTGTTGGCCACCCGTGCGCCCACGCGCATATCAATATTTTTGTTGTTGTTCATGTTGACGGAAATTGTATACAGAGGATTGTTGGTGGTGCTGTTGATGTTTGCATATGCATTAATTACGAAAGACTGCGCGTAGCTACACGCTTTTTCGGTAATCGGATATTGCTGAGGATCTAATTGTGCTGCATGTGCGTGAGGGGTAAATATAATCATCACTAACAGCGTCTTTCTCCAAAAATACATACTTGCTCCCTCTAGAGTTTTCTTTGGTGGAAGCCTTGAAAGGCTGGTCAGGTACAGTTTCTAAGTGCAATTACATCGAAGTCTTTTAACTTGCCCCAGCCCACTACTTTCCCCTCGCCTGTTTGCGGGGCGGGCAGCGAGTAATCTGGGGTAGTAATCAACCTGATAAATCCATTCTCTTCTGCGTCTATGCGAAAAGATGACATAGAGGTCAAAGATTTCGCGCCTTCTGGTGAGGGCTTATCAGAGATATAGGTGGGTTTGACGAGGGATAGATTGCCGTTGGGGAGCGTTTTTGTTTTAGGAAATACGCATTGCCCGACCTGATTTGACGCGTAGGCGGCATTCGCCGCCAGCAGGCCTGACACGATTAGTAAAAGTACCTTTTTCACGAAACTCCTTAAGACGGCTCAAAATGGGTCGTAAATACCGTGGCCGTATAGGCATCATATCCACACCATTGCAGGCATGACAAGAGTCTCTGGTGCACGCGACAACGAAGCTAATCTGACCCGGTTCGGGGCGGCTGTACGTGCTCGGCGGAACGCTTTGTCACTTTCCCAAGAGGCCCTTGCAGATCTGTCAGGCGTGGACCGGTCACACATGGGCAAGATTGAACGGGGAGAGCGAAACGTTACGCTCCTCAACATTGTTCGAATCGCAGAAGGTTTGAATTGCAAACCTTCGGATCTGCTCAGCGAGGCAGGGATATAGGGTCTAAGACCATTTTTATTCGCTGCTGAACTGGAAGCCACAATCCAAGCACTCGTTGTTGTCTAACACTTCCTCGTCGAATACTTGCCCTAACGTAGCGCCTGTTACCCCTCCCGCAGCACCTCCGAGCATCCCCCCAAAAATAGCGCCAGCGAATGTTCCAATTGCTAGTCCGATAGGGCCAGCAACAATCCCGATCAAGGCGCCGGCCTCTGCACCACTCACCGCGCCAGTTACTCCTCCAACGGCCCCGCTGACGCCCCCCACAACACCCCCCACTTTTCTTCCATAGTTTTTGGTTCTTACCCTTGTAGATTCACAGCTTGGGCAATTCATGATTTTTTTCCTCGTATGGTAATCAACTCAATTTCGAGGTTCGGTTCATTGAATGAACCTCCAGCTCTCATTGGGGTGATATGTGACTGTCTTTTTCTAGCTTAGATAGCCTATGAGCATCTGCGACATCACCACCGGGTGATCCGAGGAGAGCGTAAAATCGAAGCCTGAGTGAGAAAGTTTCAAGCCGAAGGTGTGGTTGTACGCATCCGATATGTACTGACAGAGCCACATAAACACCTCTGATCGGGTGGTTGTTGAAACGCTGCCTCCTTCAAATGAGATCTTGGGTGTCCCCGTTGCCCCTTAGGAGTACGACCGCCTAGAAGCAACCCGCTGACCCAATTGGTGGCCACATGCGGTTATTGATGTACAGTGACATTTCTACCGGGCTGGCTGCATCGTTGGGGCTGGCACACAGCTTTATGCAAGCTAACGTCAATCATAGGTGCGGCCCAATTTTTCTTAAACAGCATGGATTAAGCGCTTATGAAAGGTGACCGAAACCGCCAGCCCATAAAGCAGGACTACACGTCTGCCTTAGGGCAAGCTGCATTTTGCTTCTCGATCTGTGAATGGAACGTAGTTTGGAGCTGTGAAAAAATCAAACCTGGGGCACTAGGGAAGATCTTGGACGAGGAACTCACTGCGGGACGAATTGCGAAGCGCTATATTGATTTAGTACGCAATATGCCTAGGTCGGCGGCGCGCGATGAACTCACCTCCGTCGCCCAGGACTTTGCAGGTTTGGTGCAGGTTCGAAATGACATATTTCATGGAAAACCTTGCACCGGGGCGAATGGAGAAGCTCGTTTGAGCTCTAAGAAAGTTCTTGAGATAGAAGATCTCGAAGAAGCGGCCGACGCGTTCAGCGAGTGCAGTATTAGGGTGAACAGCCTCCTGCACGGATTTCTGAAGACATATGTTCCAGTATAGCTACTGCAAGGTGCTTCTCGAACTAGCCTCTTGTGCCGACCGTACCGCCCACGATTCTCTTTGTCAGATAACATATGAAAATACTTAAAACACTCTTCGGTTTAAAAAAAAGTAGCCTTGCCAGGATAGAGATATCCTCTTTACCTAAAGATTTGCTGGGGAAGCTTATGATGGCGGGGTGTACCGCGCCAAAACAGTGCTATGCGAATTGTTTGTCCGCAGTTACCAATCATCTGTTAGCTGAGACGTACGTGCTTTGCTATGTGGAGATAGCGAGTGGCGAAAAGCTGGGGCATGCCGTAATTAAAATAGGCGATAACTATTACGATCCTACATTGGAGCCCCAAAATGTGAGGCCAGTAAGATATTGGCTTCATACTGAGTTCTCCAAGAGTGAGGTTCGTGATTTTGTACGGGCCCAGCATGAACATATAATCAAAACTAATGGCGGTATAGAGATCTACCCTCCATCCTTAAGGGTGGACGGAAAAATTGTTTGCGAAGAAATAAAATCTTAAAGTGGTGAAAACTGTTCGATGGACAAACTGAAGGCGGTACACGTGTTCGCCGTCTATAAGCATTGGATTGTGAAGAGGGTGTTCTTTTCATGAGTTATCGATAGGCTACTTATGGCCGGTTTCTACCGGTCGAGGTGCACCCGTACGCTGGTCAGATCCTATGCAAACGGGTGGTCAAGTCCCTGCTATGACTCACCGTAATGCGAGCTCCCATCAAACGGGGTTTATCGAGACCAGATGCGTCGGCGTGATGCACAACAACCCATACCGGGTGTGGCTGGTGAAAAGGGAATTCTGCAGGTGGGGAAGCGCTTGATGGCACAGCAGACGTTGCTGGCCAGCACGTTTAGCTGACCAACAACTTATTCACTCATCCTCACTCGGCACTGCCACCCGCTGCAATGTCGGTGGATGGCATATGTTGAGATGAGCCGAATCTGGCGTGTGCCGCCAGGGCCAGTACCAAGATGTCGTTCGTAGTGATGTCAGCCTTGAATACCCGGCCTTCTTTGACAGGAGGGCGATTCTGAAAGTCGCGAAAGGTGTCGTTGCTTATGACGTACTCAGTCTCCCCACTTGCGAGCTCGATAATGCTCTCGTCGGCTTTACTGCCCTGGGCGATCTCGTGGATCTGGACCGAGTGAGGGAAATGCTTTTCACCATCTGGCCAGAGCTTTGCTGAATTCTTCAAAGTCCCCGGATCGAAGCAGATGATGATCTCGACGCCAGGCCACAAATGCTGAAGGGTCGGAAGCAGGTGAGTGAGTGCGACCACACCGATGAATTTTCGATTGGGGTTTCTCCCTCGATAGCAAAGGTTTGTGCCATCAATGACTATGCGGGTGATGCCTCGGCTATCACGCTTTTGCAACTCAACAATTCTGGTCTCAATTTTTGCAAGGTTGCGCTGCAGGGATTCGACCTGCCCGGTTTTGATTCGGACAGCTTTGTCGGTATTGTCGAGCCCAAACAGATTGAAGCATTGCTGCTGCACACCCCGCCGACTCATTGCGTCTGGTGCTGCTTTGAACCGGAGGTCAAATTCAGTTGCCGATTCCTGAGCTTCGATCGCCAAAGCCAGTTCGCCAGTCAGCTTTTCCCTTTCATGCAGCGGCTCCACCAAGTGCTCATCAAAACGTCTCACATCTGCTTCGAGCTTCGCGACGTCGGGTTCAAGGTCAGCGACCTGGCGGTTGTAGGTAGCGATCTCTGCATCAGCCTCTAACCAGTCCAAGCTTTTGTGGAACTGGATCTGGTAATAGATCTTCTCGACGGCGCCGACCCGAACCTTGAGCTCAGCCTCGAGGCCAGCAATCTTGGCCTCACGCTCAGGGTCCATCTGCTGATCAGTAAAACCCTTAGAGCTGGGTGTTGAGCCAAAGACCTTGAATTTGATGACATCGAGTAAAGAGGGTTGTGGCCAGCTCACCAGTAGCGGTTTGCCCATACGCGCCGTGTTCAGTGCCTTCTGTAGAGCGACTACTCGAGCACGCGCCTCATCAAGAGCTATTTGGGCCTCAACCTCGTTGAATCGATGAAGCCAGCCCAGTAGAGTGTGCTGGTCTTTGACATTTCTCTTGGCCGCCAATAGGGCAGCGGCTGCAGCTTCGAATCGCTTGCGATATGGGTTGAGTTCCATTGGTGCCCTCAGTCACGTCTATCTCGGGTATTCGTGCTTTGACCTTTTGGGTCAGTCTTGTTCAAAGCGCCTGGCTGGGCAGGTCATCCAATCCAAGCCGTGAGAGCAAACCCCATTATCCCACTATCCCACTCCTCTGCTTGAGTCGCTCGGAGTTCCTCTTGGGTTTGATATTCATAAGTCTCACGCGCATAAGCGAAAGCGGATTTCTCAGCCTCCCGATCGGAAAACTCATCCAGCATCGATTCGCACAACGTAGAGTGAACAACGGTCTCCTATGTTGCGCCGTGTTTACAGGCAGCTGAATAGAGGTCATCGACGCGTTGCTTGATCTCTCAAGAGGCATCCGTTTCGTGCATGATTCAGGTGCCCTAGTCTGTGAGCGTTGCTGGACATTCTAACGCCCTTGGGCGGTGCACATAGCCAAGTGCTCTCGTGCGACACGAATAGCACGAATGCTTCTTTGCTTCGAGTGGCCTTACCCATTGATCTCGGCCGCGTTGGTTTCACCGCTGTACTAGTGTAGGAAAAGGTACGGCACTTTTCGCAATTGTCAGCCTCATGTCGACTGAACACAATTGCCTCCAAGCCGTTCGGAAATGTCTTTCGAGCGTAACCTGGAGTTCAGCATGTCTTTTTTCGACTCGCTTTTTGATTTGGTTGGCAGCGCGATTGGCACGGTAGGTGATCTAGCAGTTTCAGCGGTCGACATTGTGATCGAAAACCCTGGCAAAACCGCATTGGTATGCCTCGGTACGCTCGCCACTGGTGGTACAGCGCTGGCTTTTGCAGGTCCACTCGCTGCAGCCGCAGGATCTGCAGGGCTGTTGGGCGCTACGGCATCGGGGACGGCAATTAGCTCACTCTCAGGTGTAGCGCTGACAAACGCTTCACTGGCGGCTGTTGGTGGAGGCGCGCTCGCTGCTGGCGGTGGTGGAATGGCGGTGGGCGCTACGGTAGTGGCTTCGACCGGAGCGGCATTAGGTGCTGCAGCTGGCGCTGGTGTAGCGGCAGGTGTCGCAGAGGCGGACAAAAAAGGGTAGGGGTAGATGCCGCGCATGACCAAGGCACATAAGGCTGGTCTGGATTTTCTTGACTTGGTTTTCTTCAACGACCTGGTCGTTCACGTAGGCATGGATGTCGAAGAACGCTCGCAGCTCGATAAAATCGTAGAGCGGGTCACGCTAGAGGTCGAGAGCCGGCATTCGGGTCGTGAGGCAGACATCATCAAGCATGTGACGTACTACCTCTTGGAGGTAAGCCTGGCCAACTCCACCGAGGAGTTGAGTCAGGCGAGTCCGCATGTGTCGCGGCCACCAAATCTGTCCTCTGAGCAGATGGAGGCTGTCGACAACTTCTGGAATGATTATCAGATGGCTTACATGTCTGTCATCACAGAAAAAAGCACTGGGGTTTTGGCCAATCATGCATTGGAAATCGCCTCGACCCTGATCGAGGAGTTCGTTGAATGCTCGCCACTGGTAAGGCGAGATCTACTCACTCGATGCTTTGTCAGTGAGTTCACTGACGCGTCCGTAGCCGCTTACTGCTGGCTGGTCGTTTCTGGAGTTTTGCCCGTCACCAAAAACAGTCCGGATCGAATCACGGATGAATTTTCCGATTCGTTCACGACACGCCTAGCCCTGCTCGCCGATTACCAGATGATTGTCCACGCCTTTAACATGAACATCAGCAAGGATGATGCGAGCGCCGTGTACCTCCAAATGCGCAGTCTCAATCTGACTGAAAATACTGTCGATCGCTTGCTGGATATTCAAAGGCATTTCAACGAAGCCAACAGCAAAACAAGCCTGGCTGGCATCCCGCTAATCTGCAGGAGAGATCTGACAAATTCAGTGAAGGTTCAGGAATTTTTCGAAGCGTGGGGGAAGCGTAAGGTGCGCTTTCGGATGCACACGGGAACGCTGGGCAGTTGGCTCAGCATTTTGGGTGCGGGCATGGTTCATCGGCGGCTGTTGAGTGAGTATGCCCATGCCGCCAGAATTCAATACCCCAACAGAATCGGAGTGGTTAAGCTCAAGGAGCTTAAGGTTCCTGCGGTCTTTAATGCTTGTGATAATCAGCACACGATCACCGAATTCGTGAAAGGCCGGCTCGCTGAATACGGACTCAGAATTAACCCTGACACCCTATATCGCAGCCATTCGAGAATGAAAAAAACAACCCTGCGGTTGCTGGCCATGTACTGCAAAATGACGCGTGAATTGGGCGTTGCCATGTCCGCTCCGTACGAGGACGTCTGCTACGGGAATGCCTTCATAAACTCAGACAAGTTTACGTGAAAGAGCTCTTCACCATGACGCCCCTCGGCCGGCTGAGGCGATAGTCTCACATCTCTACAAGGGCAACGTTCAGGCATAGCCATTCAGGTGGGCAGAACGGTAGGTGTCGTCATGTTGGTGCAGCCACACCATTAGGAATGGCGCATGCACACCACACCGCTGGATTTCTACCAGTCAAGGACACCCAGTCTGCTGGTCAAATCCGATGCAAACGCTTGGTCAGGTCGGATGCAATTGAACGGTCAGTGGCGATGCAAACGGGTGGTCAAGTGGAATGCAATCACGCACTTGTGATGCTCACTGCAATCGAGGTTCATTGCGCAGCCTTTCGATGAGCGAGGCACATTGCGTACCGGTAGGGTGAGAGTTCGAGAAATCACAACGGAAATCCTCCTGCTATTTTTGCTACTCGTAGCAGGAATAGCAGCTTTATGACGACAGCTTGTTTTCGTACGCCGAGTTGATCTGTCAGATCAGCGCTGGATGTGCGCCCTGTGGTGACAGTGAACCAGAATGCCGCTGACGCGGGTGAGGTATCAGAGCCAAGAGAGGGGCAAGGGCGGCCGGAAGGTGGCCCTAACGTTAGCAATCGTTAGGCTCACGGAGTTCAGTTTTTGAGGCTGCTTTCTTAGGATGGGCGCAGGTCAATCCTATGGAGGACACACCGATGACTACTCAGCTAACCCCAGTGCTTATCATGCTTCGCCTGAAGCAGGTAATCGAGCGTACGGGCCTTTCCCGGTCTACCATCTACGGCAAGCTAGACTCAAAATCGACACAATATGATCCGAGTTTCCCCAGTCAAGTTTCTCTCGGTATTGGGGCTGTGCGTTGGATTGATTCAGAGGTAAACGCTTGGATTGAGCAGTGTGTGACATTATCGCGCACTGATTGCAAACAAGCTGGGCGCGAGGCGGGTAAAACTGCAACCACGGCATTAGAGCTGGAAAATGAGTAGCTTTATGAATGCTGATGGTCAGCAACCGGCGGCTGTGTTTCACCAGCCATTTCATATGCCGTCCTCACTACTTCAACGCGCAGCAGATGAAGTACAAACTAATATACAGGCCCCTCTTGGGTTGATTTTGTCGAGCGCTCTGACGGCAATTGCTGTCGTGTCGCAAGGTCTCATTGATGTCCGTAAACCAAGTGGTCAGGTAGTACCCACGTCATTGATGGTGCTGGCCATCGCTGACTCAGGAGAGCGCAAGTCGACAGTAGAGAATGTTTTTTTAGGGCCTGTACGTGACTTCCAGCGTCAGCAAGGTTCCGTCTACCAGGACCAAATGCAGCAGTGGCAGGTCCGCCACGATATTTGGAAAGCGCATCGTAAAACGCTTCTTAAGGACATTACAAAAAAAGGCAGTCTAGGGGAGCCGACACAGGACGAAGTGCAGCGGATGTCGACACACGAAGTCGCGGAGCCGTTACGACCGAAAGAATTTAAAATGCTTTATGAGGACTCCACATCCGAGGCTCTTTTCTTCGGTTTGTATCAAAATCTACCTACGGCAGGTCTAACATCCAGTGAAGGTGGTGGAGTGCTGGGTGGCCGTGCTTTCAATGATCTTTCAAAGATGAATTCCATCTGGAGCGGTGACGCGATCACCGTCGACCGCAAGACTGCACATAGCTTTGTACTAAACGAAGCTCGGCTTACCGTTTCGATCATGGCACAAGTGAGCGCCGTTAGTGGCTACATAGCGCGCCGTGGCGAAGAGACTCGTGGCTCGGGCCTCTGGGCACGTTTTCTAGTTTGTCACCCCTCCTCAACGCAGGGCTACCGGAAGAGTCATGACACCACGCAATCCTGGGAGCATTGTGGCAGTTTCAAACAACGTTTAAACGACCTGCTCCAGCAGAACGCAAAGCTGCTGCAAGAACCTGCGTTCAAAAAGGATGTATTAGCGTTCACATCCGAAGCCTCTAACCGCTGGCTTCAACTCGCCGATGCCATTGAGATAGACAGCCGTCCAGGAAAGCGCTTTGAAAGCGCTCGTGATCATGCGTCAAAGCTTGCAGACAACATCGCCAGAGTTTCGGCTTTACTGCACCACTTCGAAAATCTCGAAGGGGATATTTCATTGAGTACGTTAAATGCTGCCATTAGTTATTGTGAAGGGTGCTCACATGACTTCCTCAAATTATTCATGCCTCCTGCGCAACACGTTTTGGATGCAGATGAATTAGATCAGTGGCTGAGCCGCTTCCGAGAGGATAACAATCGTTTAGTTCGTAAAAACCATATCCGTCAGTATTGTCCAAATAAACTTCGGGAGAAAGGTCGCTTAGATCGTGCTTTGGAGGTGCTACAGAATGCTGGGAGAGTTTTGCTCGGGACAATGGACGGCTTTGCTTGGGTGGACGTGCAGCCCTGGCTTGAGCATCATCAGCCTTCGCCGCAAATGAAAGATTTACACCGTTATTGCGCCCAGATTTAACGGACATCTTATCACTAACTATTTCTGGTTTTAGTTAAATTTCCCTGCTGTTCTCTTAGGCGCGTTAGGCATTTTGTAGTGCATTTGCCATGTGTGCTTTATGGAGTATTATTTAATTAGGAATTATAGTTGTGTGGTTGTAGTCATCGGCTTCTGTGGATTTTTAAGATGGTGATTAATGTACGGCGCTCAATGATGTGTCGGTGGGATCGTTAACGTCTAGGAACTGCTTGTATCTAGTTGAAAGTAATGAGTTTTCATTGGAGAGGACTTGAGTCTCTTAATAGTGCTAGTTGCACACTGATTTAAAATAGGGTGAGTGAAAGTTTCACAATAGCAGAGGTGGGGCATGGATTTCAGTGATCCAACAGATTGCCTGTCAAAGTCGTCTGGAGAGTTGAGCTATAAGGTATTGACGGAGGAGGATGTCTTATTAGAAAAGCTAAAGCAGATTGAGCCAGTCGTTAGGCTGGTGGTGCAGAGTAGCGAAGAGCTCTTCTCGGTTGCAAAAAATAAGCGTGGCGATAATACACTTCAGGCTACGCAGTTGGGTAAGCTATTGCTAAAGGCATTAAAGAATGGTTCTGGGGAGTTCCACTGTTATTTTCCGTTTCATTCCCTGAATCCCTACGTGGCGTTGCTCTTTGAGTGTGCGGAAAAATTCGATAGTGTCCTGGTACTTTCGTCTACTACAAAATTGGCGCCTTCAGAGGTTGAGAAGGAAGTAGAGATTTTGAATGGTCTGGTTGGCTTGTTGAGGGTGGGGGCGTCAGGTCATGGATTTAAGGCATTAATAAAACGATTTATAAGGGCGGAAAAGAAGCGGGCTCACAGCCTAGATCAATACATCGATGCTCTGTTTGAAAAGCATTCTCGAATGGTGGTTATCCGAGTAGATTTGTACTATCAGCCTGGTTTTTTTAACGAGCGAAAAAACCTACAGCTTGATCTCGCTCGCGTGAATGCAGACTGGGAGAAACTTCGAAAAGACCTGCACAAAGGTCTGCCAATAAAAGGGATGCTGGGTTTTGCGTGTAAGTTGGAGTATGGGCATCTCAAAGGGTTCCATTTTCATCTGTTGGTTTTTTATAATGGAGCAGTTTATCGAGAGGATGTGGTCTTAGCCAGCCTAGTTGGAAAGCACTGGGCACAGAAAGTAACGGGCGGCCAGGGGCGATATTTCAATTGTAATAAAAAGAAAAAGGAGTATCGGCTTTTAGGGGTTGGGATGATCGGTTGGTCTAACAAGGAACTCGTTTCGAATCTGAAAACTGTGGTCGCGCCGTATTTGATAAAGACAGATTATTGGTTGAGATTTTCGATCAACTGCGGGCGGTCTTTTTTTAGGGGGAATATGCCGAAATCTGAGGGCGTCAGACGGGGAAGGCCAAGAAGAGTTAACTAAAGGTGAATGCCCACTCGTGGTGGGTATTCCTACTCGATAACAATTTTGGCATCTGAACTTTAAGAGCTGAGTCCTTGCGACAAGGGTTTGTCACTACTTCGCGTTAGGTCGAATTATTGCAGCTGTTGTCGAGGCTAGTTTTACTGTAAAATTATACTCTTGGCACAGCTCGTCTATAATGGTCTTCCTCTTAGGAAAGGTCCTGATTTTTCCAGATTGAAGATTTTCCCAATATACTTTGGATTTTTCATTTATCAGGATCAAGGCGGTTGATGCGTACTTATTATGTTCGTTTCTTAAAGAGTCGTTCACCTTACTCCTTGGTAGTGCAGCGTTATACATGCTGTCAGGTAAAATAGCATTTGCTGCTTGCTCTAACACGTCTTGACTACTGCCTTCCCATCGATATCTAAACCACGTTATTATCTCACTGCGGAGCACCGATTTTTCAACGTTTATCGACTCGCCCGAGAGAAAGTGAGTGGAGGCTTCGTTAAGCTGCGCCAGCATTGTTGATGTCCATTCCTCAACCTGAAACTTTCCATAGGCAGGTCGCTTATGAGTTAGCTCCTCCCTAATTGACTGGAGATCTTTGGAGGTCATTAATAAGTCTGCAAATTCAACGGTTATTACTCTTTCTTCCCCTGGGTTGCTCGGAGGCATTAGAGGAGCTGTTTTTTCCTTGTAAAAAGAGTCAAAGGTTCCTTTAAACTCAGTTGGTGAATAAAGGGATGTATAAGTCGCTGCGTCAAGGATTGTTATTTCGTAATTCGTTTCTAGTTTTGCGATTGCCTTAAATTCTTTAATTTGTATTTGTCCCATCGGTACAATAGGTTCGTAATCGGATGGATCAAGGCACAAATAACTTGCGTTCAAAGTAGCAGCAATCGTTCGCTCGTTTCGATTGAAGTTAAGGACTTGCCCCCAATTCCCCCATCGATTTACTAAGAGCTTTTTATAGCTATCTCGTAGATAAATCTCTGTGTCCTCAGGCGTCCTAACCAGAAAAACCGCATTGAGTTTTAATGCCGTATCGACAACGGTTTTAGGTGAAATGCTTAGCTCGCGGGCGACGTTCATGGCTGAGTGGATTTTGCGACCGTCGTCGATAGTTTTCATTCTTAACGCATCTCTTAAGTTTACGTTGGATGAGGGGGGCCAGCTCTCAGTGTAAGCGGTGGTCCTGCTCGAATCCCTGTAGGGTGATAGTTCCATGCGTTAGGCGCGGAATATTGAAGCGCAGCCCAGCCACTCACCGCGTGGCTGACTTCGCCTCGTACTGCCGATTGCGCGTGAACCTCTGCTTGGCAAGCTTCCGAAGATAACGCACTGCTCGACCCTGCGAGGCGAGTTTTCAATCCCTGCTATCGATGATCGCGGACATCGAAAGGCTTCCTGTGGCAGCTTCGTTGATATGCTCGCTCCACCATTTCATCATCGGGCGCCGGCGCTCTATGTAATCGGCCCGATTATAAGCGCTGCGCACCTCGTCCTTATCGACGTGAGCAAGCGCAACCTCGACTAGTTCGGGATCCCAGCCGTGCTCGTTGAGGATGGTGCTGGCCATCGAGCGCATCCCATGGCTCACCAGGCGACCCTCGAACCCCATTCGCTTCAACGCCATATTCGCAGTTTGGCTGTTGCAATGCGTACGGGGATTCCGGTCTGCTGGAAAGACAAACTCACGGTGGCCACTGAGCGGCTTTATAGCCTCCAATAGGCTCAAAGCCTGTTCGGAAAGGGGGATGATATGCGTGCGACGCTTTTTCATCCGCTCGGGCGGTATCGTCCAGATCTTCTTTCCGATATCGATGTCTGCCCAGCGTGCAGTAGCCGCCTCAGCTGGACGGGTCATAGTGTGAAGCTGCCACTCGATCAAGCAACGTGTTGTCCTTTTTATGCTGGCATTGGCCACCGTGACCATCAGCTCTTTCAGTTCATCGGGCGCGAGTGCCGCCATGTTTTTCTTTTTCGGCTTCTTGAAGACCGAGCGAATCCCGCTGAGTGGATTTGAGTGAATCAAGCCGGAGTTGACACCGTAGGTCATGATCTCGTTAAGGCGCTGGCTTAGTCGCTTCACGGTCTCGAGACTGCCCTTGGTCTCGAGCGGCCGAAGCAATTTTATGACGGCCGGAGCCGTAATGGCTGAGATCGGTATAGCACCCAAGTCGGGGAAGACATGTAGCGTCAGGGAGCGCCAGATGTCTTCAGCATAAGCAGTAGTAACAGAGTCTTTCTTGAGCTCGAACCATGCGGTCGCCACATTTTTAAAAGTGTGTTCCGTAGTCGCTCTTAAAGCTTGCCGATCCGCGTCACGCTTCTCTTTCGGATCTAGCCCTTGCGCTACCTGCTCCCTGGCTTCTACTGTCCGTTTCCGAGCTTGAGCCAGGCTCACCTCTGGGAAGGTACCAAGCCCCATGTTGATCCGTTTTTTGGTTGCAGGGTGAATGTAGTTAAAATTCCACAGCTTTGAGCCGTTGGCCCGCACCCTCATCTGAAGGCCGTCGCCATCAGTGAGGATGTAGTCTTTTTCCTTTGGTTTCGCTGCTTTAACTTTGACGTCTGAAAGCCGCGTGGCTTGGGCACCCATGGTGAACTCCGATGCTGCGTGTATTCCAAAAAATACCAGTCGTGGGCTTGGAATACCACGTGGAATACACGAATTGTAGGATGAGCTCAGATACCATCGGACCCCTTTGGACCTTAAACCCCTGTATTCACTGGATTTCAGGCACAAAAAAAGACGTCCGTGGACGTCTTTAGATGATGAAGTGGTGGAGCCGGGGGGATTTGAACCCCCGTCCGCCAGTACTCCGCTGTCGGTACTACATGCGTAGCCGTGTCTATTAAGTTAACCCTCAGCGACCCGACGGGCAGGGTGCTTTGGGCGAGTTGTGTAAGTTTTAGCCGCTTCGTCCACAACGTACTGCACGGCGATTCTGTTCTATATGACAATCACTTTGGGTTTACAGACATCCCCTGATGATTGCTGGACCCGAAGGTACCAGGAGGGAAGGGCTAAGGCTGCTTACGCAGCGAGAGCGTATTCCCCGTAGGTTTCGTCATTGGCAACTATAGGAAGTTGCAACAGTGGATTTACGAGTTCTGTTACCAACTCGGCATGCACCTAAAGTTTCGCAACCGGCGTCGAATCCTAAACGGCCCCGAACCTGCTGTGTATAACCAGCAGGTGAACACAGTGTACGCCAATGCGTGGGGCGAGTCGACCTTCTGTCCGCGCTTGTGCGTCAGGGCCGGGTTACTGGCTGTTTTTGTGGCTTTGAACGGATTGCAGCGCCTGCTGCGTCAGGGCTACGCATTCCCGGTCGTTTTTCGCGTCATAGGCGGATTTGGCTTGCTGGAGTTTGCTCGTGGCGTCGCTTTGTGTGGCGGCATCGAGCTTGGTCGCATTGGCCAGTTCGCTGGTGAGTGTTTGAAGATTCCTTGCGCACATATCGCTCTCGTTTGAGGCAAAGGCGTGGGAGGTTGTCAGTGTCGCGCAGATAAGCAGTCCGGCCAGGGCGGATCGCTTCATGGGGTTTCTCCTTGAACAGCGTCGGGAAGCAAGGGGCTTGGGCTTAACAGATAGACTGTGGCGGCGCACAAGGGTTCTTGTGATGCGAGAAAAATAGCGTTGTTTTCGTCGGCAGGAGAGTACAGCAAAGGGGCCGAGCGCCCCTTGCTGGATAGCGTCGATTTCAGAGCGTTTTGGCTTGGGTCACCCGGTCTACCAGGTAAACCAGCCCGTGGTAGTCGATCCCGCCATGCTGGCTCAGGCCGATTTCACAGGTGCGGCTGGTGGAGATGCCTTCGCTGCAATGCTGCACGGCGTCTTTCAATGTGCGCAGTGAGTGAGCGTTCAGTTCAGGTGTGGTGAAGCCCTTGTCGCCGGCAAACCCGCAGCAGTGAATGCCTTCCGGAATCACCACGTTTTTGCTGCAACGTCGCGCCAGATCGATCAACGCCTGGCTCTCGCCGAGGTGCTGAGTGCTGCAGGTGACATGCACTGCAATCGGCGCTTCCTGGGGCGTGAAGTCCAGTCGGTCCATCAAGTGCGTGCGAATGAAACGCACCGGGTCGTACAGGTCCAGGCGCACATCGCCAAGGTCTTGCACCAGGCGTAAGGTGCAGGGGCTGGTGTCGCAATAGATCGGGTCGAGCCCGCCGCGGCTGGCATGCAGCAATGCACCGATCAGCTCCTGGCGTTTGTGCTCGGCTTGCTCGGCATAACCTTTGGAGGCGAATGGCTGACCGCAACAGAGGTTGTCTTGATTGTCTGGCGAGACTACGTGGTAGCCGGCTTTTTCCAGCAGGCCACGGGTCTTGTCGTAGAGCGACATTTGCTCCTTGTCTCCCGCCGCCGGACCCATCACCCGCGACACGCACGCCGCCAGATAGACCACGCGCGGGCGCTCGTCGGTCACCGTCGGGCTGAAACGAATCGCTCGTTCCGGTTGCGGCATGGCGTTGGTCCACTGCGGGATTTGTCCTTTGGACAGCTTGGTCAGCGCAGCGGAAATCTTCGTCAGCCGTGGTGCGCCCAGTAGCATCCGCGCACCGTTGGCCACGTGCAGTGTGAAGCGTGCACCTTGCAGCGCTATGGCGAAATTTCCTTCGAGCCAGTTGGCGGTTTTGGTCCGGGTTGCGGTGCGGCTACGGAGTTTTTTCACCAGTTCGCCGGTATTGATTCCGACCGGGCAGCGTTGTGCACAGAGGCCGGTGGCGGCGCAGGTGTCGAGGCCTTGATATTGATAAGCCTCTTCCAGCGTCGAGGTATCGAGGCCTGCGCGTTTTTTTGCCTGAATGTCCCGCCAGATCACGATGCGCTGGCGCGGGCTCAAGGTCAGGCCTTTCGATGGGCAGACCGGTTCGCAGAAACCGCACTCGATGCACTTATCCACAATCTCGTCGGCGGCCGGAAGCGGTTTCAGGTGCTTGAGGTGGATCTGCGGATCTTCGCTGAGCACCACGTCCGGGTTAAGAATCCCGTTTGGGTCGAGCAGGCGCTTGAGCTGCCACATCAACTGATAGGCATCGCTGCCCCATTCCAGTTCGACGAAGGGCGCCATGTTGCGTCCGGTGCCGTGTTCGGCTTTCAGCGAGCCGCCAAACTCGACGGCGACCAATTGCGCCACGTCGTCCATGAACGCCTGGTAGCGTGCGACTTCTTCCGGGCTGTTGAAGCCTTGGGTGAAGACGAAGTGCAGATTGCCTTCCAGTGCGTGGCCGAAAAGGATTGCTTCGTCGTAGTGATGTTTGTCGAACAGCTCGATCAAACGGTTCACGCCTGCCGCCAGTTGCTCCACCGGGAAGGTCACGTCTTCGATGATCACCGTGGTGCCGGTTTTGCGCACCGCGCCGACGGCGGGAAAGGTGTCTTTGCGGATCGCCCACAGCTTGGCGTTTTCTGCCGGGTCTTGCGTGAAGTCGACCTGTTTCTCCACCGGGAACGCGGCCAGTGAATTCATGATCTGCGCCAGCTGTTCGTGCAACAACGCAGTTGATGCAGCGCGGGATTCGATCAGCAAGGCGCAGGCGTTGGCCGACAGTTGTTGGACGAAGGCCGGCATTCCGGGTTTGTCCTGCACCGAGCGCAGGCTGCGACGGTCGAGCAATTCCACGGCCGAGACCGGTTGGGTTTTCAGCACCGTCACGGCGTTGCAGCAGGTTTCGACATCCGGAAAGACGATCAGCGCCGAGGCTTTGTTCGGATGGTCGATCACCGTGTCGTAGGTCACTGCGCTGATAAACCCCAGTGTGCCTTCGGAGCCCACCAGTAAGTGGCTCAAGATATCCACAGGCTCGTCGAAATCCACCAAGGCATTGAGCGACAGGCCTGTGGTATTTTTCAGACGGTATTTGTGGCGAATCCTTGCGGCCAATTCGGCATTGGCGCGGGTCTCGCGGCCCAAGGTCGCCAGACGCTCCAGCAACTCGGAATGACTGCTGCGAAATGCCGCGACACTGGTGGCGTCCTCGGTGTCGAGCCGGCTGCCATCGGCCAGTACCAGGCGAATGCCGGCCAGCGTGTGGTAGGTATTTTGCGCGGTACCGCAGCACATGCCGCTGGCATTGTTGGCGACGATGCCGCCGATTTTGCAGGCATTGATTGACGCCGGATCGGGGCCGATCTTGCGGCCAAACGGTGCCAGCCAAGCGTTCGCCTGTGCGCCGATCACGCCCGGTTGCAGACGGATTTGTGTGCCCTGACTGCGGATCTCGCGACCGTTCCAGTTGTCGCCAAGGACGATCAGCACCGAGTCGCTGATGGCCTGGCCAGAGAGGCTGGTGCCAGCGGCGCGGAAGGTCACCGGCACCCGGTCACGTTGCGCCAGTTTGAGCAGGGCAACCACTTCGTCTTCAGACTCGACACGAATCACCAGTTTCGGGATCAGCCGATAGAAACTCGCGTCGGTGCCGAAGGCCAGGGTCGAGAGCGGGTCGTCGAAACGCCGGTCTTGTGGAATCAGTTGCTGCGCATCACGCAGGAAAGCCGCCGGTAGACTCATTGGTCCTCCAGGATCAGCACCACCAGGTCTTTCGGACCGTGGGCGCCGTAAGCCAGGACTTGTTCGATGTCGGCGGTTTTCGACGGGCCGGAGACCAGCAATGCGTTGGTCGGCATACCTTGAGCCCACTCGTACTCTTGTTGCACCTGATAGAAGTTGTCGCGAATTTCACTGGCCTTGAGCAGGGCGAAATGCACCGGCGGCACCAGGCTCATCAGCCGTGGTTCTTCGCGGGTGGGCCAGATGATCAAGCTGCCGGTGGCGGCGATCGCTCCGAGGGTGGTGGTCAGGCTGGCCGGGGTGTCATTGAACAACTCGGCTTTCCATTCTTCTACCGGACGGTCGTAGGCCTTGAGTGTGGGCAGGTGGGGATTGTTCGCCCAATGCTGCGTGACTCGTTGCCCGTGTGGTGTAGTCGGTGCGATCAGCAGGCTCGGCAACTGGCGGTCGCGCAGCAATTGCGCGAGCAACTCCGGCCAGCCTTGTTCGCTGGTCAGATGGATTTCAGTGTGCACCGCTTCCATCAGTTTGCGCAGTTGCGGGATGCGTTGTTCCGGGGTGTAAGTGTAAGGCTCGGTCACCAGTGCTTCGTCGAAGTTGTCAGGCACTGGCGTGGTGCCGGTCAGGCTGTTGCGCAGTTTGGCGAGGATGTTTTGCTTGGCGCTCATCAACGTTCTCCCTGTTTGGCCAGATGCTCGCGGGCCATATCGTGCAGTGAGCGAGCGGCGGGTTTCGGTGCGCTGTGGTTTTGTGTCCACGGGCCAATGTTGCTTGGCGTAAGGGCGCGCAGGCGAGTGGCGAAAAAGCCGAACAGCCGATACAGCGTCGGCGAGCTGTTGAGCTTTGCCCAGGCGTTCCAGATGAAGCGCTCTTTGCGCGAGTACTTGCTGCCTTGGCCGCGCATCACTTGATGAGGGCTGTCTGGGGCTTTGACGTTTTCTTCGCGTAGGCGGCGCAGCAGTGCCGGGATCGGAATTTTTACCGGGCAGACTTCACCGCAGGCGCCGCACAGCGACGAGGCGCTCGGGTGGTCCGGGACTTTCGCCAGGCCTACCATGTGCGGGGTGATGATCTTGCCGATCGGGCCTGGGTAAACCTCGCCATAGGCATGGCCACCGATGCGTGTGTAAACCGGGCAATGGTTCATGCAGGCGCCGCAGCGAATGCAGTTCAGCGTCTGGCGCAGTTCGCTGTCGGCAAACGCCTGGCTGCGACCGTTGTCGAGCAAAACCAGGTGCACTTCTTGCGGGCCGTCGAGTTCATGTGCTTTGCGCGGGCCGGAGATCATGTTGACGTAAGTGGTGATTGGCTGACCGAGGGCCGAGCGTGTCAGCAAGGAGAGCAGGGGTACAACGTCGCGCAGGTTTTCGACGACTTTCTCGATCCCGGTGACGGCGATGTGTACCGGCGGCACGGTGGTCGACATGCGGCCGTTGCCTTCGTTTTCCACCAGCAGCAGGGTGCCGGTTTCGGCCACGGCGAAGTTGACGCCGGAGACGCCGATGTCCGCTTCGAAGAATTTCTGCCGCAAGACTTTGCGACCGATCTGAATGAGTTGGTCAACGTCCTTGGTGTATTCCACGCCAAGTTTGTCGTGGAACAAGGACGCGACCTGACCGGCATTCTTGTGGATCGCCGGCATAATAATGTGGGAAGGCTTCTCGTGGTCGAGCTGGACGATGAACTCGCCCATGTCCGACTCAAGGCATTCAACGCCTTGTTCAGCGAGGACATGATTCATCTCCATCTCTTCGCTGACCATCGATTTGCCCTTGATCACTTGCCGCGCCTCGTGAGCACGGATGATCGACAAGACGATGCCATTGGCCTCGTCCACCGTTTCCGCCCAGTGCACTGTCACACCGTTGCGGGTCAGGTTCTGTTCCAGTTGCTCGAGCAGGTCGGGCAACTTGGATAACGCGCGGGCACGAATAGCATTGCCCAGTGCGCGTAAGTGTTCTCGCTCGAAGGCATCGCTGAAGGACGCTGCCCGCTTTGCCATCAGTGAGTCCATTGCACTGCGAAAGTTGTTTCGCAGTTGCTTGTCACCCAACGCCTCGTGAGCCCGGGTGCGAAAATCTTCTTCAACCGCCACCGTTGGAATCAGCGTGGAAGTGCTCATTTTGCACCTCCGGTACGCTGCCAGAGGAAGCTGGCCAGATGTTGGCCGCGTAACGCTTCGTTCTGTTTTTCCAACGAGCCGTTGATGTTCATCAAACAGCCGCAGTCAGCACTCAGCACCGTGTGTGCGCCGGATTCCTTCAGGGCTTTGGTCTTGTCAGCGACCATTGCACCGGAAATGTCTGGCATTCGGACGCTGAATGTCCCACCAAAGCCACAGCATTCACTTTCGTGATCGTGGTCGACCCGCTTCACGTTGCTCAGCTGCGACAACAACTCGCGACCATGCAAGTGGGTGTTCATCTCCCGCCGTGCCGAGCACGAGGTGTGCAACGCCACTTTGACCGGCTTGCCGCTGTCCTTGAGCTGCACCTTGCAGACGAACAGCAGAAACTCGGCCAGCTCATAGGTCCGTGCCGCCAGGGCTTGAACCTGTTTCAACGTGTCCGGCTCGTCCTTGAACAAGTCGGCGTAATGTTCACGCAGCATGCCTGCGCAGGAGCCCGACGGCACCACCACCGGATAGTCGCCGGCAAACAGCGCCAGTTGAGAGCGCGCTACGGTCCGGGCCTGTTCGGTGTAACCCGAGGTGTAGGCCGGTTGTCCGCAGCAGCTTTGCCCTTGCGGGTACTCCACGCGAATGCCTTCGCGTTCGAGCAAGTGAATCGCGTCCATCCCGGCTTCGGGATAAAACAGGTCGACCACACACGTGCCGAACAGGTAGACCCGCTGGGGTTTCTCGCTGGGGTACTGGCGCGGTTGAGGCAGTGGCGGGGCGACACGGGTCGCGTTCGGCACAGCGTTGTAAAAAAGCTCGCTCATCAGGCGTGTCTCTCGGCCGGTTATCCGTCCGCTGAGGCTGCTGACTATAAAGCGAGAAGCTTTCAGCAGCCTTGCAGACCGGGTGGTGAGTCGCTGACGCCAGGGCCAAAGCCCGGCGTCGGTTTTTTCGGCGTTTCGCGTAGCGTTTAGTGCACCAGCATGCCGGTAAACCAGTAGGCCTGGGCCAGCGTAATCAGGCCGACGATAGTGGCAAAGAATAGGCTGTGCTTGAGGGTGAAGCGGAACAGGTCGGATTCCTTGCCCACTAGGCCAGTCGCGGCGCAGGCCACGGCGATCGATTGTGGCGAGATCATCTTGCCGGTCACGCCACCACTGGTGTTCGCTGCCACCAACAGCACGTCGTTGACGCCGATCTGGTGTGCGGTGGTTGCTTGCAGCGAGCTGAACAGCGCGTTGGACGAGGTGTCCGAACCGGTCAGGAACACGCCCAGCCAGCCGAGGAATGGCGAGAAGAACGGGAAGGCCGCGCCGGTGGCTGCCAGCACCAGCGCCATGGTCGATGACATGCCCGAATAGTTGGTGACGAAGGCGAAGGCCAGCACCATGCCGATCGACAAAATAGGCCAGCGCAGTTCAAAGAAGGTTTCTTTTAAAGTGGTAAGACCAATTTTGAAGTTGATCTTCAGGATCAGCATCGAGATCAGGGCGGAGAAGAAAATCGCCGTGCCGGTCGCCGAAATCGGATCAAGTTTGAACACTGCAGGAATCGCAATCGGGGCGGCTACGATTGGGGCGGTCTTGATCACCAGTTGGTCCAGGTGCGGGATGGCGAAGTTGAACACCCAGCTGTACATCGAACCGCCGGCGGCGAACATTGCCTTGAAGGGCTTGAGGGTCCAAATGGTCACCAACGCGGTGAGGATCAGGAACGGCGACCAGGCCTTGAAGATCTCGCCGAAGCTGTACGGCGAAGGCTGGGTCGTACGCGGTTGACCGAAACCTCCGGCACTTCTCACCGTTGCGGCACCGACGCTGGCGGTCGCTTCGGCGAACGAACGCTTGGGCTGCCAGACCTTGAGGAACAGGGTCAGGGAAACCAGGCTGACCAGTGCCGAGGTGATGTCGGGCAGCTCCGGGCCAATGAAGTTCGAGGTGAAGAACTGGGTCACGGCAAAGCTCAAGCCCGCCACCAACGCTGCCGGCCAGGTCTCTTTGACGCCGCGCAGCCCGTCCATCATGAACACCAGCCAGAACGGCACGAACACTGACAGTAGTGGCAGTTGGCGACCCGCCATGGCGCCGATCTTGAACGCGTCGATGCCGGTTACTTGCCCGGCAACGATGATCGGAATCCCCAGTGCGCCGAAGGCTACCGGCGCGGTGTTGGCAATCAGGCACAGGCCGGCGGCGTACAGCGGGTTGAAACCCAGCCCTACCAGCAGCGCGGCGGTAATCGCTACCGGTGCGCCGAATCCGGCAGCACCTTCCAGGAACGCGCCGAAGCAAAAGCCGATCAGCAGCACTTGCAGGCGTTGGTCGTCGGTAATCGACAGCACCGAGCTGCGGATCACTTCGAACTGTCCGCTCTTGACCGTCAGTTTGTAGAGGAACACCGCGGCCACGATGATCCAGGCAATCGGCCATAGTCCGTAGGCAAATCCATAACCAGCAGCAGCGAAGGCCATGTCGACAGGCATCTGGAAGGCAAAGATCGCCACCAGAATCGACAGTGCCAGGGTGATGCTCCCGGCGACGTGTCCTTTGAGGCGAAACACGGCCAAAGCGAGGAAGAAAAATACGATGGGGATAACGGCCGCGAGTGCGGACAAGCCGAGGCTGCCGAGCGGGCTGTAGAGCTGTTGCCAGGTTTGCATATGGGGTGGCCCCTAATTGTTGTTGGTCAGGCACTGGTCAGCGTTCTTGGTTAATTGGTAATACCAATTTACAATCGCTGTTGGCTAGGGTAAAAGCCTTGGGTGTGGTGTGTCAATTTGCCGCCCTGAAACTTTCGTCGAATGAGCGGTGCAGAGGTCATCTGATCTGTTCGATCAAACGCCGTCTGGTAGGTGCTGGCACGACGCCAATAGGCCAGAATAGAGAGCCCGGCGAGCCGTCGGGATCGTGGAGAATGAGTTATGGGGTTTGATCAGATTCGTCAGCGCCGTTTGTCTGACGATATTGTCGAGCGGCTCGAGGGGATGATCCTTGAGGGCACGCTGAAGTCCGGTGAGCGATTGCCGGCGGAGCGCGCTCTGGCGGAGCAGTTCGGTGTATCGCGCCCTTCATTGCGTGAGGCGATCCAGAAACTGACGGCCAAAGGGCTGCTGGTCAGTCGCCAGGGTGGCGGCAACTATGTGGTTGAATCGCTCGGTTCAACCTTCAGCGATCCGTTGCTGCACCTGCTGGAAAGCAACCCCGAAGTCCAGCGTGATCTGCTGGAGTTTCGCCATACGCTGGAAGCTTCATGCGCTTATTACGCTGCATTGCGCGCGACGGATGTTGATCGCGAGCGACTGACTGCGGCATTCGAAGAGTTGCAGGATTGCTACTCGCGGCATGATCAGGTGAGTCGTGCGGAAGAGGGCGCGGCGGATGCGAACTTTCACCTGGCCATTGCCGAAGCCAGTCACAACGCGGTGCTGTTGCACACTATTCGCGGGCTGTTCGATCTGCTCAAGCGCAACGTGGTGACCAACATCGGTGGCATGTACAAGCAGCGCGTCGAAACCCGCGACATGCTGATCAGTCAGCACCGGGAGTTGTATCAGGCGATTATCGAAGGGCGTGCAGAGCAGGCGCGAGAAATCTCCAGCCGACACATTTTGTATGTGCAGGAAGTGCTCGAAGAAGTGCGTCAGGAAATGCAGCGCATGGCTCGGGCGGAGCGGCGCAAGGGGATGTAGCTGTGTGAGTGGATTTTGTGTGGCGAGGGAGCTTGCTCCCGCTGGGGTGCGAAGCGCCCCTCAAGCCAGTCATTACAATCGCGCAGACGGAATATGTTTACCGTTTTACGACTGCTTCGCAGCCGAGCGGGAGCAAGCTCCCTCGCCACAGTGGTCGCGTTCAGGCTGGAAGATTAATCTTCCTTGCCCTTGTTCCGCACCGCTCGCTGCAACTCGCGACCGGCATCGCGTTCGCGCTCGGTATCACGCTTGTCGTATTCCTTCTTGCCCTTGCCCAGAGCGATCTCGCACTTGATCAAGTGCTTGCTCCAGTACAACGACAGGCAGACGCAGGCGTAACCCTTCTGTTGCACGGCGGCAAACAGCTTCTCCAGCTCGCGCTGGTTGAGAAGCAGCTTGCGCGTGCGCGTCGGGTCGGCGATGACGTGGGTGCTGGCGGTGGTCAGCGGAGTGATATGACTGCCGAGCAGCCACGCCTCGCCATCCTTGAGCAGCACATAACTGTCGACCAGTTGTGCCTTGCCTGCACGCAGACTCTTTACTTCCCAGCCGGCCAGGACCATGCCAGCCTCGAATCGATGTTCGATGAAGTAATCGTGTCGCGCCTTTTTATTCTGCGCGATGGTCCCTTCGGGGTGTTTCTTCTGTTTAGCCATAGGGGCGGCATTATAGGGAGTTGCACGCGAGTCGGCTACGGTGAACCTGCGTGCTTGAGCGCATTGAGTGAATCCCGGACAATGCGCCCTCTTTTTTGATCGGTTGGGCGTGTTCAGGATGTCGTCAGACAAGGTTTCAGTCCACGGTAGTTGGGCTAGCCGTTGGGTTTTCATACTCGCTGCGACCGGTTCAGCCGTGGGGCTGGGTAGTATCTGGAAGTTTCCCTACATGGTCGGCGTCTATGGCGGCGGCGCGTTTGTGTTGGTGTTTCTGGCGTGTATTGCGCTGATCGGCGTGCCGGTGATGCTGGCCGAAACCCTGATCGGTCGCCGTGCCCGGCAAAGTCCGGCAAACGCCTTGAAGGTGCTGGCGCTTGAAGCCGGGCATTCGGCGAAATGGTCCTGGGGCGCGTTTGCCGGGATGATCACGGCACTGCTGATTCTGTCTTTCTATAGTGTGGTGGGCGGTTGGTCGCTGGATTACATCATCGACATGGGGCGTGGTGACTTCCAGGGCGTGACGGCCGATCAGGTCGGCGCCTATTTTGGCGGGGTGATCGCCGACCCTTGGCGTCTGACGCTGTGGCACACCCTCTTCATGTTGCTGTCGGCGTTCGTTATTGCTAAAGGCGTCGTCGCGGGGCTTGAGCGCAGCTTGCGGATCATGATGCCGTTGCTGTTCGTGATGCTGGTGATTCTGTTGGGCTATAGCCTGACCACCGGACACTTCATGGAAGGCGTGCATTTCATGTTCGACTTCAACCCGGACAAATTGCTGGACGGCTTGCTGCCAGCCATGGGGCATGCGTTTTTTTCCCTGAGTGTCGGTGTGGGCTCGATCATGATCTACGGCGCTTATATGCCTAAGCATTCGTCGATTTCCGGGACCATCGTCGGCGTTGCGTTGCTGGATACCTTTGTTTCGCTGCTGGCCGGTCTGGCGTTGTTTCCGATTGTGTTTGCTGCCGGTTTGAACCCAAGCGAAGGGCCAGGATTGATGTTTGTCAGTCTGCCATTTGCCTTTGGTAACGTTGCATTCGGCCAGTTGATGGGTGTGGTGTTTTTCGTACTGGTGGCGATTGCGGCCTGGAGTTCGGCGATTTCCTTGCTGGAGCCGATGGTGGCCTACCTGATTGAGCGGACCAACATCCGTCGTGGCTGGGTGACGTTCTGGCTGGCATTCAGTTGCTGGTTTGTTGGCTTGGGAACGGTGTTTTCCTTCAATATCTGGAAGCAGGCCAAGTTTTTCGTGAATGATGGCGGTGCGTTTCACCTCTACCAGTGGGGGGCGCAAAATGGACTGGATTTCTTTGGCGTGATCGACTTCTTCACCTCGCGGATCATGTTGCCGCTCGGTGGTTTGTGCTTTGTGGTGTTTGCAGGTTGGGTGATGGGCCGTGAAGCGGTGCGCGACGAACTGTCGATGCGCAGCCCGGCATTGTTTGCTCTGACATTGTTCTTGATGCGCTATGTGGCGCCAATCGGCATTCTTGTAGTGTTTGCCGCCCAGCTGTGGAAGTGACGCTGACATGACGACACATATTCAACGTTCGGCCCTGTTGCCGTATCCGGCGCAAGCGCTGTATGACCTGGTCAATGACGTGGCGCGTTATCCGGAGTTTTTGCCCTGGTGTTCCGAGGCTGAAGTGCTGGAAAGCTCTGCCGTGCACATGCGTGCAAGCGTGGGTGTGGCCAAGGGCGGGTTAAGCCAGCATTTCGTGACGCGCAATACGCTGGTGCCTGGGCAATCGATCGAGATGAATCTCGAAGAGGGTCCATTCAATCAGCTGCATGGTGTTTGGGTGTTCAAGCCGTTGGGTGAGAAGGCCTGCAAGATCAGTCTGGACCTGTCGTTCGATTATGCCGGGCCGATTGTTCGGGCGACCCTGGGGCCGTTGTTCAATCAGGCGGCTAACACGCTGGTGGACGCGTTCTGCCAACGCGCCAAACAGCTGCATGGTTGAGTCGGTGATTGAGGTCGAGGTGGTGTATGCCGCTGTCGATCGCCAGGTGTTGCTCAAGGTGGCGGTGCCTGTAGGCACTACTTTGCGAGCGGCGCTGGCTGAATCAGGCATCGCCGAGCAGTTTCACGAACTGGACCTGACGACTTGCCCTGTAGGGATTTTTGGCAAGGTTATTGCCGATCCCGAGAACCGTCAGATTCAGGCGGGTGACCGCATCGAGATTTATCGAGCGTTGCTGGCGGATCCAAAAGAGGTTCGCCGGCTTCGTGCGGCCAAGGCTGCGGCGCAGGCCAAGGCTCGGGATCAGTAGATTTCACAAATGGCAGGCAACAAAAAGCCCGGCATGCCGGGCTTTTTGTCGTGTCGCAATTTACTGCGGCGATGTGTCCAACGGTGTTGGCGTCGGGACCGGAACGGTTTCGACCTTGTCGACGTCCTTCTGGATCTGGTCCAGCAGCGAACCTGGTTTTACCGGTTTCTCTGGCTTTGGCTTCTCGGCGTTTTCAGCAGGGGCGGTTACGGTGGTGCCGCTGTTCTTGCCGAGAATCGCTTCGTCACGGCTCACGCCAGGCATGAAATCGCCCGACAGGCTGACTAGCTGGTCGTTAGGGTTGAAGATAACGCTGATGCGTTCCTGTTGGCGTTCACCGCCGCCTGGCTGCAGGCTATACAAGTAATCCCAGCGATCGGCATGGAACGTGTCGGTCAGCAGAGGGTTGCCCATGATAAACCGTACTTGCCGACGGGTCATTCCCGGGCGTAACTGGTCTATCATGTCCTGCGTGACGACATTGCCCTGCTGGATGTCGATTTTGTAAACCCCGGGGAATGAACAACCGGCGAGTGCGAGCAGTCCCACAAAGGTGAAACTGGTTAGCAAGAGCTTGGTGTTTTGCATCGGTGGGCGACTTCCACTATCTTGGCTGGGACAACGTAAACGCCGATCATACCCGCATTAAGAGTAGCTGCGAAGCAGCATCGCGAGAAAGCTGACCATGGTTGAAAATAGCGAACTACGCAAAGCCGGCCTTAAAGTGACCCTGCCACGGGTCAAAATTCTGCAAATGCTCGATTCCGCCGAGCAACGTCACATGAGTGCTGAAGATGTTTACAAGGCGCTGATGGAAGCTGGCGAGGATGTCGGTCTGGCCACGGTTTACCGTGTGCTGACCCAATTCGAAGCGGCTGGTCTGGTGGTCCGTCACAATTTCGACGGCGGTCACGCGGTCTTCGAACTGGCGGACGGCGGTCACCACGACCATATGGTTAACGTGGAGAACGGTGAAGTGATCGAGTTCTTCGAGGAAGAAATCGAAAAGCTTCAGAAGGCAATCGTCGAGAAGCACGGCTTCGAGTTGGTGGATCACAACCTGGTGCTGTACGTACGCAAGAAAAAGTAAGCATGTCGCGCGGATTTCTGGTCCGCGATACGAACGAAGGCGACCCAAGGGTCGCCTTCGTGCTGTCTGGTGACTTTAGATTTTTGCCGTCACGACCATTTTCTTTGCGTGGGCCAGGGACTCCTTGGTCAGGTCGATCCCTCCCAGCATTCGTGCCACTTCTTCAATACGCTCGTTTTTACTCAGCTTGGACACGGCGGTGTGCGTGGCATCGTCACCGCGCACCTTGTGGACAAATAGATGCTGATGGCCCTGGGAGGCTACCTGCGGCAAGTGCGTGACGGTCAGCACCTGTCCGCGCTCTCCGAGGCGGCGCAAGAGCTGGCCGACAATTTCCGCTGTCGGGCCGCCAATCCCGACGTCCACTTCGTCGAACACCAGTGTTGGCACTCGCGAGGTTTGTGCGGTGATCACCTGGATGGCCAGGCTGATTCGTGACAACTCACCCCCCGATGCGACTTTGGCCAGTGCCTTGAGCGGTTGCCCTGGGTTGGCGCTGACCAGCAGTTCCACCTGTTCGAGGCCGTTGGGCAGCAGTTCAGTGCTGGTGTTGGGGTGTAGCTCAATGGTGAAGCGGCCGCCGGGCATGCCCAGGCGTTGAATTTCCTGTTCGACGGCATTGGCCAGGCTGGTCGAAGCCTGATGACGCAGATCGCTCAGCTCCCGGGCTTTTTCCTGGTAATGCCGGGCGAATGCACCCAGCTCTTCGCTCAGTCGTTCGATGGACTCGTCGTTGGCATTCAGTGTTTCGATTTCGTCCAGCAGTCGTTGCTGAAGCTCCGCGACTTCGGTGGGTTGAATCCGGTGTTTGCGAGCCAGGGTGTAGATCGAATCCAGGCGCTCTTCGAGTTGCTGGAGGCGTGCCGGATCGGCATCGAAATGGTCGAGAAAACGGTTCAGTTCGCCGACAGCTTCTTCCACCTGAATTTGCGCGCTGGTCAGCAGATTGGTTGCTTCGCCCAGGGCGCCGACCGAATTGTTCACGCTCGACAGGCGATTGAGGCTGGCTGTCAGGGCGTTCAGTACATTGCCGGAATCGCTTTCGCTGCACTGCTCGACCACTTGTCGGCAAATCCCCAGCAAGGTTTCGGCGTTGGTCAGGTTTTTGTGTTCCTGCTCCAGTTGCTCAAGCTCACTTTCGCCGAGGCCGAGGTTTTCCAGCTCTTCGAGTTGATAGCTGAGCAATTGGTGGCGAGCGCGCTGCTCGTCGCCGGAGTTGGAGAGGCGCTCCAGCTCCTGGCGAGTCTGGCGCCAGCGCTGGGCGGCCAGTTGCACCTGGCGGGCGAGGTCCGTGGCGCCGGCGTATTCGTCGAGCAGCCGACGGTGCGTGTCGGTTTTCAGCAACGATTGGTGTTCATGCTGGCTGTGGATATCGATCAGCAGTTCGCCAAGGGCTTTAAGGTCGCCCAGCGGGCAGGGGCTGCCATTGATGTAGCCGCGCGAGCGACCCTCGGCGGTAATCACCCTGCGCAGGATGCATGGGCCGTCGGTGTCGAGGTCGCGCTCGGCCAGCCAGGTACTGGCTTCCGGAATATCGGCCAGGTCGAACGTGGCCAGGATGTCGGCCTTCTCGGCGCCTGGGCGAACCACGCCGCTGTCGGCGCGATCACCAAGTGTCAGGCCCAGGGCATCGAGCATGATCGACTTGCCGGCGCCGGTTTCCCCTGTGATCACGCTCATCCCGCGATCAAGTTCCAGATCGAGATGTTCAACGATTGCGTAGTTATGTACGGACAGGTGCACCAGCATAGAGGCCGCTCCCAGGCTTTAAGTCTGGTTATTTATACAGTGTTTTGTTTCTGGCTGACAATGCCCGTGTTTAGCTCGATTTGCTTGGGAAATGGATTTTTTTAAAACCGCCGGGATATTAAATCAGTCGTTTTGTAAGGGTAATGGCGTTCAGCGCTCCGGCAGCCCTTGAACCTGGAATTTGCGACCCCATATACCGGGGCAGAAGCGCGAGTCGAGTTCGCGCACGATTTTGAAAGGAGAAATCTATGGCTGACGAACAGACGCTGGATACGCAAAATCCAGACGCCAATCAGGCTCCCGAAGCATCGGGTGAAGACCTGGCGGCTCGTGTACAAGTGCTCGAAGAGCAACTGGCTGGCGCGCAGGATCAGTCTTTGCGTGTTGCTGCCGATCTGCAGAACGTCCGCCGTCGCGCTGAGCAGGATGTAGAAAAAGCTCACAAATTCGCGTTAGAGAAGTTCGCCAACGACTTGCTGCCGATCGTCGACAGCCTGGAGCGTGGTCTTGAGCTGTCCAACCCGGACGACGAAAGCATCCGCCCTATGCGTGAAGGCATCCAGCTGACCCTGAAAATGTTCCAGGACACCCTGAAGCGTTATCAGTTGGAAGCGATCGATCCTGAAGGTGAGCCGTTCAACGCTGCACATCATCAGGCGATGGCCATGCAGGAAAGTGCAGACGTCGAGCCCAACAGCGTGCTCAAGGTGTTCCAGAAGGGTTACATGCTCAACGGTCGTCTGCTGCGCCCGGCCATGGTCGTGGTCAGCAAGGCTCCGGCGCCGGTTTCGCCTTCGATTGACGAGCAGGCTTGAAATCCGCCGTAAGGCCCCCATTTAGATGTCAAGCGTTTAAGTGCTACCGCAGTTAGCCACCACTGCTGCGGCAACCAAATCCAAAGTTTCGGGAGAGTGAACATGGGCAAAATTATCGGTATCGACCTGGGGACTACCAACTCCTGCGTCTCCGTGCTGGAAAACGGCGTAGCCAAAGTTATTGAAAACGCTGAAGGCGCGCGCACGACGCCGTCGATCATCGCTTATGCCAACGATGGCGAGATCCTGGTGGGTCAGTCGGCCAAGCGTCAGGCTGTGACCAATCCGCACAACACCCTGTATGCGGTGAAGCGTCTGATCGGCCGTAAGTTCGACGAAGAAGTCGTACAGAAAGACATCAAGATGGTCCCTTACAAAATCGCCAAGGCTGACAATGGCGACGCTTGGGTTGAAGTGAACGGCCAGAAAATGTCGCCGCCACAGATCTCGGCTGAAATTCTGAAGAAGATGAAGAAAACCGCCGAAGACTACCTCGGCGAGACTGTGACTGAAGCGGTCATCACTGTTCCGGCCTACTTCAACGACAGTCAGCGTCAGGCGACCAAAGACGCCGGCCGTATTGCTGGCCTGGATGTAAAACGCATCATCAACGAACCAACTGCAGCCGCTCTGGCCTACGGTATGGACAAGGCCAAGGGCGATCACACCGTGATCGTTTATGACCTGGGTGGCGGTACTTTCGACGTCTCCGTAATCGAGATCGCCGAAGTCGATGGCGAGCACCAGTTCGAAGTGTTGGCCACCAACGGTGACACCTTCCTCGGCGGTGAAGACTTCGACATTCGTCTGATCGACTACCTCGTTGACGAATTCAAGAAAGAAAGCGGCATGAACCTCAAAGGTGACCCGCTGGCCATGCAGCGCCTGAAAGAAGCTGCTGAGAAAGCCAAGATCGAGCTGTCTTCGAGCCTGCAGACCGACGTTAACCTGCCGTACATCACTGCAGATGCGACCGGTCCTAAGCACTTGAACGTGAAAATCTCCCGCGCCAAGCTGGAAGCGCTGGTTGAAGACCTGGTTCAACGCACCATCGAGCCTTGCCGCATTGCACTGAAAGATTCGGGTATCGAAGTTGGCGCGATCAACGACGTGATCCTGGTCGGCGGTCAGACCCGTATGCCACTGGTTCAGAAGCTGGTGACCGAGTTCTTCGGTAAAGAAGCACGTAAAGACGTTAACCCGGACGAAGCGGTTGCCATGGGTGCTGCTATCCAGGGCGCAGTATTGGCCGGTGACGTGAAAGACGTTCTGCTGCTCGACGTCAGCCCGCTGACTCTGGGTATCGAAACCATGGGCGGCGTGATGACTGCGCTGATCGAGAAAAACACCACGATTCCTACCAAGAAATCGCAAGTGTTCTCGACTGCCGATGACAACCAGGGCGCAGTGACCATTCACGTGCTGCAAGGCGAGCGTAAGCAAGCTGCCCAGAACAAGTCCCTGGGCAAGTTCGACCTGGCCGAGATTCCACCAGCACCACGTGGCGTGCCACAAATTGAAGTGACCTTCGACATCGACGCCAACGGCATCCTGCACGTAGGCGCCAAAGACAAGGCCACCGGCAAGACTCAGTCGATCGTGATCAAGGCCAACTCCGGTCTGTCCGAGGAAGAAATTCAGCAGATGATTCGCGATGCTGAAACCAACGCTGACGAAGACCGCAAGTTCGAAGAGCTGGCCACTGCCCGTAACCAGGGCGACGCGCTGGTTCACTCGACGCGCAAAATGGTCGCTGACGCTGGCGATAAAGTGACTGCTGAAGAGAAGACCGCAATCGAAGCTGCCGTGGTTGCCCTGGAAGCCGCTGTTAAAGGCGACGACAAGGCTGCCATCGAAGCCAAGGTTGAGGAGCTGTCGAAAGTCTCCGCTCCAGTGGCGCAGAAGATGTACGCCGAACAGGCCCAGCCAGCTGAAGGTGCGGCACCGCACGCTGAGAAGGCCGAAAAGGCTGACGACGTTGTCGATGCTGAGTTCGAAGAAGTTAAAGACCACAAGTAAGTTGTTGGTCGGCCGGTTGACTGCCTTTGTGCGGTGACTGGTAGGATGTCGCCGCGCGGGAGCTTGCTCCCGCGTTGGCGTGTCTGGAGTAGACGAATTTTTACAGCATGCGACAGCGTTCGGATGCTGGCGGTAAGGTCGGGAATGCTCCTGCTTTCCGATTCATGAATGCCGCAACAGCAAGCTGGTGTTCCAGCTTCGAATCAAAGACCAGGATCGTTGAATTGACGTGAGTTGGGTCCGGGCCTGTATTGGGGCTCAACGAGTTTGGCGAAGCTCAGGAGGGGTTTGCCGAACGTCCTTAAGAGTGCAAAGACTTATGGCAAAGCGTGACTATTACGAAGTGTTGGGTGTTGAGCGTGGCACGAGCGAAACGGACCTGAAAAAGGCCTACCGTCGCTTGGCAATGAAGCACCACCCGGACCGTAATCCTGACGACAAAGCGTCGGAAGAAAAATTCAAGGAGGCCAACGAGGCCTACGAAGTACTGTCCGATTCCAGCAAGCGCGCGGCGTACGACCAGTATGGTCATGCCGGTGTCGACCCAAGCATGGGTGGCGGCGGTGCTGGTTTTGGTGGTCAGAACTTCTCCGATATCTTCGGTGATGTGTTCAGTGACTTCTTCGGTGGTGGTCGCGGCGGTTCCCGTGGCGGTGCTCAGCGCGGTAGCGATCTGCGCTACACCCTGGAGCTGAACCTGGAAGAAGCGGTGCGCGGCACAACCGTGAATATCCGTGTTCCGACACTGGTCAACTGCAAGCCGTGCGACGGTTCGGGTGCCAAGAAAGGTTCTGCGCCGGTCACCTGCCCGACCTGCGGTGGTATCGGTCAGGTGCGCATGCAGCAAGGCTTCTTCTCGGTGCAGCAAACCTGCCCGCGTTGCCATGGCCAGGGCAAGATCATTTCCGATCCATGCAACTCCTGCAATGGCGAAGGTCGTGTCGAAGAGTACAAGACTCTGTCGGTGAAAGTGCCGGCTGGCGTTGATACCGGCGACCGTATTCGTCTGTCTGGCGAAGGCGAGGCGGGGACTCAAGGTGGGCCGACTGGCGACCTGTACGTGGTGATCAACGTGCGCGAGCACGCAATCTTCCAGCGTGATGGCAAGCATCTGTTTTGCGAAGTGCCGATCAGCTTCGTCGATGCGGCGCTGGGCGGCGAGCTGGAGATTCCGACCCTTGATGGTCGGGTCAGGCTGAAGATTCCTGAAGGCACGCAGACCGGCAAGCAGTTCCGGGTGCGTGGCAAGGGCGTGGCACCGGTTCGTGGCGGTGGCGCGGGCGACCTGATGTGCAGTGTGGTGGTCGAGACTCCGGTCAATCTGGGGCGTCGTCAGCGCGAATTGCTGGAAGAGTTCCGCAGTTCCCTGGCGGACGACAACAGCCATTCGCCGAAAACCACCGGTTGGTTCGAAGGCGTGAAGCGCTTCTTCGGCGATCTGTAAGGAGTCAGGCATGCGACGTATTGCTGTGATGGGCGCTGCCGGGCGCATGGGCAAGATCCTGATCGAGGCGGTGCAGCAGCGCGCACCGCTCACCGGGCTGACGGCGGCAGTCGTGCGCCCTGGCAGCACGCTGATCGGCGTGGATGCCGGTGAGCTGGCCTCGCTGGGGTGGATCGGTGTACCGCTGTCCGGTAGCCTGGAAATGGTGGCGGCTGAGTTCGATGTGTTGATCGACTTCACGCTCCCGGAGGTCATGCTGAAGAACCTGGCGTTCTGCTGCAAGGTGGGCAAGGCCATGGTCATCGGCACTACGGGGCTGGATGCTACGCAAAAACAGTTGCTGGCCGAGGCGGGGAAGGACATTCCAATTGTCTTCGCGGCCAATTTCAGTGTTGGCGTGAACCTGTCGTTGAAGTTGCTCGATATGGCGGCTCGCGTGTTGGGTGATGATGCTGATATCGAAATCATCGAAGCTCATCATCGAAACAAGATCGATGCGCCTTCGGGTACGGCTTTGCGCATGGGCGAGGTGATCGCCAGCGCGCTGGATCGTGATCTGCAGAAGGTTGCGGTCTACGGGCGTGAGGGTCACACCGGTGTGCGCGAGCGCGAAACCATCGGTTTTGCCACCGTTCGTGGTGGTGATGTGGTTGGCGATCATACGGTGCTGTTCGCCTGTGAGGGCGAGCGACTGGAAATCACCCATAAAGCGTCCAGTCGCATGACCTTCGCCAAGGGCGCGGTGCGTGCCGCGTTGTGGCTGGATGGTCGTGAGCCGGGTCTTTACGACATGCAAGACGTGCTCGACCTGCGTTAAGATGCCCCCGAAATCGGGTTCAAACACAGCGTTTGAGCCCGATTTATCCCGCCAAGCGACGTCCTGTCGCATTCCCCGGCCTTTTAGGCTCATTGGCGGTAGACCAAAAAAGCCTTTTTCTGTAAGCTACAGCTTTAGTGTGTCCACTAAAAGCGCGCAGAATAATTCAGTGAAGAAGCGGGGTGACGTGTCCATACGTCACTCCGCTTTTTTGCAACCTGCGATCGCCCTTTCAGGCTTTATTTACGGGAGGTCTTCTTGACTAAGCCAGCCATACTCGCCCTTGCTGATGGCAGCATTTTTCGCGGCGAAGCCATTGGAGCCGACGGTCAAACCGTTGGTGAGGTGGTGTTTAACACTGCCATGACCGGCTATCAGGAAATCCTTACCGATCCTTCCTACGCCCAACAGATCGTTACCCTGACTTACCCGCACATCGGCAATACCGGCACCACGCCGGAAGACGCCGAGTCCGACCGCGTCTGGTCTGCAGGTCTGGTGATTCGTGACCTGCCACTGGTTGCGAGCAACTGGCGTAACACGATGTCCCTGTCCGACTACCTGAAAGCCAACAACGTTGTGGCAATCGCTGGTATCGACACCCGCCGCCTGACACGCATCCTGCGCGAAAAAGGCGCGCAGAACGGCTGCATCATGGCTGGCGACAACATCTCCGACGAAGCTGCGATTGCAGCGGCGCGCGGCTTCCCGGGCCTGAAGGGCATGGATCTGGCGAAAGTCGTCAGCACCAAAGAGCAGTACGAATGGCGCTCGACTGTCTGGGATCTGAAAACCGACAGCCACGCGACCCTCGACGCTTCCGATCTGCCGTACCACGTGGTTGCCTACGACTATGGCGTCAAGGTCAACATCCTGCGCATGCTGGTCGAGCGCGGTTGCCGCGTGACCGTGGTGCCAGCTCAAACGCCGGCTGCTGACGTTCTGGCTCTGAAGCCGGACGGTGTGTTCCTGTCCAACGGCCCGGGTGACCCTGAGCCATGCGACTACGCGATCCAGGCCATTAAAGATGTGCTGGAAACCGAGATTCCGGTGTTCGGCATCTGCCTCGGCCACCAACTGCTGGCCCTGGCCTCTGGCGCCAAGACCCTGAAAATGGGTCACGGTCACCACGGTGCCAACCACCCGGTTCAGGATCTGGATACCGGTGTCGTCATGATCACCAGCCAGAACCACGGTTTTGCGGTAGACGAGGCGACTCTGCCAGGCAACGTTCGGGCGATCCACAAATCGCTGTTCGACGGCACCCTGCAAGGTATCGAGCGTACCGACAAGAGCGCGTTCAGCTTCCAGGGTCACCCTGAAGCCAGCCCTGGTCCGAACGATGTGGCGCCGCTGTTCGATCGCTTCATCAACGAGATGGCCAAGCGACGTTAATCGCCGGGCTTGAGCATGTAGCGAGAAGTCCCTGAGGGTGGCCCCGGTAATCCGGCGGTCCCTGAAGGGCTTCAGAGATTGATCAAGACGGCTTCTCCTCGGGGATTGCCGTCGGACCTGCGGATTTGAGTGACTACCCATGCCAAAACGTACAGACATTAAAAGCATCCTGATTCTCGGCGCTGGCCCGATCGTGATCGGCCAGGCTTGCGAATTCGACTACTCCGGCGCCCAGGCTTGCAAAGCCCTGCGCGAAGAGGGTTACCGCGTCATCCTGGTGAACTCCAACCCGGCCACCATCATGACCGACCCGGCCATGGCCGACGCCACCTACATCGAACCGATCAAGTGGCAGACCGTTGCCAAGATCATCGAGAAAGAACGCCCGGACGCGCTGCTGCCGACCATGGGCGGCCAGACCGCTCTGAACTGCGCCCTGGACCTGGAGCGCGAAGGCATTCTGGAGAAGTTCGGCGTAGAGATGATCGGCGCCAACGCTGACACCATCGACAAGGCTGAAGACCGTTCGCGTTTCGACAAGGCGATGAAATCCATCGGCCTGGCTTGCCCGCGTTCCGGCATCGCCCACAGCATGGAAGAGGCCAACGCGGTCCTCGAGAAGCTCGGCTTCCCATGCATCATCCGCCCGTCCTTCACCATGGGCGGCACCGGTGGCGGTATCGCTTACAACCGCGAAGAGTTCGAAGAAATCTGCGCCCGCGGTCTGGACTTGTCGCCGACCAAAGAGCTGTTGATCGACGAATCGCTGATCGGTTGGAAAGAGTACGAAATGGAGGTTGTCCGCGATAAGAAGGACAACTGCATCATCGTCTGCTCGATCGAAAACTTCGACCCGATGGGCGTGCACACCGGTGACTCGATCACCGTGGCTCCGGCACAGACCCTGACCGACAAGGAATACCAGATCCTGCGTAACGCCTCCCTGGCGGTACTGCGCGAGATCGGCGTGGAAACCGGTGGCTCCAACGTCCAGTTCGGCATCTGCCCGAACACTGGCCGCATGGTGGTCATCGAGATGAACCCGCGGGTATCCCGTTCCTCGGCGCTGGCTTCGAAAGCGACCGGTTTCCCGATTGCCAAGGTCGCGGCCAAGCTGGCTGTGGGTTACACCCTGGATGAACTGTCGAACGACATCACTGGCGGTAAAACCCCAGCCTCTTTCGAGCCGTCCATCGACTACGTCGTGACCAAGCTGCCACGCTTCGCTTTCGAGAAATTCCCGAAAGCCGACGCCCGCCTGACCACTCAAATGAAGTCGGTTGGCGAAGTCATGGCTATCGGCCGGACCTTCCAGGAATCCCTGCAGAAAGCTCTGCGCGGTCTGGAAGTTGGTGTGTGCGGTCTGGACGAGAAGCTCGACCTGAGCAATCCGGAAAGCATGAGCGTGCTCAAGCGCGAACTGACCGTGCCGGGTGCCGAGCGTATCTGGTACGTGGCTGACGCCTTCCGTGCCGGCATGAGCGTCGAAGACATCTTCGGCATGAACATGATCGATCCTTGGTTCCTGGTGCAGATCGAAGACCTGATCAAGGAAGAAGAAAGGGTCAAGACGCTGGGCATGTCCAGCATTGACCGCGACATGATGTTCCGTCTCAAGCGCAAGGGCTTCTCCGATCAGCGTCTGGCCAAGTTGCTGGGCGTCACCGAGAAGAGCCTGCGGACTCACCGTCACAAGCTGGAAGTGTTCCCGGTCTACAAGCGCGTCGACACCTGCGCGGCCGAGTTCGCCACTGACACCGCTTACCTCTACTCGACCTACGAGGAAGAGTGCGAAGCTGCGCCATCGGGTCGCGACAAGATCATGATCCTGGGCGGCGGTCCTAACCGCATCGGCCAGGGCATCGAGTTCGACTACTGCTGCGTACACGCGGCACTGGCGCTGCGCGAAGACGGGTACGAGACCATCATGGTCAACTGCAACCCGGAAACAGTTTCCACCGACTACGACACCTCCGATCGTCTGTACTTCGAGCCAGTGACTCTGGAAGACGTGCTGGAAATCGTCCGCGTCGAGAAGCCAAAAGGCGTGATCGTTCAATACGGCGGCCAGACTCCGTTGAAGCTGGCGCGTGCCCTGGAAGCTGCTGGCGTACCGATCATCGGCACCAGCCCTGATGCCATCGACCGTGCTGAAGACCGTGAACGCTTCCAGCAAATGGTTGAGCGTCTGAACCTGCGTCAGCCACCGAACGCCACCGTGCGCAGCGAAGACGAAGCGATTCGCGCTGCCAGCAAGATCGGCTACCCGCTGGTAGTGCGTCCGTCCTACGTATTGGGCGGTCGGGCGATGGAAATTGTCTACGAAGAAGACGAACTCAAGCGCTACCTGCGTGAAGCGGTTCAAGTGTCCAACGACAGTCCTGTGCTGTTGGACCACTTCCTCAACTGCGCCATTGAAATGGATGTGGATGCGGTTTGCGACGGCACCGACGTAGTCATCGGCGCGATCATGCAGCACATCGAACAGGCAGGCGTTCACTCCGGTGACTCCGCGTGCTCGCTGCCACCGTACTCGCTGCCTGCACATATCCAGGACGAGATGCGTGAGCAGGTCAAGAAGATGGCTCTGGAGCTGGGCGTGGTCGGCCTGATGAACGTTCAGTTGGCGCTGCAAGGCGAAGACATCTACGTCATCGAAGTCAACCCGCGCGCTTCCCGTACCGTACCGTTCGTGTCCAAGTGCATCGGTGTTTCCCTGGCAATGATCGCGGCTCGCGTGATGGCCGGTAAAACCCTGAAGGAAATCGGTTTCACCAAGGAAATCATTCCTAACTTCTACAGCGTGAAAGAGGCGGTGTTCCCATTCGCCAAGTTCCCTGGCGTTGACCCGATCCTTGGCCCGGAAATGAAGTCCACCGGTGAAGTGATGGGCGTCGGTGACACCTTCGGTGAAGCCTTTGCCAAAGCCCAGATGGGTGCCAGCGAAGTGCTGCCGACCGGCGGTACTGCCTTCATCAGCGTGCGTGACGATGACAAGCCGCTGGTTGCAGGCGTAGCCCGTGATCTGATCAACTTGGGCTTCGAAGTGGTCGCCACTGCCGGTACTGCCAAGCTGATCGAAGCTGCAGGCCTGAAAGTGCGCCGTGTGAATAAGGTGACCGAAGGTCGCCCGCACGTGGTCGACATGATCAAGAATGACGAAGTCACGCTGATCATCAACACCACTGAAGGTCGTCAGTCGATCGCTGATTCGTACTCCATTCGTCGTAATGCCTTGCAGCACAAGATCTACTGCACCACCACCATTGCTGCTGGCGAAGCTATCTGTGAAGCGCTGAAGTTCGGTCCCGAGAAGACTGTGCGCCGCTTGCAGGATCTACACGCAGGATTGAAGGCATGATCAAATACCCAATGACCGTTAAGGGGGCGAAAGCCCTCGAAGAAGAACACGCTCACCTGACCAAGGTCGTCCGTCCGAAGCTCAGCCAGGACATCGGTACGGCTCGCGAGTTGGGTGACTTGAAGGAAAACGCCGAATACCACGCTGCTCGCGAGCAGCAGGGTATGGTCGAAGCGCGGATCCGTGATATCGAAGGCCGCATGCAGAATGCGGTGATCATCGATGTCACGAGCATTCCTCACACCGGCAAAGTGATTTTCGGTACCACCGTTGAAATCGCCAACGTCGAAACGGATGAAAGTGTCACTTACCACATCGTGGGCGAGGATGAGGCTGACTTCAAACTCGGCAAGATCTCCGTCAGTTCGCCACTTGCTCGCGCCTTGATTGCCAAGGAAGAGGGCGATGTGGTGGCGGTCAAAACGCCTAGCGGCGTTATCGAGTACGAGATTGTCGAAGTCCGCCATATCTGAAGGCAAGCGCCTGCTTCGTGCGGGCGCCATGCTTTGGCAGCTGACTCAGATGTTATGGGTTGGTGGCCTGTGGTTGTTGCACATCGGTCTGCTGCCGGTGCTGAGCCGTATTGGCCTGGCACCGCTGCTGATCGAAGAAATTTCAAGCATGCTGAGTGCGCTGCTGGTCGGGTTTTCAGCGGCGTGCGTGGTTTTTCAGGTTTTGGTGCTGGTTCAGGCCAAGGGCCTTGTCAGTCTATGGCGCGATATTCGCGGGCAACTGCTGTTGATGGCGCTATACGCGAGTGCGATGTACTTCGTCGTGCGAATCGACTGGCCGCAGGCGCAGCACTGGTTGTTGTTCAGCTATCTTGTGCTGGGTTTTTCCGGGTTGCTGCTGGTTTTACAGCCGGTGCCGGGATGGGGTGGCAGGGTGCGCGAAGCACACCCTTGACCCGTATCATCACTTGAAGCGATGAACGTTCGACAACTGCTTGTTGACGCTGAAGTTCTTGCGGTAAATCAGCGCCATCTTGCCGATGACTTGCACCAGATCCGCTTTGCCGGCCTTGCACAGTTCTGCAATGGCTGCCAGGCGCGATTCGCGATCGAGGATGCTGAGCTTGATCTTGATCAGCTCGTGATCGCCCAATGCGCGTTCCAGTTCGGCTAAAACACCTTCAGTCAAACCGTTGTCAGCCACAGTCAAAACTGGTTTCAGATGGTGGCCAATGGACTTGTACTGTTTCTTCTGCTCTTGAGTGAGCGGCATAATCTGACCCCTGCGTCTGATCTTGTAAAAAGCGGCGGCCAGTTTACCCGAGCGAGTCCGGGACCGCCCAGTTAATCGCGACTCGTTTATTTTTTTGAGGTGGCCCGTGGCCCGTTCCAAGACTAGCCTTAACTGGCTGAAAGAGCATTTCAACGACCCGTACGTCAAAATGGCGCAAAAAGACGGGTATCGTTCGCGTGCCAGCTACAAATTGCTGGAGATCCAGGAAAAGGATCGCCTGATCCGTCCGGGCATGACCGTAATCGACCTCGGTGCAGCGCCGGGTGGCTGGTCGCAAGTGACCAGTCGTCTGATTGGTGGTCAGGGTCGTTTGATCGCCTCCGACATCCTGGAAATGGACAGCATCCCCGATGTGACCTTCATTCAGGGCGACTTTACCGAAGATGCGGTGCTGGCTCAGATCCTCGAGGCGGTCGGAAATACGCAGGTAGACCTTGTGATTTCCGATATGGCCCCCAATATGAGTGGATTGGCGGCAGTAGATATGCCACGGGCGATGTTCCTTTGCGAGTTGGCACTGGATCTCGCCGGTCGGGTTTTACGGCCCGGTGGTGATTTTTTGATCAAGGTCTTCCAGGGTGAAGGCTTCGACGAATACCACAAGGAAATCCGCAAGCTGTTTGACAAGGTACAGATGCGCAAGCCTTTGTCTTCGCGTGACAGGTCTCGCGAGCAGTACTTGCTGGGACGCGGTTTCCGCGGTGTTGAAGGTTCCGAGAGCGTCGAGCGTTTCTAAGGGGGCGATAGGTTTTTTTGTATCGCTTTACAGAGCCGGTATAACGAATATTGTGTAGTCATTGTTTCACAAAGGGTTACAGACGGCGCCTGCCAGAGCCGTAGGTAATGTAGTAAGTTAGGCCGGTGAATATCATGCGAAGCGCGCGCCAGTAGCGGAGCTTGCTTCAGAGGGTAGTTAATTGAACGATATGGCAAAGAATCTGATCCTGTGGTTGATCATCGCGGCTGTCCTCGTGACGGTGATGAACAACTTCTCCAGCCCTAACGAGCCACAGACCCTCAACTATTCCGACTTCATCCAGCAGGTCAAGGATGGCAAGGTCGAGCGCGTAGCCGTGGACGGCTATGTCATTACTGGCAAGCGCAATGATGGCGACAGCTTCAAGACCATTCGTCCGGCCATTCAGGACAACGGTCTGATCGGCGATCTGGTGGATAATCACGTAGTCGTTGAGGGCAAGCAGCCTGAACAGCAAAGCATCTGGACTCAGCTCCTGGTTGCCAGCTTCCCGATCCTGGTGATCATCGCCGTCTTCATGTTCTTCATGCGGCAGATGCAGGGCGGTGCCGGCGGCAAGGGCGGACCGATGAGCTTCGGCAAGAGCAAGGCGCGCCTGCTCTCCGAAGACCAGGTGAAAACCACCCTGGCTGACGTTGCCGGTTGCGACGAAGCCAAGGAAGAAGTGGGTGAGCTGGTCGAATTTCTGCGTGATCCGGGCAAGTTCCAGCGCCTGGGTGGGCGTATTCCTCGCGGTGTGCTGATGGTGGGGCCGCCGGGTACCGGTAAAACCCTGCTGGCCAAAGCCATTGCCGGTGAAGCAAAAGTCCCGTTTTTTACCATCTCCGGTTCCGACTTCGTCGAAATGTTCGTCGGTGTGGGTGCCAGCCGTGTTCGCGACATGTTCGAGCAGGCTAAAAAACACGCTCCATGCATCATCTTCATTGATGAAATCGACGCTGTCGGTCGTCATCGTGGTGCTGGCATGGGTGGTGGTCACGACGAGCGTGAACAGACTCTCAACCAGTTGCTGGTAGAGATGGACGGTTTCGAAATGAATGACGGCATCATCGTCATCGCCGCAACCAACCGTCCTGACGTACTTGACCCTGCGCTGCTGCGTCCGGGCCGTTTCGACCGTCAGGTTGTCGTAGGGCTGCCGGATATTCGTGGTCGTGAGCAAATCCTGAAAGTCCACATGCGCAAAGTGCCGATGGGTGATGACGTTGCTCCGGCGGTTATCGCACGTGGTACGCCTGGTTTCTCCGGTGCCGACCTGGCCAACCTGGTGAACGAGGCCTCGCTGTTTGCTGCCCGTACCGGCAAGCGCGTTGTCGAGATGAAAGAGTTCGAGCTGGCGAAAGACAAGATCATGATGGGCGCTGAGCGCAAGTCCATGGTCATGTCCGAAAAAGAAAAGCAGAACACTGCCTATCACGAAGCGGGGCACGCGATCGTTGGTCGTGTGGTTCCCGAGCATGATCCGGTCTACAAGGTCTCGATCATCCCGCGCGGCCGAGCGTTGGGTGTGACGATGTTCCTGCCGGAAGAGGATCGCTACAGTCTGTCCAAGCGTGCGTTGATCAGCCAGATCTGCTCGCTGTACGGCGGCCGTATTGCTGAAGAGATGACTCTGGGTTTCGACGGTGTCACCACGGGTGCCTCCAACGACATCATGCGTGCCAGCCAGATTGCGCGGAACATGGTCACCAAGTGGGGCTTGTCGGAAAAGCTCGGTCCATTGATGTATGCCGAAGAAGAAGGTGAGGTGTTCCTTGGTCGTGGCGGCGGCGGTCAACACGCCAGCTTCTCGGGCGAGACTGCCAAGCTGATCGACTCTGAAGTGCGCAGCATCATTGATCAGTGCTACGGCACGGCCAAGCAGATCCTGACGGATAATCGCGACAAGCTCGACGCCATGGCTGATGCGCTGATGAAGTACGAAACTATTGATGCCGAACAGATCGACGACATCATGGCCGGTCGCACACCGCGTGAGCCTCGTGACTGGTCGGGCGGTACCGGTACTCCTCCTGTCGTACAGGAAGAGCGTCCGGAAACCCCAATCGGTGGCCCGGCCGCCGACGTCTAAGGTTTGAAATGACTCTTGTACAGTCCTCAACCCGGTTGCCTTGCGGTAACCGGGTTCTTGATTTAGCTCATGCTCATGTCATGGGCATCCTCAATGTCACCCCCGATTCTTTCTCCGACGGTGGTCGCTTCAGTCAGCTCGATGCTGCTCTGCGACACGCTGAGGCGATGGTGGCTGCTGGTGCGACCCTCATTGATGTAGGTGGCGAGTCGACCCGGCCTGGCGCACGGGCGGTCTCGCCGCTTGAGGAGCTGGAGCGCGTGGCGCCGATCGTCGAGCGTATTCATCGCGAACTGGACGTGATTATCTCGGTCGATACCTCGACACCTGCTGTCATGCGTGAAACTGCACGCCTGGGAGCAGGTCTGATCAACGACGTGCGTTCGCTGCGTCGAGACGGAGCGCTGGATGCAGCAGCAGCCACCGGATTGCCGGTGTGCCTGATGCATATGCTCGGTGAGCCGGGAGATATGCAGGACAACCCGCATTATGATGACGTGACGAGAGAGGTTGGTGAGTTTCTTGCCGAGCGTATGGCGTCGTGTGCTGCGGTCGGTATTCCGGCCGAGCGGATCATTCTTGATCCGGGTTTCGGGTTCGCGAAAAACTTGCAGCACAATTTGAGTCTGTTCAAGTATATGGAAGCCCTGCATGCCTTGGGGCGGCCCCTGTTGGTCGGGGTTTCGCGAAAGAGCATGATCGGGCAGGCATTGAATCGCCCGGTGGGAGAGCGGCTGCATGGTGGCCTGGCTCTCGCGGCGTTGGCTGTCATTAAGGGGGCGCGCATCTTGCGCGTGCATGACGTGGCCGAAACAGTCGATGTGGTGCGGATGATCACAGCAGTTGAGTCAGCCGAATAAGAATGATGGAGCACTTATGACTAAGAAATATTTTGGCACCGACGGCATTCGTGGTCGGGTCGGCGAATATCCGATTACCCCTGAGTTCATGCTCAAGCTTGGTTGGGCTGCGGGCATGGCCTTTCGCAGTAAGGGTGCTTGCAAGGTTCTTGTCGGCAAGGACACTCGAATCTCTGGTTATATGTTCGAATCGGCGCTTGAGGCCGGGCTTACCTCTGCCGGGGCTGATGTCATGCTGCTGGGGCCGATGCCTACTCCGGCTATCGCCTATTTGACGCGCACCTTCAATGCTGAGGCCGGTATTGTAATCAGCGCTTCGCACAATCCTCATGACGATAACGGCATCAAGTTCTTCTCTGGACAAGGCACGAAACTGCCGGATGATGTTGAGCTGATGATCGAAGAATTGCTCGATATGCCGATGACCGTGGTTGAGTCGAGCAAGATCGGCAAGGTCTCGCGAATCAACGATGCCTCAGGTCGTTACATCGAGTTCTGCAAAAGCAGTGTGCCAACCGGCACCAATTTCGCTGGTTTGAAAATTGTGATCGATTGCGCACACGGTGCTACCTATAAGGTGGCTCCGAGTGTTTTCCGTGAGCTGGGTGCGCAGGTGACGGTGCTTTCTGCGCAGCCTGACGGTCTGAACATCAATCACAATTGCGGTTCCACCCATATGGGGCAATTGCAGGCAGCTGTATTGGCTGAGCACGCAGATCTGGGCATTGCCTTCGATGGTGATGGCGACCGGGTATTGATGGTTGATCACACTGGCGCGATCGTCGATGGCGACGAATTGTTGTTCATCATCGCGCGTGACTTGCATGAGCGTGGCAAGTTGCAGGGTGGTGTTGTTGGAACCTTGATGAGTAACCTGGGGTTGGAACTGGCCCTGGCGGATCTGGGGATTCCTTTTGTGCGGGCCAACGTCGGTGACCGCTATGTAATCGCCGAACTGCTTGAGCGCAACTGGCTGGTGGGTGGTGAGAACTCCGGCCACGTCGTTTGCTTCAGTCATACCACCACGGGTGACGCGATTATCGCTGCGTTGCAGGTGTTGATGGCACTGAAGTGTCGTTCCGAAGGGCTTGCTCAATCGCGTCAGGCGCTACGCAAATGTCCTCAGGTATTGATCAATGTGCGTTTCGGCGGCGGCGAAAACCCGGTCGAGCATGCGACTGTCAAAGAGGTCAGCGAGCGCGTCACCAAGGCCATGGCCGGGCGTGGTCGCGTGTTGTTGCGCAAGTCTGGCACAGAGCCGCTGGTGCGGGTCATGGTCGAAGGTGAGGACGAAACACTGGTTCGCGGTTACGCCGAGGAGCTGGCAAAACTGGTTGCTGAAGTTTCTGCCTGATTTCGGCTTGCCAGTAATGATGTGGTTGGGTAACATCTGCGCCCACTTTGACCGACGAGGTACAGCATGCGTCGCCCTATGGTAGCTGGTAACTGGAAGATGCACGGTACCCGCGCCAGCGTCGCTGAGCTGATAAACGGCCTTCGTCATCTGGCCTTGCCGAGCGGTGTTGAGGTCGCGGTATTCCCGCCTTGCTTGTATATCAATCAAGTGATTGATGGCTTGGAAGGTACGTCGATTTCGGTCGGCGCGCAGAATTCTGCGGTGGAAGCCATGCAAGGTGCATTGACCGGTGAGATTGCGCCGAGTCAGTTGGTGGATTCAGGTTGTTCCCTGGTGCTCATTGGGCACTCCGAGCGTCGCCAGATCATCGGCGAGCGTGACGAGACGCTGATTCGCAAGTTTGCAGCGGCACAGGCATGTGGCTTGACTCCGGTGTTGTGCATAGGGGAAACCCTTGAGCAGCGTGAGGCCGGAAAAACGCTTGAGGTTGTCGGGCATCAGCTGGGCAGCATCATCGATGAGCTGGGTGTTGGTGTATTTGCAAAAGCAGTAATCGCTTACGAGCCGGTCTGGGCCATTGGCACCGGGCTGACTGCTTCGCCGCAACAAGCGCAGGATGTGCATGCAGCCATTCGTGCACAGTTGGCGGCAGAGAATTCTGAGGTCGCACAAGGTGTGCGGCTTCTATACGGCGGCAGCGTGAAGGCGGCCAATGCGGTCGAACTGTTCGGCATGCCGGATATCGATGGGGGGCTCATTGGTGGAGCTTCCCTGAATGCAGATGAGTTCGGTGCGATTTGTCGCGCCGCGGGAAACTGAAAAAATGCTGGAAACAGTCGTAGTCGTTTTTCATCTGCTGGGTGCACTGGGCGTAGTTGCTCTCGTATTGCTGCAGCAGGGTAAAGGTGCGGACGCTGGTGCGTCTTTCGGAGCAGGTGCTTCAAATACTGTGTTCGGAAGCCAAGGTTCCTCTACCTTTCTTAGTAAGTTTACTGCTATACTTGCCGCAGGTTTCTTCATAACCAGCTTAGGGTTAGGTTACTTTGCTAAAGAGAAAGCTCACCAGCTGACTCAAGTAGGTTTGCCAAACCCAGCAGTGTTGGAAGTTCCAAAGCAAAAACCGGCTTCTGATGATGTACCGGTGCTTCAAGAGCAAAAGTCGGCAACCAATGCGACTGACGTACCTCCAGCTCAAGAGCAAAAGTAAGAAGGGTTTCAAACGTAGTATTGCCGAGGTGGTGGAATTGGTAGACACGCAACCTTGAGGTGGTTGTGCCCATAGGGTGTAGGGGTTCGAGTCCCCTTCTCGGTACCAATTATCAGGAGAGCCCGCTGTTGCGGGCTTTCTTGTAGGTGGAAGGTTACATTGACCCTGTTAGGGATCGGTCGTATACTTCCGCCCCAGCTTTGTCGCGGGGTGGAGCAGTCTGGTAGCTCGTCGGGCTCATAACCCGAAGGTCGTCGGTTCAAATCCGGCCCCCGCAACCAGTTTCAGGAGCCCCTTTTCAGGGGCTTTTTGTTAGCTGGACACTTTATAACGCCGCTGTTCAACGGCGTTTCAGGGATGGGCGTTTCGCCCATTTTTTTATTTTGCATAGCATGCATTTACATGCACGAGGGGGTTCAGGTGTCGAGCAAGCTAGAACAGTTGCAGGCCTTGTTGGCCCCGGTGGTCGTGGCCCTTGGCTATGAATGCTGGGGTATTGAGTTTTCGGCTCAAGGTCGCCACTCACTGTTGCGCGTTTATATCGATAAAGAAGGCGGTGTGCTGGTGGACGATTGTGCCATCGTCAGCCGTCAGATCAGCGGTGTACTGGATGTTGAAGATCCGATCTCCGTTGAATACACCCTTGAAGTTTCCTCGCCTGGCATGGAACGCCCGCTGTTCACGCTTGAACAGTTTGCAAAGTTTGCCGGTGACCAAGTGAAGATCAAGCTGCGCTCGCCTTTCGAAGGTCGACGCAACTTTCAGGGCCTTCTGCGCGGTGTAGAAGAGCAGGACGTCGTGGTGCAGGTTGAAGACCATGAATTCCTGTTGCCGATCGATATGATCGACAAGGCCAACATTATTCCCAGTTTTGACTGAGACGCGGATCCCGCGGATCCAATGGCTTGCGAAAGGCGAGGCGTACGATGAGCAAAGAAGTACTGCTGGTTGTTGAGTCGGTATCCAATGAAAAGGGCGTACCGGCAAACGTAATTTTTGAAGCGCTGGAGCTGGCTCTGGCCACCGCTACCAAAAAGCGTTTTGAAGACGAAGTTGATCTGCGTGTGGAAATCAATCGCCACACCGGTGCTTATGAAACTTTCCGTCGCTGGACGGTAGTCGAAGAAGCAGACCTGGATGATCCGGCTGTTGAAACCTGGCCGAGCAAGGTTCAGGAAACGCATCCTGGCGCGAAGGTCGGTGATGTAGTCGAAGAAAAAATCGAGTCCATCGAATTCGGCCGCATTGCTGCGCAGACTGCCAAGCAAGTTATCGTGCAGAAAGTCCGCGAAGCCGAACGCGCTCAAGTCGTTGATGCCTACCGCGAGCGTCTGGGAGAAATCATCTCCGGCACCGTGAAGAAAGTAACCCGCGACAACGTGATCGTTGATCTGGGTAACAACGCTGAAGCGCTGCTGGCTCGTGAAGACATCATTTCTCGCGAAACTTTCCGGGTGGGTGTGCGCCTGCGTGCACTGCTCAAGGAAATCCGCACCGAGAACCGCGGCCCGCAGCTGATTCTGTCGCGTACCGCGCCAGAAATGCTGATCGAGTTGTTCCGCATCGAAGTGCCGGAAATCGCTGAAGGCCTGATCGAAGTAATGGCTGCGTCCCGTGACCCGGGTTCGCGCGCCAAGATCGCGGTCCGCTCCAAGGACAAACGCATCGATCCGCAAGGTGCTTGCATTGGTATGCGCGGTTCACGCGTCCAGGCAGTGTCGGGCGAATTGGGTGGTGAGCGTGTGGATATCGTCCTGTGGGACGACAACCCGGCGCAGTTCGTGATCAACGCCATGTCCCCGGCTGAGGTTGCGGCAATTATCGTTGACGAAGATGCCCATGCAATGGACATCGCCGTTGGCGCAGACAATCTGGCTCAGGCCATCGGTCGCGGTGGTCAGAACGTGCGTCTGGCTAGCCAGTTGACTGGCTGGACCCTGAACGTGATGACCGAATCGGACATCCAGGCTAAACAGCAAGCAGAAACCGGCGACATCCTGCGCAACTTCATCGACGAGCTGGAAGTCGACGAAGATCTGGCACAGGTGCTGGTTGATGAGGGCTTTACCAGCCTGGAAGAGATTGCCTACGTACCGTTGGAAGAAATGCTCAACATCGATGGCTTTGACGAAGACACCGTCAACGAGCTTCGCGCTCGGGCCAAGGATCGTTTGTTGACTAAAGCCATCGCTACTGAGGAAAAGCTGGCAGACGCCCATCCGGCCGAAGACCTGCTCTCGCTTGAGGGTATGGACAAGGATTTGGCGATGGAACTGGCGGTGCGCGGCGTAATTACCCGCGAAGACCTGGCCGAGCAGTCTATTGACGACCTGCTCGACATCGACGGCATTGACGATGATCGTGCCGGCAAGTTGATCATGGCCGCCCGAGCCCATTGGTTCGAGTAATAGGCGCGGCCTGAGGAGAGAAGTGCATGACGCAAGTCACGGTGAAACAACTGGCCGATGAGGTCAAAACACCGGTAGAGCGCCTGCTGCAGCAGATGCGTGAGGCAGGTCTGCCGCACACCGCCGCCGAGGAACATGTGACCGACAGTGAGAAGCAATCTTTGCTGACTCACTTGAAAAGCAGCCACAAGGCGAAAGTGGAAGAACCGCGCAAAATCACGTTGCAGCGTAAAACCACCAGCACCCTGCGTGTTGCTGGCAGCAAAAGCATCAGCGTTGAAGTACGCAAGAAGAAAGTCTTCGTACAGCGCAGCCCGGAAGAAATCGAAGCCGAGCGCAAACGCGAACTGGAAGAGCGTCGCGCAGTAGAAAATGCTGCACGTCAGAAGGCTGAAGAAGAAGCCAAGCGTCGCGCCGAAGAAGAAGCGCGTCGCCAGCCTGCTGCTGTGCAATCTGCTTCTACTGAAGCTGTTGCAGCACCTGTCGCAGTTGCCGAGCCAGTGCGTGAAGCACCGGTTGTAGCAGCAGCGCCAGCGGCTGACACTCGCAAACGCGACGAACAGCGTCGTCCGGACAAACCACGCGCCGACGATAACAATCGTCGTGGCGCGGGTGATGGTGAGCGCAAAAACGCTCCACATCGCGCTTCGGTCAAGGAAAAGGCGCCTGCTCCACGCGTTGCTCCACGGACTACCGACGAAGAAAGCGATGGCTTCCGTCGTGGTGGTCGCGGCAAGGCCAAGCTGAAGAAGCGCAACGCCCACGGTTTCCAGAGCCCAACCGGCCCTGTCGTGCGCGAAGTGAAGATCGGCGAAACCATCACTGTTGGCGATCTCGCTCAGCAGATGTCGGTCAAGGCTGCTGAAATCATCAAGTTCATGTTCAAACTGGGTACTCCAGCGACCATCAACCAGGTACTTGATCAGGAAACTGCTCAACTGGTTGCTGAAGAGCTGGGCCACAAAGTGACCCTGGTCAGCGACACCGCCCTGGAAGATTCCCTGGCCGAGTCCCTGAAGTTTGAAGGTGAGGCTTTCTCCCGTGCGCCAGTCGTGACCGTAATGGGCCACGTTGACCATGGTAAGACCTCGCTGCTCGACTATATCCGTCGTGCCAAGGTAGCAGCTGGCGAAGCCGGCGGTATCACCCAGCACATCGGTGCGTACCACGTTGAAACCGAACGCGGCATGGTCACCTTCCTCGATACCCCGGGTCACGCCGCGTTTACCGCTATGCGTGCTCGTGGTGCCAAGGCAACCGACATCGTGATCCTGGTGGTTGCAGCGGACGACGGCGTAATGCCGCAGACCATTGAAGCCGTACAGCACGCCAAGGCTGCTGGTGTTCCGCTGGTTGTTGCAGTGAACAAAATCGACAAGCCGGGCGCTGATCTCGATCGCATCCGTAGCGAACTGTCGGTTCACGGCGTGACCTCGGAAGAGTGGGGCGGCGACACTCCGTTCGTATCGGTTTCGGCGAAAGTCGGTACTGGTGTAGACGAGCTGCTCGAAGCTGTTCTGCTGCAAGCTGAAGTTCTCGAACTGAAAGCGACTCCTTCGGCTCCTGGCCGTGGTGTCGTGGTTGAATCGCGTCTCGACAAAGGTCGTGGCCCGGTTGCAACCGTTCTGGTCCAGGACGGTACTCTGCGCCAAGGCGACATGGTGCTGGTCGGTTCGAACTATGGCCGCGTTCGCGCCATGCTCGACGAGAACGGCAAGCCAATCAAGGAAGCCGGTCCTTCCATCCCTGTCGAGATTCTCGGCCTGGACGGTACCCCGGACGCTGGCGACGAGATGAGCGTGGTTGCCGACGAGAAGAAAGCCCGTGAAGTGGCTCTGTTCCGTCAAGGCAAGTTCCGCGAAGTCAAACTGGCTCGTGCTCACGCAGGCAAGCTGGAAAACATCTTCGAGAACATGGGCCAGGAAGAGAAGAAGACGCTTAACATCGTCCTCAAATCCGACGTCCGTGGTTCGTTGGAAGCGTTGAACGGCGCCTTGAACGGCCTGGGTAACGACGAAGTGCAAGTGCGTGTAGTCGGTGGCGGTGTCGGTGGTATCACCGAGAGCGACGCCAACCTGGCACTGGCCTCCAACGCTGTACTGTTCGGCTTCAACGTGCGTGCCGATGCTGGCGCTCGCAAGATCGTCGAGCAGGAAGGTCTGGATATGCGTTACTACAACGTGATCTACGACATCATCGAAGACGTCAAGAAAGCCCTGACCGGTATGCTTGGCAGCGACGTTCGGGAGAACATCCTGGGTATCGCTGAAGTCCGCGACGTGTTCCGTTCGCCGAAGTTCGGCGCGATCGCCGGTTGCATGGTTATCGAAGGTGTTGTGCACCGTAACCGTCCAATCCGTGTACTGCGTGAAGACATCGTTATCTTCGAAGGCGAGCTGGAATCCCTGCGCCGCTTCAAGGATGACGCTTCCGAAGTACGTGCCGGCATGGAATGCGGTATCGGCGTGAAGAGCTACAACGACGTCAAAGTCGGTGACAAGATCGAAGTCTTCGAGAAGGTTCAGGTTGCTCGCAGCCTCTAACTCGCGCACTTCAAGAGCCGTGATGGGCAGCCGCATGCAAATGCACGGCGCATCACCCGGACTCTAAACGCAACGCCCGGTCTGGCTTCTGTCAGGCCGGGCGTTTGCCGCTTTCAGACCACACGGGTTTCACCGTGAGGCAGTAACAGGTAACAAGACATGGCAAAAGAATACAGCCGTACCCAACGTATCGGCGATCAGATGCAGCGTGAGCTGGCACAGCTGATCCGTCGTGAAGTCAAAGACCCGCGCGTCGGCCTGGTCACCATTACCGCTGTTGAAGTCAGCCGTGACGTCGGTCACGCCAAGATTTTCATCACCGTGATGGGGCAGGACAGCGCAGACGATATCGCTCAAAGCATCAAGGTGTTGAACTCGGCCGCCGGTTTCCTGCGCATGCAGTTGGCTCGCGAGATGAAGCTGCGCAGCGTTCCTCAGCTGCACTTCCACTACGACGAAAGCGTCGTGCGTGGCGCTCATCTGTCGGCATTGATCGAGCGCGCCGTGGCTGAAGACAATCAGCACCCGGTTGCGGCAGAACCCGTAGACACCAAGGAGTAATCGGTGGCTCAGGTCAAACGTATCCGTCGTAACGTCAGCGGCATCATCCTGCTCGACAAGCCGCTGGGGTTCACCTCCAACGCGGCCTTGCAGAAGGTTCGCTGGCTGCTCAATGCCGAGAAGGCCGGGCACACCGGCAGTCTTGATCCGTTGGCCACCGGCGTGTTGCCGCTGTGCTTCGGTGAGGCGACCAAGTTCTCGCAATACCTGCTCGACTCCGACAAGGGCTATGAAACCCTGGCGCAATTGGGCAAGACCACCACCACGGCAGACGCTGAGGGTGAGGTTTTGCAGGAGCGCGCGGTGACCGTTGGTCGCGCCGATATCGAAGCGGTTTTGCCGAAATTTCGTGGGCAAATCAGTCAGATACCGCCGATGTACTCAGCCCTCAAGCGTGACGGTCAGCCGTTGTACAAGCTGGCCCGTGCAGGTGAAGTGGTGGAGCGCGAACCGCGTTCTGTTACTATTGCGCGCTTGGAATTGCTGGCCTTTGAAGGTGATACTGCGCGCTTCGCCGTAGATTGCAGCAAAGGCACCTATATCCGCACCCTCGTGGAGGATATTGGTGAAGAGCTCGGTTGTGGCGCTTACGTTGCGCAGTTGCGACGTACCCAGGCCGGTCCGTTCAGCCTGGCCCAGACGGTCACGCTGGAAGAGTTGGAAGCAGTACATGCCGAAGGCGGCAACGAAGCGGTTGATCGCTTCCTGATGCCATCGGACAGCGGCTTGCTGGATTGGCCACTGTTGCAGTTCTCGGAGCACAGCTCGTTCTACTGGCTCAACGGCCAGCCGGTACGCGCCCCGGATGCACCGAAGTTCGGCATGGTACGAGTACAGGATCACAATGGTCGCTTCATCGGTATCGGTGAAGTGAGCGAAGACGGGCGCATCGCGCCGCGTCGACTGATTCGGTCAGAATGACCGAACGAGGGTGGCTGTTAACAGGCACGGTCACTACTCATTTTTAGATACAGGGATTTGTCCCTGGCCTGTTGAAACTGTTTCTTTGAAATAGTTTCCTGATAAAAGGATTGCCTCATGGCTCTCGACGTTCAAGAAAAAGCTCAAATCGTAGCTGACTACCAGCAAGCTGTTGGTGACACTGGTTCGCCAGAAGTGCAAGTTGCACTGCTGACCCACAACATCAACAAACTGCAAGGTCACTTCAAGGCCAACGGTAAAGATCACCACTCCCGTCGTGGTCTGATCCGCATGGTAAACCAGCGTCGTAAGCTGCTGGACTACCTGAAAGGCAAGGACGTGAGCCGTTACAGCGCTCTGATCGCTCGCCTGGGTCTGCGTCGCTAATCAGCGATTGCGCTAGAGGTTGGTTGTCTGTCATGCGTCAGCGGGTTTCCCGCCGGCGCATGGCAGGCTCCCAGCCTCAAGTTTTATCTGGACAACAGTTTTACCTGGACAATCAAAGTCGGGCCGATTCCCGGCATTGCCCAAGAATTTCGCAAGAAAACCAGTTCCCCCAAGAGCCACAAAGAAGGTAGGACACCGTGAACCCGGTAATCAAAAAATTCCAGTTCGGTCAGTCGACCGTTACCCTCGAGACTGGCCGTATCGCCCGTCAGGCCTCCGGCGCAGTATTGGTCACCGTTGACGACGACGTCAGCGTATTGGTGACCGTAGTCGGTGCCAAGCAAGCCGATCCAGGCAAGGGCTTCTTCCCCCTGTCTGTTCACTACCAGGAAAAAACTTACGCTGCAGGTAAGATCCCTGGCGGTTTCTTCAAGCGCGAAGGCCGTCCTTCCGAGAAAGAAACCCTGACTTCCCGACTGATCGACCGTCCGATCCGTCCGCTGTTCCCGGAAGGCTTCATGAACGAAGTGCAGGTTGTCTGCACCGTCGTTTCCACCAGCAAGAAGACCGATCCGGACATCGCTGCGATGATCGGTACCTCGGCTGCGCTGGCGATCTCCGGCATTCCTTTCGATGGCCCGATCGGCGCTGCCCGCGTTGCGTTCCACGAAAGCACCGGTTACCTGCTGAACCCGACTTACGAACAACTGAAAGCATCGAGCCTGGACATGGTCGTTGCCGGTACTTCGGAAGCGGTATTGATGGTTGAATCGGAAGCCAAAGAGCTGACCGAAGACCAGATGCTGGGCGCGGTACTGTTTGCTCACGACGAGTTCCAGGTTGTGATCAACGCCGTTAAAGAACTGGCTGCCGAAGCTGCCAAGCCAACCTGGACCTGGGCTCCTGCGCCTGAAGCCACCGCACTGCTGGGCGCCATCCGTGCCGAGTTCGGCGAAGCGATCTCCCAGGCTTACACCATCACCGTCAAGGCCGACCGTTACGCTCGCCTGGGCGAACTGAAAGACCAGGTTGTTGCCAAGCTGTCCGGTGAAGAAGGCCAGCCTTCGTCCAGCGAAGTCAAAGCAGCTTTCGGTGAAATCGAATACCGCACCGTTCGCGAAAACATCGTTAACGGCAAGCCACGTATCGACGGTCGCGACACCCGTACCGTACGTCCGCTGAACATCGAAGTCGGTGTTCTGCCGAAGACCCACGGTTCGGCATTGTTCACCCGTGGCGAAACCCAGGCTCTGGTCGTTGCGACTCTGGGCACCGCCCGTGACGCACAACTGCTGGACACCCTGGAAGGCGAGAAAAAAGACCCGTTCATGCTGCACTACAACTTCCCTCCGTTCTCGGTGGGCGAGTGTGGTCGCATGGGTGGCGCTGGTCGTCGTGAAATCGGTCACGGCCGTCTGGCCCGTCGTTCGGTTCAGGCCATGCTGCCTGCTGCCGACGTGTTTCCGTACACCATCCGTGTGGTATCGGAAATCACCGAGTCCAACGGTTCCAGCTCCATGGCTTCGGTCTGCGGTGCTTCCCTGGCTCTGATGGACGCTGGTGTGCCGATGAAGGCGCCGGTTGCCGGTATCGCCATGGGTCTGGTTAAAGAAGGCGAGAAGTTCGCCGTCCTGACCGACATCCTGGGCGACGAAGACCACCTGGGCGACATGGACTTCAAAGTAGCCGGTACCTCCAAAGGTGTTACCGCGCTGCAGATGGACATCAAGATCAAAGGCATCACCGAAGAAATCATGGAAATCGCTCTGGGCCAAGCCCTGGAAGCGCGCCTGAACATCCTCGGCCAGATGAACCAGATCATCGCCCAGTCGCGTACCGAACTGTCGGAAAACGCTCCGACCATGATCGCGATGAAAATCGACACCGACAAAATCCGTGATGTCATCGGTAAAGGCGGCGCGACCATTCGTGCGATCTGTGAAGAGACCAAGGCTTCGATCGACATCGAAGACGACGGCTCGATCAAGATCTTCGGCGAAACCAAGGAAGCAGCTGAAGCCGCTCGTCAGCGCGTTCTGGGTATCACCGCTGAAGCTGAAATCGGCAAGATCTACGTCGGTAAAGTTGAGCGCATCGTCGACTTCGGCGCATTCGTCAACATCCTGCCGGGCAAGGACGGTCTGGTTCACATCTCCATGCTGAGCGACGCTCGCGTTGAGAAAGTGACCGACATCCTGAAAGAAGGCCAGGAAGTGGAAGTACTGGTACTGGACGTGGACAACCGCGGCCGTATCAAGCTGTCCATCAAAGACGTAGCAGCAGCCAAGGCTTCGGGCGTTTAATTACCCCGCAGCTTAAGCGCTGAACAAGCAAACGCCCCGACTGGTTCGGGGCGTTTTGCTGTGTGCTGGAAATTGAGGGGCTTACCGAGTTGCCCGACCCCAAAGTCAGTGCTAGGTTTAGCCCACCGCCCGTGTAGCTCAGCCGGTAGAGCAGCGCACTCGTAACGCGAAGGTCGCAGGTTCGATTCCTGTCTCGGGCACCACTTCCCCCTGTTATTTCACCTTTCTGCTCAGCTCCTCGACGGTGCGTTTGAGCTGATCCATCGCACGATCCTGATCGCTGATGGTCCGTTTCAGGTTCGAGATATCGCTGCTGTTCGAGCTGGAGCTGGAGCCGCTGTTGCGATTGAGGTCTTCCACCTGCCGAGCGAGTTTATCCAGATCACGTTCCTGCTCTTTGACCTTGCTCTTGAGGTCGTCGATCTCCTTGCTGCTGGAGCTTGAGCTGGAACCGCTGCTGCGCTTGAGTTCTTCGATCTGGCGCGTCTGATTGTTGATGGTTTCCTGCATCTTTTTCAGTTCGTCGATGCGGAAATCGCTTTTGACCAGAACGTCCTTGCCGTATTCATTGTGGATGGCGGAGAGTTTGTCATCGTAAGACGGACCGCTGTTGCTCAGCTCAACGCTGGCCATTGCGGTGCCTGGCAAAGCCAGGACACCCATCAGGGCGGTCATTGCGGTGGCGGACAGAACAGAGGAAAGCTTCGAAAAACTGCGCATCACTGAGATTCCTTGTGAAATACCGATATGGCACATCGCTATGACTTTGGATTTGAAATTATGTTCCCGATGCTCTCGACGCGCCCTGCATGAAACTTTTTGTGGGATAGATGTAAAGAGCCGTGTAATTCACGGGCCAAACGTCCTATATTCGGTGCCTGCATGAGCATCGCCCAGCAGTTTTCAGATGATCCCGAATGGTTCTGAAGGCCAGATAAACCGGGCTTCAAACGGTTTTCTGCGTCAGAGAGATCCTTGATGATCCAGATCCATCTTCCATTCCCATGATCAGCGAGAACGCCATGACCGTGAACGAAATGACTCAAGAACAAAGACACGAAGAGGCCCTCAAGAAGTACATGCTTGATGCGCCAGAATTGATGGAAGAGATCAAGAACCTGAGCGCCGACGATCAGAAAGATCAGATTCAGTGGGCGTTCGAGGACGAGGCAGAAGCGCAGGGCTTGCAGCCTTGGGAGCTGACGCTCAAGTACACCTCAACGCCGGAAGAATACGAGGCGACGCGCCTTGCGTTGCACAAGGAAGCAGCCGAGGTGCTGGGCGTCGAGTGGGAAGAATACTGCGAGATGAACAATCTGGTGGTTTGAAAGCAACGCCAGCCTCATGAGGCTGGCGTTTCTTTTTGTCAGAGACTCAAGCGCATCGACAGGTCTACAGCCTTCACATCCTTGGTCATCGCGCCAATCGAGATGTAATCCACGCCCGTCTCGGCGATTGGCCGCAAGGTGCTTTCGTTGACGCCACCGCTGGCCTCGAGTTTCGCCTTGCCGGCATTCAGCCGCACGGCTTCACGCATGTCGTCCAGGCTCAGTTCATCAAGCATGATGATGTCGGCGCCCGCCGCCAGGGCCTCCTTGAGCTCCTCCAGGCTTTCCACTTCAATCTCCACCGGTTTGCCCGGCGCGATCTTGTGCGCGGCGGCGATGGCTTGAGGGATGCCGCCGCAGGCAGCGATATGGTTTTCCTTGATCAGAAAAGCGTCGTACAGGCCGATGCGGTGGTTGTGGCAGCTGCCGCAGGTCACGGCGTACTTTTGCGCCAATCGCAGCCCAGGCAGGGTTTTGCGGGTATCCAGCAGTTTCACCTGAGTATCGGCAACGAAGTCGGCCAGGTATTGCGCACGAGTGGCGACACCGGAAAGCAGTTGCAGAAAATTCAGCGCACTACGCTCTCCGGTCAGCAGCGAACGGGCGGGGCCTTCGAGGTGAAACAACGCCTGATTGGGGCTCACGCGCTCACCGTCGCGCACTTGCCAGTGCACCGCAACGCGCGGGTCCAGTTGCCGGAACACCGCGTCGACCCAAGCGGTGCCGCTGATGACGGCCGCATCACGGGTAATGATCGTGGCTTTGGCCAGGCGCTCGGCCGGGATCAATTGTGCGGTGATGTCGCCGCTGCCGATGTCTTCAAGCAACGCACGGCGCACGTTGGCTTCGATTTCGGCGGTCAAATCGGCGAGGCGTAGATTCGGCATAACGGGCTCCACAAACAAAGTGGCTCGATTATAGGGCCATGCTGCAAGCGAACCCAAGGCGCCCACCACTTTCAGCAGGTTCTAAAGCCTGCACTTGGTCGACTCGCCCGCATTACCCCTGCGTGCCGATCTGTGATCGAGCGCTGTTTCATAGGCTGATGCAGAGTCTGCTGGCACTCGGGAGGTCTTTTGCAGATAATCGCGCCTTGCGTTTGACGTCATGGCCTTGACGTCTCTTTGGCGTCCCGACACTTGAAATGCTGCGCGGTGCATCACGATTGCGTTGTGAGCCGGCCGTGTGCGTTTGTCGCTTCACATTGAATGGAGGAATCACCCCTTTGCAGGAGGCTTGGATGCACAACGACGGGAATGTAGTGCCTTTGCACAAGGCCGCTACCGATCAGGCGAATCCATCGCCGCTCGCCCGCCTGCCGGTGATTCTGCTTCAGGTTCGCGACAAGGCTGCGCAACAACTCAGGCTTGGTTTGCAGGAGCTGTTCGATAACGCCGACAACACCTTGTTCGAAATGGCCGACCGGGCACAGAACAATGTCGAGCAGAACATCTTCTTTGAAGCCATGCGCGATTTGCGCCTCAAGCGCAAAAACATCGAGCGCGGCTTTCACGAGAGCTTCTTCGAAGCCTTTGCCGGCCTCATCCCGTACGACCTGGTACACGCCACCTTGCCATTGGCGATGAATCCCGCCCCTTCGATCGAACTCCCCGATGACCAGCCTGAGCGGCAAGCGGCGCTGGAAGCCATGGTCGCCAAGGCGCTCAACCGGGACGGCTTTGCCCTTGGACAACTGACCGCGCGCCTGAGCACTCTGCTGGGCAAGCCCCTGGATGATTCGCGCAATCCCATGGGGCCGGCGATGCTCTGCGAGTACTTTTTGCAGGCTGGACGCAATCTGGGGGTGGAGATCAAGGTCAAGTTGATCATCCTCAAATTGTTCGAACGCTATGTGCTCAGCGATGCTGATCAGCTCTATGCGCAAGCCAACCAATTGCTGATCGCCACTGGCGTTCTGCCTGAACTCAAGGCCGCACCCGCGCGTCGTGTCACGGGCCGGGCGGCGGCCAGTGTTCATGCAGAGTCCAGCGAGTCGGGCGTCAGATCCAACAGCACGCACGACGATAAAAGCGTGCAGGAAGTCTTCGCCACCTTGCAGGCGTTGCTGTACCCCGTGCGCGGCAGTGTTGCGCCGACCCTCGAGGCGAGCGCCCAGAGCCAGCCCATCTCGACCCGCGATCTACTGCGCCTGCTCTCGCATTTGCAGAAATTCGTGCCGGCCCCTGCCGCCCTGGATGATTTCGATCTGCGCAATCAGCTCGAACAGTTGCTGACCCGGGTCAGTGTCAAAAGTGGCAAGTCTCGGGTGGTCGGGGTAGCGGATGAGGATGTGATTAATCTGATCGCGATGCTCTTCGAATTCATTCTCGCCGACCCTCAATTGCGCCAAGTGATCGCAACCTGAGGGGCGATCACGGCATACTGGAGCCCGTCAGAGCCGTCATTGAAGGAGCCTGTATGCAGTTGGACCCCGCGAGCGGTTGGTTTGAAGGCGTGCGCCATTGCCCGTCACCCAACTTCAATGCGCGCCCCACGGGCGAAATCTCCTTGCTGGTGATCCACAACATCAGCCTGCCACCGGCGCAGTTCGCGACGGGCAAGGTGCAGGAATTTTTTCAGAACCGCCTGGATGTCACCGAGCACCCCTACTTTGAAGGGATTGCCGACTTGCGTGTGTCTGCACATTTTCTGATTGAGCGTGACGGCGCGGTCACGCAGTTTGTCTCTTGTCTTGATCGGGCGTGGCACGCAGGCGTGTCCCAATTCGAGGGGCGCGAAGGCTGTAACGATTTCTCCCTTGGCATCGAGCTTGAAGGCACTGATGATCTGCCGTTCACCGATGCTCAATATCACGCGCTGATTGCCCTGACCCGCCAATTGCAGTCTACGTTTACAGCCATCACCCATTCACGTATCCAGGGGCATAGCGATATCGCCCCCGGACGCAAGACTGATCCGGGACCGGCGTTCGACTGGGCACGCTATCGCGGGGCTCTGGAAAAAGGGGAAGCACAATGAGTTTTCTGGTGTTACTGCTGGCGGTCTGGATCGAGAAGTTCTCGGCCTTGCGTCATCAAGTTCAGCGCGACGGTGGATGGCTGCGGGAGCTGGCCAAGTATGAAGCCAGCCCAAAGCTTGCGAATCGGCCCTGGCTGGTACTGGCATTGCTGGTGCTGTTCCCTGTGGCGTTACTCGGCTTTTTGTTGCTGGTACTGGAGCCGGTAGCCTATGGCTTGCTGGCCTTGCCGGTGCATTTGCTGGTGGTGATTTACAGCCTGGGCCGTGGTGATTTGCTCGGCGGCCTGGGACCGTTTCGTGATGCCTGGCGCCGGGAAGACCTGCAAGCGGCGGCGCTTGTCGCCAAACGTGACCTGGATATTTGCGCCGACAGCGGCGAGCAATTGCTGCAGAAGGTTCAAGCTCATTTGCTGTGGCAGGCTTATCAGAGTTTTTTTGCGGTGATTTTCTGGTACTTCCTGCTCGGTCCGGTGGCGGCCCTGAGTTATCGCTTGCTGGCCCTGGCGGCCGAGCACAGCAAGAACCCGGCGGTGGTCGAGCGAGCCGCACAATTGCGACATGCCTTTGACTGGCTGCCGGTGCGTTTGTTGGCCGCGAGTTTTGCGCTGGTCGGCAACTTCGTCGCGGTCAGTCGGGTGATGCTTCATGAATTGTTGAACTGGAATATTAGCGCCGCGCAGTTGATCGAGAATGTCGGCGTGGTAGCGGGTGAGATTCCGGCGCCAGTGGCGGGGCCAGAAGGGGTTCACAACCTGGATCAGATCTGGGAACTGCTGCTGCGGGCGGCGGTGGTCTGGTATGCCGGGTTTGCCGTTTGGACCGTGCTGCCCTGAAATACGAATGGCCCCCCTGTGGCGAGGGAGCTTGCTCCCGCTGGGTTGCGAAGCGACCCCGAAATTTTCGGTGCGTTTAGCCGACTGAATGCGTTCCGCCGTGTTCGCAACCGCTGCCCGCTCGAGCGGGAGCAAGCGCCCTCGCCACAAAGGGATCGCGGATCTCTTGGCTGTTAACCTTAAGTTACAAAACCCCCTTTCGATTTGAGCTATACAGAAGCAGCGCGCCATAGTGGCTATCTGCTGCATCTGCGTGCCTGCGAATAAAAATAAGAAATGAAAGGGGGACGTCTGTGAAGGGTTTGCTCTATCCCGCCGTTGCACTGATGAATCGCCTGAGCTTCGGCATGAAGTTCAGCCTGATCAGCGTGCTGTTTTTCTTTCCCATGCTGGTGACCAATTTCTATCTGGTCCGCGACTCGTATCGCGAGTTCCAGGGCACTCAGGTCGAATTGCAAAGCCTCGACCTGTTGGGCAGTGGTCTGACGCTGCGGCGGGATCTGGAAACCCTGAACAACCTGGTACAGATCAACGCGACCCTCGGCCAGTCTGGCAAGGCCGGAGATACCGAATCGAAAATCAGCGCCCTTGAGCAGAGCGTGCTTGCGCGCCTGCAAAGCCTGACCGCGACGACCATCGATCCTGAGCAGGTCAGTGTTTTTGATGGCAAGCGCGATGAAATGATTGCAGCGTTCAAGGCTCAACAAGCGGAGACGTCTGTGCAAAGCAAAAGTGCGCTGATCGGCAAACTGCTCGGCAATGCGCAGATTTTCAGTCAGATCATCGCCAGTCAGGCCGGTCTGAGCCGCGACAACCAGAGTGACATGCGCCAATTGAGCGAGCTGATCACCAATGTCACTCCACGAGTCACGCAAACCCTCGGCGAAGGCCGGGCGATGGGGGCCTACTCGCTGGGGCAGAGGTTTCTCAATTCCGCTTCGAGCACCCGGTTCGATGAACTGCTGGCGCAGATCGACAAGCTTCAGGCCGAATACGCCTTGAAGTTGCAGGACGCACTGGCGGCCGGCAAAGCGGCGCGTGAGGTGCTGGAACCCTCGGCCAATGCCAGCAAAGCCACGCTCAAACAGGCCAGCGAGCTGTTTGAAGAGCAAGTGGTGGTGGCCGATACCCTCGATAAACCCTGGCAGGGTTTTTACGATCAGGTCACCGGGCTGATGGACAAGACCTATCAACTGAATGACGCGACGCTTAAATTTCTCGGCGTTCAATTGCAGCAACGCCTGGAACAGAACCGCACGCACATGGTGCTGCAAGCGGTGGCACTGTCGGTGGTGTTCGTGCTGATTTTTTACCTCTATGGCGGCTTCTATGCCTCCACCCGCACCACCCTCAAGCGTCTCGGCGGAGTCATGGACAAGGTGGCGGCCGGTGACATGACCATCACGTTTACCGCCCACAGCCGTGATGAGTTGGGTGAGTTGGGCAACGTCTTCAATGGCACCGTGGCGAAGATCCATGACCTGATCGAGTTGGTTGGCAAGACCGTCAACGAGGTCGAGCGTCAGGCGAGTCAGGTGGAAACGGTGTCGGCCCGGAGCAATCAGGCGGTGGCCGGTCAGCGTACGCAGATCGAGCAAGTCGCTACGGCGATGAACCAGATGTCGGCCACCGCTCAGGAAGTTGCGCGCAGTGCGGCGGCTGCCGTCAGCAGCGCCCACAGCGTCAACGATGAAACCATTAGCGGGCGCGGGTTGGTCGAGTCGCAACAAGGCAGCATTGCGCAACTGGCCAGCGAGATCGACTCGTCAGTGCTGGTGATCAATCAACTGGCCAGCGACAGCCAGTCCATCAGTCGCGTGCTGGAAGTGATCAAGAGCATCGCCGAGCAGACCAACCTGCTGGCGCTCAACGCGGCCATCGAGGCCGCCCGTGCGGGTGAGCAGGGACGTGGCTTTGCGGTGGTGGCCGATGAGGTCCGCACCTTGGCCAAACGGACCCAGCGATCGACCGAAGAAATCGAGCAGATGATTACCAGGCTGCACGGTGGCGTTGGCGCCGCCGTGAAGGCCATGGGCGTCAGCCACCAGATGGCCAGTGGCACGGTCGGTCAGTCGGAAAAGGTCCAGCAAGCCCTGGAAAACATCCTGGGTGCGGTGGGCATGATCGTCGATCAGAATCAGCAAATTGCCGCGGCAGTCGAGCAGCAAACCGCGGTGGCCCACGATATCGACCAGAACATTGTCGAGATCAACCGGGCTGGCGAGCGCACCGCCGAAGGTGCGCACCAGACCGAGCATGCCAGCCGTGCACTGTCGGCCCAAGTGGTGCAGTTGAAGCACTTGATCAGCGCGTTTCGGGTTTGACGATTACCGGCCGCCGCAAGCCGATGGATTACCAGTTGAACAGCTCGCAGGCGTTGGTGGTGCTGGCGGCGGCCAGTTGTTCGGGGCTGATGGCCATGATTTGCGCCAGAGCCGTGCAAATCGCCGGCAGGTGAGCAGGGCTGTTGCGTTGTCCGGGGTACATGGCGGGTGCCATGTCCGGTGAGTCGGTTTCCAGTACCACCGAGGTCAGTGGCAGACCGGCGATCACTTTGTGCATGCGCAACGCTTGTGGCCAGGTCGCCGCGCCACCCAATCCCAGTTTGAAACCGAGCTTGAGGTATTCGCGGGCCTCTTCCTGGCTGCCGGCAAAGGCGTGAATGATGCCGGCGCGTTTGAGCCTGAAGCGTTTCAAGGTCGCAATCACCGCCGCATGACTGCGTCGCACATGCAGCAGCGCCGGCAACTGGAAGTCTGCCGCCAGTTGCAGCTGTGCTTCAAACAGCGCTTGCTGACGTTCGCGGTCCAGGTCCTGAAGAAAGTAATCCAGACCAATTTCGCCCACGGCGCACAGTTGCCGATGGCCGGCCAGACGCGTCAGCCAGTCCGCCAACTCGGTCAGGTCCGCGGGACGATGCTCATCGACATAGACCGGATGCAGGCCAAACGCGGCATGCAGGTCAGGATCGCTTTGCACCAGGTCCCACACCCGCTGCCAATTGCGCTGATAAACCCCCAGCACCACCATCTGCTTCACACCCAAGGCGCGGCTTTGAGCCAGCAGCGCCTGGCGGTCCGGGTCGAAATCCGGGAAGTCCAGATGAGTGTGGCTGTCGATCAGCTCCACGTTTCAGTCCTGGCGAATACGCTGTTTGAAGGTCCGCGCGATGGCTTGCACACCGGGTTGGTAATGGGCTTCTTCAATCGCCGCGAGCGCCAGTTGCAGTACTTTGTCGGCGATCAGTTGATGCTGCTGGGCCATGGCGTTGACCGGCAGCGGCAGGAAGTCCAGCAACTGCGTGTCACCAAACGTGCCGAGGCGCAACGGGCGGGTTTTCAACGGGAAGTCATGCAAGGCATCGAACACGCCTTGAAGCAGCACGTAGGACGTCGTCACCAACGCATCCGGCAAATGGCCGAGGCGTTGCAGTAATTCTTCCATCAGTTGTCGACCGCAGTCGCGGCTGAACGCCTCGCCGTGTTCGATCAAGACTTCGCCCTTGAAGTCGATCAGAGCCTGTTTGAAGCCGGCGGCACGTTCCTGGCTGATGCTCAGCTCGGGTCGCGCACCGATCAGCGCAATCTGCTTGGGCTGTGGTTGCAACAGGCTGCGGGTGAGGTTCAGGCTGGCTTCGCGATCATCGCTGATCACCGAGCAGAAATGCTCAGGCTCCATGACCCGGTCAATCGCAATGATCGGCAAGCCCTTGGCCTGCAACTGGCGATAGCTGTCATCGCCGGCCGGCAGGCAGCTGGCGACAATCAATGCATCGCAACGCCGTGCGCGAAACAGCTTGAGCAACTGGCGCTCGCTGTCCGGTGCATCGTCGGAGCTGGCAATCAGCAACTGATAGCCACGCGCCCGGGCACCTTGTTCGAGGAGCTTGGCGATCCGCGCGTAACTGGGGTTTTCCAGGTCCGGCAGAATGAAACCCAGGGTGCGGGTGTGCCGACTGCGCAACCCGGCCGCTTGAGGATTAGGCGTAAAGCCATGTTGCTCGACCACCGCGCGCACGCGCTCGACGGTGGCGTTGCTGATGCGCTGCTGTTCGGCCTTGCCATTGATGACATAGCTGGCGGTGGTGACTGACACACCGGCCAACTGGGCGATATCACTGAGTTTCAACCGGGATTTCCTTGTTTTTTCGAGCTTGCCCCGACATTTTGTCCAATCCTACCCGATTACGGCAGGCGACCCATGTCGCAACGCATCCGACAAGTTGGACTTCAAGGTTGGGAGATTATCGAGTAACGTGCCAATTCATCTAGATTAAACGTTTCAGCAAGCGTATTTTCTGCGCTATTGGCTCTTTTTGCCGGTTCTGCCGTGAAACCGACAAAGGATGCTCTGAAAAAGAGTGCTCTGAATAAAGCCTAAACTGATTCAATCAAAACAATACCTGGCGCGACCCCGCGCCAAAAAGGAGAAAGCATGCTCGAGCTCACCATAGAGCAGATATCCATGGGCCAGTCGGCTGTGGATAAATCCGCCGCATTGCATTTGCTGGCCGACACGCTGGTTAACGATGGCCTGGTGGCCGAGGGTTACCTCAGCGGCTTGCAGGCGCGTGAAGCCCAGGGTTCGACCTTTCTCGGCCAAGGTATTGCGATCCCCCACGGAACCCCCGATACCCGCGATCTGGTGCACACCACCGGCGTGCGTTTGCTGCAGTTCCCCGAAGGGGTGGATTGGGGCGACGGGCACATCGTGTACCTGGCGATCGGTATCGCGGCCAAATCCGACGAGCATTTGCGCCTGCTGCAATTGCTGACCCGGGCCCTTGGCGAAACCGATCTGGGCCAGGCTCTGCGCCGCGCCAGTAGCGCCGAAGCCTTGCTGAAACTGCTGCAAGGCGCGCCGCAAGAACTGGCGCTGGATGCGCAAATGATCGGCCTGGGCGTCTCCGCCGACGACTTCGAAGAACTGGTCTGGCGTGGCGCGCGGTTGTTGCGTCAGGCCGACTGCGTGAGCAATGGTTTCTCTGCCGTATTGCAGCAGGTTGAAGCGCTGCCGCTGGGTGATGGCCTGTGGTGGCTGCACAGCGAACAAACGGTCAAGCGCCCGGGCCTGGCCTTCGTCACCCCGGATAAACCGATTCGTTACCTCGGTCAGCCACTGAGCGGGCTGTTCTGTCTGGCCAGCCTTGGCGAGGCGCATCAGGCCTTGCTTGAACGTCTTTGCGCCTTGCTGATTGAAGGCCGTGGTCACGAGCTCGGTCGCGCCACCAGCCGTCGTGCGGTGCTGGAAGTGCTCGGCGGTGAATTGCCGGCCGATTGGCCGAGCGCTCGTATTGCCTTGGCCAACGCCCACGGTTTGCACGCGCGGCCAGCGAAGATCCTTGCGCAGTTGGCGAAAAGCTTTGAAGGCGAGATCCGCATCCGCATCGTCGACGGCCAGGACAGCGCGGTGTCGGTGAAGAGCTTGAGCAAACTGCTCAGCCTCGGCGCCCGTCGCGGCCAGGTGTTGGAGTTGATTGCCGAGCCGAGCATCGCCGCCGATGCGTTACCAGCGCTGCTGGCGGCTATCGAAGAAGGCCTGGGCGAAGACATCGAACCGCTGCCGACTGCGAGTGCACAGAACGAGGTCATCAATGAAATCGCTGACGTCGTGGTTGCTCCCGCCTCCGGTTGCGTGATTCAGGCCGTTGCTGCTGCACCAGGGATTGCCATTGGTCCTGCACATATTCAGGTGCTGCAAGCGATCGATTACCCGTTGCGGGGCGAGTCCACGGCGATCGAACGCGAGCGTTTGAAAACATCTCTGGCCGATGTCCGTCGCGACATCGAAGGGTTGATCCAGCGCAGCAAGGCCAAGGCCATCCGCGAGATTTTCATCACCCACCAGGAAATGCTCGACGACCCGGAACTGACCGATGAAGTCGACACTCGCCTCAAGCAAGGCGAAAGCGCTGAAGCGGCGTGGATGGCGGTAATCGACGCGGCAGCCAGACAACAGGAATCCTTGCAGGACGCCTTGCTTGCCGAACGGGCAGCGGACTTGCGCGATATCGGTCGGCGGGTGCTGGCGCAACTGTGTGGCATCGAAACCCCGAGCGAACCGGATCAGCCGTACATCCTGGTGATGGATGAAGTCGGGCCTTCGGATGTCGCGCGCCTTGATCCAACGCGGGTGGCCGGCATTCTTACCGCGCGCGGTGGTGCCACGGCCCACAGCGCGATCGTCGCTCGGGCCTTGGGCATTCCGGCGTTGGTCGGTGCTGGCGCGGCGGTGTTGCGGCTGGCGTCGGGCACGCCATTGCTGCTGGATGGCCAGCGTGGTCGACTGCATGTCGACGCCGATGCGGCGACGTTGCAGCGTGCCGCCGAAGAACGTGACAACCGCGAGCAACGCCTGCAAGCGGCCGCGGCCCAGCGTCACCAACCGGCGCTGACCACCGACGGTCATGCGGTCGAAGTGTTCGCCAACATCGGCGAAAGCGCAGGTGTGGTCAGTGCGGTGGAGCAGGGCGCTGAAGGGATTGGCCTGCTGCGCACCGAACTGATTTTCATGGCCCATTCGCAAGCACCGGACGAAGCGACTCAAGAAGTCGAATACCGTCGGGTGCTCGATGGCTTGGCCGGGCGGCCGCTGGTGGTGCGGACCCTGGACGTTGGCGGTGACAAGCCGTTGCCGTATTGGCCGATTGCCAAGGAGGAAAACCCGTTCCTCGGCGTACGTGGCATTCGCCTGACCTTGCAGCGCCCGCAAATCATGGAAGCCCAGTTGCGTGCCTTGCTGCGCGCCGCTGACAACCGCCCGTTGCGGATCATGTTCCCGATGGTCGGCAGCGTGGATGAATGGCGTCAGGCGCGGGACATGACCGAGCGCCTGCGTCTGGAAATCCCGGTGGCGGACCTGCAACTGGGGATCATGATCGAAGTGCCGTCGGCAGCCTTGCTGGCACCGGTTCTGGCCAAGGAAGTCGACTTCTTCAGCGTTGGCACCAATGACCTGACCCAATACACCCTGGCCATCGATCGCGGTCATCCGACCCTGTCGGCTCAGGCCGATGGCTTGCACCCGGCGGTGTTGCAACTGATCGACATCACGGTGCGCGCCGCCCATGCTCATGGCAAATGGGTCGGTGTGTGTGGCGAACTGGCGGCAGACCCGCTGGCGGTACCGGTGCTGGTCGGCCTGGGTGTGGATGAGTTGAGCGTTTCGGCGCGCAGCATCGGCGAGGTCAAGGCACGGGTTCGTGAGCTGAGTCTTGCGCAGGTAAAACATCTGGCCCAACTGGCTCTGGCCGTGGGCAGCGCGAATGAAGTGCGCGCATTAGTGGAGGCTCTGTAATGGCCAAAATCCTAACCCTGACCCTCAACCCGGCGCTGGACCTCACCGTTCAGTTGCCGCATCTGGAACCTGGTCAGGTCAATCGCAGCGACGCTATGCACACCCACGCCGCCGGCAAAGGCATCAATGTGGCACAGGTGCTGGCAGACCTCGGGCATCAGCTGACGGTCAGCGGTTTTCTCGGTGAGGACAATCTTCAGGCGTTCGAAGCGCTGTTCGCCAAACGCGGTTTTGTCGACGCCTTCATCCGCGTACCCGGCGAGACTCGCAGCAACATCAAACTGGCGGAAACGGACGGACGCATCACTGACATCAACGGTCCAGGGCCGGTGGTCAGTGCGGCTGCGCAGCAGGCGTTGCTCGATCGTCTGGATCAGATCACCTTGGGTCATGACGCCGTAGTGGTCGCCGGCAGTTTGCCGCGTGGCGTCAGCGCACAGTGGTTGCACGGGTTGCTGCTGCGCCTCAAGTCGCGGGGTTTGAAAGTCGCCCTCGACACCAGCGGCGAAGCCTTGCGCGCAGGGCTGTCGGCGGGACCGTGGCTGATCAAACCGAACACCGAAGAGCTGTCCGAGGCGCTGGACTGCGAGGCGGTTTCGGTGGCTGCTCAAGCTGAAGCGGCGAGTCGTTTGCACGCTCATGGAATCGAACACGTGGTGATTTCCCACGGTGCCGAGGGCGTTAACTGGTTCAGTGTTGGCTCGGCGATGCACGCCACACCACCCAGGGTCAGTGTTGTCAGTACGGTGGGCGCCGGCGATTCATTGCTCGCGGGCATGCTCCACGGTTTGCTCAGTGCCGATACGCCAGAACAGACCTTGCGCACCGCCACCGCGATTGCCGCCATGGCCGTTACGCAGATCGGTTTCGGTATCGGTGACGCCGCGCAACTGGCGCAGCTCGAACAGGGCGTGCGTGTGCGCCTCCTGACAGAACAATAAGAGGGTTGGTCATGAAGTTAGCCATTGTTACTGCCTGCCCGAATGGCATGGTTACCAGTGTGCTGTGCGCGCGTTTGCTCGATGCCGCCGCGCAGCGCCAGGGCTGGAGTACTAGCGTTGAAGTGCATGACGCCGCGCACCCGGAACGTCAGTTGTCTGCAGCGACGCTCGATGATGCCGAGTGGGTGTTGCTGGTCAGCACCGGGACTGTGGATATGTCGCGGTTTGTCGGCAAGCGGGTGTTCCAGAGCACGCCGTCCCAAGCCCTGCAAGACGTCGATGCAGTGCTGCGCCGTGGTGCTGAAGAAGCCCAAATCTATGTCGCCCCGCAAGCTGTCGTTGAACCCGCAACTGTCAGCAAAACCGCGCCGCGTCTGGTGGCGGTCACTGCGTGCCCGACCGGTGTCGCCCATACCTTTATGGCGGCCGAAGCCTTGCAGCAGGCGGCCAAGCGTCTGGGTTATGACTTGCAGGTGGAAACCCAGGGCTCGGTCGGCGCCCGTAATCCGTTGAGCGCGCAAGCTATTGCTGATGCTGACGTGGTGCTGTTGGCGGCGGACATCGAAGTCGCCACCGAGCGCTTTGCCGGCAAGAAAATTTACCGCTGCGGCACTGGTATCGCCCTGAAACAGGCCGAGGCCACACTCAACAAAGCACTGGCCGAAGGCAAGCAAGAAACCGCGTCGAGCGGCGCCCAAGGCCCGGCCAAGAAAGAGAAAACCGGGGTTTACAAACACCTGCTGACGGGCGTCTCGTTCATGCTGCCGATGGTCGTGGCCGGGGGCTTGATGATCGCGCTGTCGTTTGTCTTCGGCATCACTGCGTTCAAGGAACCGGGCACGCTGGCGGCGGCACTGATGCAGATCGGTGGCGATACCGCGTTCAAGTTGATGGTGCCGTTGCTGGCGGGTTACATCGCCTACTCTATTGCGGACCGTCCTGGCCTGGCGCCAGGGATGATCGGTGGCCTTTTGGCGAGTACCTTGGGCGCCGGTTTTATCGGCGGGATCATTGCCGGATTCATTGCCGGCTATGCGGCGCAGGCGATCAACCGTTATGCGCGTCTGCCGCAAAGTCTGGAAGCACTGAAACCGATTCTGATCATCCCGTTGCTGGCGAGTCTGTTCACCGGCCTGGTGATGATCTATGTGGTCGGCAAACCGGTCGCCGGACTGCTGGAAAGCCTGACGCATTTCCTCGACAGCATGGGCACCACCAACGCGATTCTGCTGGGGGTATTGCTCGGCGGCATGATGTGCGTCGACCTCGGCGGGCCGATCAACAAGGCCGCTTATGCGTTCTCGGTGGGGCTGCTGGCGTCGCAAAGTTATGCGCCGATGGCCGCGACCATGGCCGCTGGCATGGTGCCGCCGATTGGCCTGGGCATCGCCACGTTCATCGCTCGGCGCAAGTTTGCCCAGACCGAGCGCGAAGCCGGTAAAGCCGCCTTGGTGCTGGGGCTGTGCTTTATCTCCGAAGGGGCAATTCCGTTCGCCGCCAAGGACCCGCTACGAGTGATCCCGGCGAGCATCGCCGGTGGTGCACTGGCCGGTGCACTGTCGATGTATTTTGGCTGCAAGCTGATGGCGCCTCACGGCGGACTGTTCGTGATGCTGATCCCGAATGCGATCAACCATGCGCTGCTGTACCTGCTGGCGATTGTCGCCGGTAGCTTGTTGACGGCGGTGGTCTATGCGCTGGTCAAGCGTCCGGAAGTCGTCGAGTTGGCATTGGAACCCGCCAACGCCTGACCGCCATACCCTGTGGGAGCAAGCCCGCTCCCACAGAAATCTGTTGCAACGGCAGATTTCTGTGTCACACCTGATTCATGTAGCCATGTTTAAGTTTTCCTTTTAGGGAGAACTCCATGAGCGAATTCGACTTGGGACGCCGTCGAGTGATGCAGGCTGTCGGCGCCGGCTTGTTGTTACCTGGCCTGGCTCCGGCAGTGATCGCCTCGGTCAAGGATCGTCCACAGCTCACCGATGGCGTGCAGTCCGGTGACTTGTTGGGCGACCGGGCGATGATCTGGAGCCGCAGCGACCGCCCGGCGCGGATGGTCGTGGAATGGGACACTCGCAGCCTGTTCAGCAACCCTCGGCGTTTCGTCTCACCGTTGGCCGATGCTCGCACCGACTTCACGGCCCGGGTCGAGCTGACCGGGTTGCCCGCCGATCAGGCGATCTTCTATCGCGTGTACTTCGAAGACGCCCAAAGCGGTGTGGCCAGCGAACCGTGGTTCGGTCACCTGCGCAGCGTGCCGCAGGCCCGTCGCGACATCCGTTTTGTCTGGAGCGGCGACACCGTCGGCCAGGGCTTCGGGATCAACCCGGACATCGGTGGCATGCGCATTTACGAAGCGATGCGCTTGCGCCTGCCGGACTTCTTTATCCACAGCGGCGACACCATCTACGCCGACGGCCCGGTACCGGCGCAACTGACCACCGAAAGCGGTCGGGTGTGGCGCAACATCACCAGCGAAGCCAAGAGCAAAGTCGCGGAAACCCTCGACGAATATCGCGGCAACTACCGCTACAACCTGATGGACGAAAACATCCGCCGCTTCAACGCGGAGGTGCCACAGATCTGGCAGTGGGACGACCACGAAGTGGTGAACAACTGGTCGCTGGGCAAGCAGCTCGACGAGCGCTACCAAAGCAAGGATATCCATAGCCTGGTCGGCCGTGCGCGGCAAGCCTGGCTCGAATACGCGCCAATGCGCTTGCAGGCCGCCGACAACGGCGGGCGGATCTATCGCAAGCTCGGTTACGGGCCGCTGCTGGATGTGTTCGTGCTGGACATGCGCAGCTATCGCGGGGCCAATGACGACAACCTCGGCGGCGAAAAAGCCTTCCTCGGACGCGAGCAACTGGAGTGGCTCAAGCGTGAATTGAAAAACTCCGGCGCACAGTGGAAAGTCATCGCCGCCGACATGCCGATTGGCCTTGGCGTGCCCGATGGCGAAGTCAGCCCCGGTGTTCCGCGCTGGGAAGCCGTGGCCAACGGTGACCCGGGCCCGGCCCAGGGCCGCGAGCTGGAGATCGCTGAATTGCTGGGTTTCTTGCGGGCGCAGCAGGTGCGCAATTACGTCTGGCTGACGGCTGATGTGCATTACTGCGCGGCTCACCATTACCACCCGGATCGCGCAGCGTTTCAGGATTTCGAGCCATTCTGGGAGTTCGTCGCAGGTCCCTTGAATGCCGGCAGCTTCGGGCCCAATCCGCTGGATAAAACCTTCGGCCCCGAAGTGGTGTTCGAGAAAGCCCCGGCGGTACAGAACACCTCACCGTTTGCCGGATTTCAGTTTTTCGGCGAGGTGAATATCGATGGCCAGACCAGCGAAATGAGCGTGATCCTGCGGGATCTGGATGGGGTGGCGGTGTTTGAGCAGCGGTTGCAGCCGGTTTGAGTGTGTGAACCGTCAATAGCCACCCCTCACCCCAGCCCTCCCGAAACGTCGGACCGCCCCAGAGGGGAGAGGGGGAAAGGGAGCTAATCTTCTTCGTTTTCAAACCTGAGTTCGACTCGGTATTTCAGGTCGATGGACAGCGTTAGACACCTCGGTCAGTCCCCTCGCCCCCTGGGGAGAGGGTTAGGGTGAGGGGGCTTCAGTAGACGTCGCGGCGGTAGCGGCCCTGCTCGATCAACCGCTCGACTTCATCAACACCGAGCACGTCGTTGAGCACCTGATCCACCCCTGACGCCATCCCTTGCAGGCTGCCGCAGATGTAGATCGATGCACCGTCCGCCAGCCACTTTTTCAGCTCGACGGCACGTTGGCGCAGGCGATCCTGAACGTAGATCTTCTCGGCCTGATCCCGTGAAAATGCCAGGTCCAGTCGCTCCAGATCACCTTCGATCAACCATCCCTCGAGCTCATCGCGACAGAGGAAGTCATGCTCGCGATTGCGTTCGCCGAACAGCAGCCAGTTGCGTGTCTGGCCCTCGGCTATTCGCGCCTTGAGCAAGCTGCGCAGGCCAGCCAGCCCTGTGCCGTTGCCCAGCAGAATCATCGGCACGGGCGTTGCCGGTAGATGGAAACCGCTGTTGCGCCGCACCCGCAGGCTAATGGCTGAGCCCAATGGCGCGTATTCGGTCAGCCAGCCGGAGCCGATGCCCAGACGCCCATCCGCATGGCATTCCTGACGCACCAGCAGTTCGAGCACGCCGTCGGCGGCAATCGAGGCGATCGAGTATTCGCGCATGGCCAATGGCACCAGCGCGTCGACCAGCGCCTGAGCGTGCAAGCCGACCAGGTGCACGCGATTTTCGGGTAATTGACGGCTGGCCAAGGCGTGTTCCAGGGTTTCCTGCACGCCATTGAGTTGCACCCGACTGTTGCCGGCGATGCCCAGCCCTTCAAGGAACTGTTCAATCGCGCCCCGGCAGTTGCGCGGCAGCGCTTCAACCAGGTCGCCGGCCAGCCAACTGCTGGTGTCGGGCGCCGTCAGGCCCAGCAGGTAAACGTCGGCGCCGCTGCTGTCGGGGTTGAGCAGTTCGCGCTTGCTCAAGGTCCAGTTGTTGTAGCTCGGGGCTTTCCAGGTATCGACCGGTGGCTGCCCGGTCAGTTGACCAAGTTGCTGCTGCCAATGGCGCAGGGCATAAGGGTCGCCGCTGTCGACTTCCACCGGGGCGAACAGCGTGGTGCCACCGTGTTCCGCCAGCCAGCTGTGCAGGCGTTTGGCGAAGCCGCAGAAGTGTTGATACTGCCGATCACCGAGGCCAAGCACGGCGTAGTTCAGGCTCGAAAGGCTCAGCGCCCGACCCAGCACCTTGCGCTCGAAACCACGAGCGCTGTCCGGTGCTTCGCCGTCGCCAAAGGTACTGACCACGAACAGCGCATTGCTCGACTCGCGCAGGTCCTGCTCGCTGACAGCCGCCAGCGGTTGGACCTTTACCGGCAACCCGGCGGCCTGCAATTGGCTGGCGGTCTGCCAGGCCAACTGTTCGGCAAAACCGCTCTGGCTGGCAAAGCCGATCAGCCACGCCGGTGCATCGCTGGTGGTGTGCACCAGGTCTTTACGGGCGTTTTTGATCTGACGTTTCTTGCGCCGACGGTCCAGGTACAACAACCAGCCGGTGATGAAGAACAGCGGCATGGTCAGCGAGGCCAGTGTCAGCACAATTCGCCCGACGAGACCAAAGTAACTGCCGACGTGCAGCGCGTAAATGCTGGTCAACAGTTGCGCCTTGAAGCTCTTGTCGCCGTAGCGATCATGACGGCTGATAACACCGGTGGCCGGGTCGAGAGTGATCTGGTTCAGCGCCCGGTCATGGGGTGAGTTTTTCAACAGATAGAACACAGTCGCCGGTTGTCCGGCCACCGGTGGCATGCGCACGTTATAGGCGCTCAGGCCCGGTCCCGCGGCGCTGTAGATGCTGCTCCAGATCGCGTTGTAATCGGCGGTCGGCAGGGGGCCGGCCGGTGGCGGTGCACCACGCCCCTGTCTGACGCGTTCGTTTTGCGGTGCGTCCGACAGCAGTTTGCTCAGGCCCTTGTTGTACCACTCATAGGACCAGGACAGCCCGGTCAGCGCCGCCAGCAAATAAACCAGCAAGCACCAGGTGCCCGCGACCGAGTGCAGGTCCCAGTTGAAGCTGCGACCTTTTTTCGCCCAGTCGAGGGTCAGCCAGGCACGCCAGCTCGCCACCTGACGCGGCCAGCGCAAGTAGAGCCCGGACAGGCAGAAGAAAATCAGGATCAGTGTGCAGGCACCGGTGATTTGCCGGCCGGTGTCGCCCATCGCCAGGAAACGGTGCAGTTGCAGCATCAGGCCAAAAAAGTCCTGGCCAACGGCATCGCCCATGTAGTCGCCGGTATACGGGTCGACGTAGCGCATCTGGCCACGGCGCTCGCCCGGCGGCGGGGTGAAGAACACGCGCGCAGCAAAGCCACTTTCGGTTTCGACCCAAAGCATCGCGACTTTCTTGCCCTCGGCAGCCTCGACCTTGGCCACCAGATCCGCCGGCGGCAGTACGCCGGCCACCTGCTTCTCGACCTGCAGGACCTGTGGGTTCAGTGCCCGCAGGATCTCATCCTGAAACGACACCGCCGCACCGGTAATGCCCATCAAGGCCAGTACCAGACCCGCGCTGATGCCGAAGAACCAGTGCAGCTGGAACAGGGTTTTCTTCAACACGTCGACCGCCTTGTTCGTCTAAAACTGTTTGTTCAATAAGAAACGTCACGGCGCGCATTATGCCGTGAGTTGTCGAGAAACATTCTTTTTTACACGCAAAAGCCCCGCTCATCGTGATGGGCGGGGCTTGGCGACTTCGTTCTTTATCAGAAGTGGAAGTTGGTGCTCAGCAATGCCGTACGCCCCGGCGCCTGATTGGCGAAGTGGGTGGCGAAGGCTTTGTCGTAGTAGGTCACGTCGGTCAGGTTTTGCAGGTTCAGTTGCAGGTCGACGTTTTTGGTCAACTTGTAGCTGGCCATCGCGTCGTAACGAACGTAGGAGTTGACCATGGTGGTGTTGGCCACGCTGCCGAACACGTCATCGACATAGAACGCGCCGCCACCCAGGGTCAGCTTCGGCGTGACGTTGTAAGTCGACCACAGGCTGGCGCTGTTTTTCGGGGTGTTAGGCAATTGATTGCCATCGGTGGCGTGGTTCAGCGGGCCGCCATCGACTTGCTCGCTGTCCATGTAGGCGTAGCCGGCGAAGACCTGCCATTTGTCGGTGATCTTGCCGTTGGCCGACAGCTCGATCCCTTGAACGCGGGTTTTGCCGGCGTTTGCGTAGGAAGTGGTATCAACCTGAACGCGCGCATTCTCTTTCTCGGTACGGAATAGGGCGGCGGTCAACGACATACGATCGTTGAGCAGGTCCCACTTGGTGCCGACTTCGTAGTTCTTGGTGGTTTCCGGCTCCATGTCGCTGCTCAGCAGATTGCCGTTGCGATCCTTGGTGCCCGACAGCGGGTTGCCGTCCATGCCTTCGCCCAGGGTATTACCCGGTGGTGTGGCGGAGGTCGCGTAAGAGGCGTAGATGCTGCCGTTTTCAGCCGGTTTGTAAACGACACCCAACTGACCGGTGACGAACTCGCTGGTGTCAGCGCCTTTGGCCGTGGTGGCACCCGCCGCGGTGAAGGTCTTGTACTGGGTGTCGAAGTGGTCGTAGCGCAGGCCCATGTTCACCAGCCATTGCGGCGACAGTTCCAGCGTGTCGAACACGTACAGGGCACGTGTGTTGGCGGTGGTGTCGGTGCCCGCGTAGTTGCGCGAAATCGCACCGTTCCACGGATCGTTCGGGTTCGGGTTGGCCAGCGAGGTGCAGTTGTAGCCGCTGGACGCGCCGATCATCGACGGCGTGCAATTGCTGCTCGATGTCGCGGGCGATCCCGGCGTGGTATCGGTGTTCACGTTGTACGAGGATTTTTCGCCTTCTTCACGGGTGAACTCGACACCGGTGGAGAAACTGTTCTTGAAGCCGGCGATGTAGAAATTGCCAAACAGATCGGTCTGGTTGGTGGTGGTCGCGACGTTGCTGACACGGCTGTTGGCACGACGCCAGACGCTGCCGTTGTTCACGTTGCCCTTGCTGTCGTCCGGCTGGGTCAGGATGTAATCCTGCATGCTGGTGCCGTGACGCAGGGTGTTCTTGATGGTCAGCGCATCGCTCAGGTCGTGCTCGATGGCGAAGGTCGCAGTGTCAGTACGGGTCTTGCGGAAGTCGCGGTCGGTCAAGCCATAGAAGTTGCTGCTGTCGCCACCCGCGTAAGGTTTGTCCGGGTTGCTCTTGGTGCGATCAGCGGTCTTGCCCGAAGCCGGTACGGTGTACGGAATGCCCGAGTCCGGCAGGTCGTTGCTTTGCAGATGGTAGTAGTCGAGGTTGACGCGGGTGTCGGTGCCCAGGCCGAAGGCCAGCGACGGCGCGATGCCCCAACGGTCGTAGTCGACCTTGTCACGACCAGCAACGTTGCTTTCGTGGCTCAACAGATTCAGGCGGCCAGCGGCGGTATCGCTGAACTGGTAGTTGCTGTCCAGGGTGTAGCGCTGGGTCTGGTCCGAACCCCAGGTGAACCCGCCATTGAACGAGTCGCCCAAGTGGGCCTTTTTGCTCACCAGGTTGATGCTGCCGCCCGCTGCGCCACGACCGCCAATCGCGGAGTTCGGGCCTTTGCTGACTTCAATCGACTCAACGGCGAAGATTTCACGGCTCTGGGAGCCGGTGTCACGCACGCCATCCAGGTACGTATCGCCCTGAGCGTCGAAGCCGCGAATGAACGGACGATCGCCTTGCGGGTTGCCGCCTTCACCGGCACCGAAAGTGATGCCTGGAACAGTGCGCAGCGCATCCTGCATGTTGAGGGCGCCAGTGTCCTTGAGGACCTGCTGTGGAATCACGGTCACCGAACGCGGGGTATCAATCAGCGGCGCGGTGTACTTGGGCGAAGAGGCTTTTTCGACCTGGTAGGAGGTGGAGTCCTGGGCTTCACCGGTGACACTGGTGGCATCCAGGGCAATCGCATTACGCGGCGCTTTATCGTCGGTCTTTTCTGCCGCGTAAGCCATGTGCGCTGCAGAGCTGGCAGTGATCGCCACGCCAATTGCAGAGGCGAGTAGACGCGGTGAGCTGACCGGTGATTGTGGTAGTTGGCGTGACATTGTGAATTCCCCTCCCCAGGGTTTGAGGCGGCGGAATATAGGCTAAACAGGTATTTGTATCAATTGCGATATATTGCTATTTGCATTGAATTTACATTCTTTACAGTTTTTCCTTACGGGTTTTGCGGACTCTTCCGTCAGAGCGATTTTACATTGTCAATAAGAATCAATACCATTGGCATCCCTTTGCCCTCAGGTATCGCCCCATGCTGCTGCATATTCCCGGCTTGTTCTCCCGCGAAGAGGTGCAGCGCATTCGCGAGGCTCTGGAGCAGGCTGACTGGGCGGACGGCAAGATCACCGCAGGCTTTCAGTCGGCCAAGGCCAAGCACAACCTGCAACTGCCGGAAGGCCACCCGCTGGCCCAGGAAATTGGCGCAGCGATGCTCGAGCGGTTGTGGAAACATCCGCGATTCATGTCAGCGGCGTTACCGCACAAAGTCTTTCCACCACTGCTGAACTGCTACACGGCGGGGGGCAGCTTCGACTTTCATATCGACAACGCCGTGCGTCAGCCCAAGGGCAGCATCGAGCGCGTTCGCACCGACCTGTCGTCGACGTTGTTCTTCAGCGACCCGAACGAGTACGACGGTGGCGAGCTGGAAATCCAGGACACCTTCGGTACCCAACGAGTGAAGTTGCCGGCCGGCGACCTGGTGCTCTATCCGGGCACCAGCCTGCACAAGGTCAACGCAGTCACTCGCGGTACACGTTATGCGTCGTTCTTCTGGACCCAAAGCCTGGTTCGCGAAGACAGCCAGCGCGCCTTGTTGTTCGAAATGGACGAGGCGATCCAGCAACTGACCCGGGACATGCCGGATCACCCGTCGCTGATCCGCCTGACCGGCACCTATCACAACCTGCTGCGTCGCTGGGTCGAGGTGTAACCGTGAGCTATCGACTGCGCCGTGAGGAAGTCCTCGACGGCAATCAACTCAGCGCGATGCTCGCCGAAAGCCCGGCCCGTGCCGCCCAGGCAATCCTGATCGCTGCAAAGGCCGGGCTCCTCGATGGTCAGGCCTTACTCGGTCAAATCCTGCTCGAAGGGCAGGGCATCGCCAAGGACCAGGCGCTGGCTTTGCGCTGGTTCGAGATTGCCGCCAACGGAGGTCATCTGATGGCGCGCAACATGCTTGGCCGTTGTCATGAACATGGCTGGGGCTGCGTGGCCAATGCCTCGGTAGCGGCACGGCATTATCGTCAAGCCGCTGAAGCCGGGCTGGATTGGGGTTTGTACAACTACGCCAATTTGCTCGCGACCGGTCGTGGCGTGGTCGAGGACCAAACACAGGCGTTGGCCTGTTATCGCGGCGCAGCCGAAAGGGGTCATGCCAAGTCGATGAACCTGCTGGGGCGCTATCTGGAAGAGGGGCGATTCTGCAAGGCGGATCCTGTTGCAGCGGTTGACTGGTATCAGCGTTCGGCAGAGGGCGGGGACTTTCGGGGGCAGTTCAGTTATGCAGCCGTGTTAGCCGATCAAGGGCAGATTGAGGCTGCGCTGAGCTGGTTGCGTGAGGCATTGGCGGGTGGGAATTTGAAGTTTCTGCGAGTGGCAGGCACGGCGCTGTTGAGTGCGAGCGATCCGCAAATCCAGGCGCTGGCCACGGATTATCAGCAACGAGCCGCTGGCTTGGCGCAGGTCCTGTAGGAGCACGGCTTGCCGGCGAAGGCGTTCCTGGGATCGCTATCGCCGGCAAGCCGTGCCCCTACAGCCTTAACCGCTGCGTTTAGACGTAAAACGACTTCAACGGCGGGAAGCCATTGAACTCGACGGCGCTGTAGCTGGTGGTGTACGCACCGGTGGACAACCAGTACAGGCGGTCACCGATGGCCAGGTTCAGCGGCAGGCCGTACTTGTAGTTTTCGTACATGATGTCGGCGCTGTCGCAGGTTGGGCCGGCAATCACCACTTCTTCCATCTCGCCTTTCTTCTCGGTCCAGATCGGGAACTTGATGGCTTCGTCCATGGTTTCGATCAGGCCGGAGAACTTGCCCACATCCGTGTACACCCAGCGCTCGACGGCAGTGCGGGATTTACGCGCGACCAATACCACTTCGCTGACCAGGATGCCGGCGTTGGCGATCAGCGAACGGCCTGGCTCGAGGATGATTTCCGGCAGGTCGTCACCGAAGTCTTCCTTGAGGAAACGGATGATTTCTTCGGCGTAGGTTTCCAGGCTGTTGGTGCGGGTGATGTAGTTGGCCGGGAAGCCGCCGCCCATGTTGATCAGCTTGAGGTGGATGCCGTCTTCTTCTTTCAGACGCTCGAAGATCACTTTGACCTTGGCGATTGCCGCGTCCCAGACGCTGATATCGCGCTGCTGCGAGCCAACGTGGAAGGAGATGCCGTAAGGCACCAGGCCCAGGTCGCGAGCGAGGATCAGCAGGTCCATGGCCATGTCGGTCTGGCAGCCGAATTTGCGCGACAAAGGCCAGTCGGCGGTGGTCGAGCCTTCGGTGAGGATGCGCACATAGACTTTCGAGCCCGGTGCAGCCTTGGCGATGTTGCGCAGGTCGGCTTCGGAGTCGGTGGCATACAGACGCACGCCCTTCTCGTAGAAGTAGCGAATGTCCTTGGATTTCTTGATGGTGTTGCCGTAGCTGATGCGGTCCGGGGTTACGCCGCGGCCCAGCACTTTGTCCAGCTCGTAGATCGAGGCGATGTCGAAGCTCGAACCTTTCTCTTTCAGCAGGTCGATGATCTCGACGGCCGGGTTGGCCTTGACCGCGTAGTAAACCTTGGCGAATTCGAAACCGGCGCGCAGGTCGTCATAGGCCTGAGCAATCATCGCAGTATCAATGACCACGAACGGGGTTTCTTGCTTGTCAGCGAAGGCCTTCATTTTCTGAAAGGTTTCGCGCGCAAAATAGTCTTCGACGTTGATCGACATGCTGGGAACTCCTACTGGCAAACTGAAATTATCAATGGGTGCAAATGAACGTCCTCCGTATCCCCACTTTGGTTCGCCTACTTCCCAAGGCATGTCGCCGAAAGCAAAAAGGCCATGGGAAATGGTGCTTCCCTTGGCCTTGCTGTCTCGTCGTCAGTACTTGAGCCGGATGGATCGTTTCCAGCATGGACGTTCGGCGCGAACTTTAGGGCGTGAGGGCCTTGAGATCAACAAAAAATGTCGCGTTTTTGCACGCATCCGTCGTGCGGTCCTGGTCAGTCACTTGTGTAACCGACCCTGATGACAGTGTGATGTTCCCGTTGGAGGGATATTTGGGGTGTAAATAATCGTTCCCACGCTCCGCGTGGGAATGCCTCCCTGGACGCTCTGCGTCCGCCCTTTGGGGGTCAGTTCACAGAGCGTGGGAACGATCAGTCGGAACGAATCAGGCCAGCGCAGTCTCTGCAGGCGAAACAATGCTGGTCTTGCCACCCCGCGAGCGCCCGGAACTCAGGTACTCGGCAATCGACTCCTGCGTCACTTCACCGAGGAACACCCGCTCGGCGTCCATCACCGGCAGCCACGAGCGGTTGAACTCGTACATGCGCGACAAGAGGATTCGCAGGTGCTCGTCGTAGGCTGCCGTGGCGTTGAATTCGCGCAGGTATTGCACGCAGGTGCCGGCCTGACGGTGCAGATCGCGGCGGCGCACGTAGCCCAGGGCCTTGTTGTCGGCGCAGGTGACCACCACGTAGCGGCGGTCGAGTTCGTCCATCAGTTCCAGCGCTTCGGCCACCGGCGTTTCCGGGCTGACTGACGGCGCGTTGTCCGCCGCGTCCTCGGCCTTGACCAGCAGCAGGCGCTTGAGCGTGCTGTCCTGGCCGACGAAGTTGCTGACAAAGTCATCCGCCGGGTGTGCGAGCAGGGTGTCCGGGTGATCGACCTGAATCAGCTTGCCGCCACGGAAGATCGCGATCTTGTCGCCGAGCTTGATCGCTTCGTCGATGTCGTGGCTGACCATGATCACGGTCTTGCCCAGCGCCCGCTGCATCTCGAAAAACTCGTTCTGGATCATCTCGCGGTTGATTGGGTCGACCGCGCCGAACGGCTCGTCCATCAACAGCAGAGGCGCGTCTGCGGCGAGGGCGCGGATCACGCCGATCCGCTGTTGCTGACCACCGGACAGCTCACGCGGATAGCGGCTCAGATACTGCTTGGGTTCGAGCTTGATCATGTTCATCAACTCGCGGGCGCGGTCGTGGCATTGCTGTTTGTCCCAACCGAGCAGGCGCGGCACGATGGTGATGTTTTCTTCGATGGTCATGTTCGGGAACAGACCGATCTGCTGGATCACATAACCGATGTTGCGGCGCAAGGTAACGGCGTCGAGATTGGTGGTGTCTTCGCCGTTGATCAGGATTTTGCCCGAGGTCGGTTTGATCAACCGGTTGATCATTTTCAGCGTGGTGCTTTTGCCGCAACCCGACGGGCCGAGGAACACGCAAATCTCGCCTTCATTGACGATCAGGCTTACCGAGTCCACGGCTTTCACATCTTTACCGTTGCTTTGGAAAGTTTTGCTGAGGTTTTGAAGTTCGATCATTTGAGTAATCCTTTTGGAGTCAGCGAACGTTGCAGCCATTGCAGAAGCAGGTCGGCGAAGATCGCCAGAAGACTGACCAGTACTGCGCCGACAATCAGCATCGACATGTCGCTGCGGCTGATGGCAGCGAGGATCAGTACGCCCAGACCACCGGCGCCGATGGTGGCGGCGATAGTCATGACGCCGATGTTCATGACCACGGCGGTGCGTACGCCGGCGAGGATCACCGGCACCGCAATCGGTAACTCGACCATGCGCAGGCGTTGGCCGAAGGTCATGCCGATGCCCCGGGCTGCTTCGCGAATGCCGGGTTCGACGCCGGTCAGCGCCAGGTAGGTGTTACGCATGATCGGCAGCAGGGAATACAGGAACACCGCGGTGATGGCTGGCATCGGTCCCAGGCCCTGGCCGAATTTCGAGTAGAACGGCAGCAGTAGACCGAACAGCGCAATCGACGGGATGGTCAACAGCACCGTGGCGCTGGCTTGCAAGGGACCGGCCAGCGTCGGGAAGCGCGTCATCAGAATGCCCAGCGGCACGCCGACCACAATCGCCAGGGTCACGGCGATGCCGACCAGGGTGATGTGTTGCCAGGTCAGGTGCAGGACGAGTGGCCAGTCCAGGTGGGAAAAGGCGTTGAGAAATTCCATGGCTTTTCCTCCTTAGTTCAATGGGTGCTGGCGCAAGAAGTCTGCGGCCACGGCGGAAGGGCTTTCATGATCGACATCGACCCGCGCATTGAGCTGACGCATGGTTTGGTCGTCGAACAGTTCGGCCAGTGGTTTGAGTTGTTCGGCCAGTTGCGGATGGGCATCGAGGTACACCTGACGCACAACCGGCGCAGCGGTGTAGTCGGGGAAGTAATGCTTGTCGTCTTCCAGCAGTTTCAATTTGAAAGCGTTCAAGCGACCGTCAGTGGTGTAGACCAGACCGGCAAACACCTGGCCATTGCGCAGCGCGGTGTAGACCAGTCCGGCGTCCATCTGCCGGATATTGTTGCGCGTCAGGTTCATGTCGTAGAGCTTGACCATGCCTTTGAGGCCGTCGGAACGGTTGGCGAACTCGGTGTCCAGAGCCACCAGGTGGTTGGCCTTTGCCTCAGCGTCGAGCACGTTGTTCAAGTCGCTGATGCGGTTGATCTGCGGATATTCATCGGCAACGTTCTTCGGCAGTGCCAAGGCATAGGTGTTGCTGAATTTCGACGGGGTGAGCCAGACCAGACCCTTTTTCGCGTCGAGTTCCTTAACCCGGGCGTAGGACTGTTCGCTATCGAGTTTCTCGGTGACATGGTTGTAAGCCACCAGCGACACACCGGTGTATTCCCACATCAGGTCGAGCTGGCCGTTTTCATGGGCGCTGCGGGCCAGGCTGCTGCCTAGGCCGCCGGTCACCTGGACCTCATAACCCAGGGTCCGCAGGTATTGCGAGGTGATCTCCGCGAGCAGGGTTTGTTCGGTGAACACCCGGGCGCCGATGCGGATCAACGGTTTGTCGGCGGCGTGGGCAAATCCTGCGCACAGCAGGACGCAGCCTAGTAATAAGCTAAATGTCTTCATGATTATTCCTTCGCTCAGCCGGATTCAGGACTGGGGTAAACCGCGTTCCAGCCAAAGTCGGCTGGCCAGTGTCACCAGACCGTCGAGCAGTAACGCCAGCAGGGCGGTGCAGGCTGCGCCGAGAATCAATTGCGGCTGGTTGTTCAAGGCAATGCCGGGGAAAATCAGGCTGCCCAGGCTGTTGGCGCCGATCAGGAACGCCAGCGGCGCAGTGCCGACGTTGATCGCCAGTGCGACGCGCACGCCGCCGATAATGATCGGCATCGCGTTCGGCAGTTCGACCCGCCAGAGCACTTGGCGCGGGGTCATCCCGATGCCGATGGCTGCTTCCTTGAGTGAGCCCTGAACGTTTTTCAGGCCTTCGTAGGTGTTGCGCACGATGGGCAACAGGGACGCGAGGAACAGCGCGAAGATCGTGGGGCCGCTGCCGATCCCGAGTATCCCCAGGGCGATGGCCAGTACGGCGAGAGGCGGGACAGTGTTGCCGATGTTGAAGAGCTGCATGAAGCGTTCGGCGCGTCCGACCATGGTCGGGCGGCTGAGGAAGATACCGGCAGGGATGCCCACAACGAGGGCGGCCAGCATGGAAGCGAGGACGAGAATCAGATGAGCTTGCAGGTAAAACAACAAATCGTCGCGGTACAGGTCGATCGTGTTGATGCCGATCCAGTGGATCAGCAGGGCCAGAAGGGCGACGACAACCGCTCCTCCTGTCAGCCCTTTGCCATAGCGAATAGCCACAGGCGGACTCCTTTATTTCAGTCGGCGGACAGTGCTTCGTGTGGCGACGCCATACTTGGCTGCCGAAGACACTGTTCGCGAAAAGCAGCTCGTTCGATGCCGGCAAAGCGGCAAGAGATCGAGCCATAAGCGCAGCCTCGTCAGGCTGACTTGCTGATATTTCAGCCCCTGACGACAGGTCGTAACAGGGGAGTGGACGCCTCCACTCTTTAAAAGGTTCCACAATTAGCAGCATTTAGCCACCCCGGTCGCCTCCTGTCCCGTAGCAGCAGCCTCGCACGCTCGGCAGCTGCTACAGGGTGAACGGTGGTCCGTGGCCCCATGTTTACGCTATACTCGCCGCCCTTTTTTGAATCACCTGCCAGGCGATTTCCCATGACCAAACAGGCCGCCGAAGTCGCGAAACGCCGCACTTTCGCCATTATTTCCCACCCCGATGCGGGTAAGACCACCATCACCGAGAAGCTCTTGCTGATGGGCAAGGCGATTGCGGTTGCCGGCACGGTGAAGTCTCGCAAGTCCGACCGCCATGCCACCTCCGACTGGATGGAAATGGAAAAGCAGCGTGGTATTTCCATTACCACGTCGGTCATGCAGTTCCCGTATCGCGATCACATGATCAACCTGCTCGACACCCCGGGCCACGAAGACTTCTCCGAAGACACCTACCGCACCCTGACGGCGGTCGACTCGGCATTGATGGTCCTCGACGGCGGTAAGGGTGTAGAGCCACGGACCATCGCCCTGATGGACGTTTGCCGTCTGCGTGACACGCCGATTGTCAGCTTCATCAACAAACTCGACCGCGACATTCGTGACCCGATCGAACTGCTCGACGAAATCGAAGCCGTCCTGAAGATCAAGGCTGCGCCGATCACCTGGCCGATCGGTTGCTACCGCGATTTCAAAGGCGTCTATCACCTCGCCGACGACTACATCATCGTCTACACCGCTGGCCATGGCCACGAGCGGACCGATGTGAAAATCATCGAGAAGCTCGACTCCGATGAAGCCCGCGCCCACTTGGGTGACGAGTACGAGCGCTTCATCGAACAGCTGGAATTGGTGCAAGGCGCCTGCCACGAATTCAATCAACAGGAATTCCTGGACGGCCAACTGACGCCGGTGTTCTTCGGTACGGCGCTGGGCAACTTCGGGGTCGATCACGTGCTCGACGCCGTGGTCAACTGGGCTCCAAAGCCGCTGGCCCGCGTCGCCAACGAGCGTACCGTGGAGCCGGTTGAAGAGAAGTTTGCAGGCTTCGTGTTCAAGATCCAGGCGAACATGGACCCAAAACACCGCGACCGCATCGCCTTCATGCGTATCTGCTCCGGCAAGTACGAAAAAGGCATGAAGATGCGCCATGTGCGCACCGGCAAAGACGTCCGGATCGGCGACGCGCTGACCTTCTTCTCCTCCGAGCGTGAGCAGCTGGAAGAGGCGTTTGCCGGCGACATCATCGGTCTGCACAACCACGGCACCATCCAGATCGGCGACACCTTCACCGAAGGCGAAGCCCTGGGCTTCACCGGTATCCCGCACTTCGCTCCGGAACTGTTCCGTCGCGTACGCCTGAAGGATCCGCTGAAATCCAAGCAACTTCGCCAGGGCTTGCAGCAGCTGGCCGAAGAGGGCGCGACCCAGGTGTTCTTCCCGGAACGCAGCAACGACATCATCCTCGGCGCCGTCGGTGTGCTGCAGTTCGATGTGGTCGCCAGCCGCCTGAAAGAGGAATACAAGGTCGAATGCGCCTACGAGCCGATCACCGTCTATTCCGCCCGCTGGATCGATTGCAGCGATAAGAAGAAGCTCGAAGAGTTCAGCGTCAAGGCCGTGGAAAATCTCGCGATCGACGGCGGTGGTCACCTGACCTACCTGGCCCCGACCCGGGTCAACCTGGCACTGATGGAAGAGCGCTGGCCGGACGTGAAATTCCGTGCGACGCGTGAGCATCACTAAGCGCTGAACCGCTACGCCCAAAGCCCCGACGCGAAAGCCTCGGGGCTTTTTTGTGGGAGCGAGCATTTTGGTATATCGATTATTCCAAACCTGTCTTTTGGCAAAAGGCAATTGGCGACCATCGTTAGTGTCCTATCTGGTCAATCCGGTCTATCCAGACTAGATTTCAGACAGCGCTGCGGTCGTTGGAACTACGATCCGTAGCTACTCGTGATTCACCTACGAAAGGATGGAATCAGCTATGAGCATTTTTCAACGCATGGTTTTACTGATCAAAGTGCTGGTGCTGCTGTCGGTGGGCACTTCGGCAGCGTGGGCGAGCAGCGGCGCGGTGCAGGACCAGGGTTTTTGGGCAGCAAAAAGTGTGCAGGGCAGTGGCTTGATGGTCGCCACTGGTGATCAGAGTCAAAGTGACACTAAAGGCGATGAGGACCCATCCTCCGACGATTCCGAAGACGATACCCAGGGTTAAGGCTTAAGGATTCAGACAAAAGAACCCTCCTCCTGTCGGACTGATGCGCAGTCCGACAGGAGGAGGGTTGGTCAACGCGTTTCAAAAAGCGCCCCAGAGGGCGCTTTTTCATGCCCGGCCTAGACGACGAATTGCTCGGCGTAATGGCAGGCCACCTGGCGGCTGTCGAGCTGGCGCAGGGCTGGCTCTTCTTTGCTACAGCGCTCAGTGGCGTACGGGCAGCGCTTGTGGAACGCACAGCCGGACGGCGGGTTCAACGGGTTCGGCAGTTCGCCGACGATCTTGATTTTCGGCTTGGTCGGATCTGGATGGATCGTCGGCGTGGCCGACAGCAGGGCCTGGGTGTACGGGTGCAGAGGACGGGTGTAGATGTCTTCTTTCGGGCCCATTTCCACCGGGCGGCCGAGGTACATCACCATCACGTGGTCGGCGACGTGACGCACTACTGCCAGGTTGTGGGAGATGAACACGTACGCGGTGTTGAACTCTTGTTGAAGATCCATGAACAGGTTCAGCACCTGAGCCTGAATCGACACGTCCAGCGCCGAGGTCGGTTCGTCCGCGACCAGCACTTTGGGTTGCAGCATCATGGCCCGAGCCAGGGCGATCCGTTGACGCTGGCCACCCGAGAACATGTGCGGATAACGCTGGTAGTGCTCAGGGCGCAAGCCGACCTGCTTCATCATCGCCTGGACTTTTTCACGGCGTTCGGCCGCGGAAAGCTTGGTGTTGATCAAGAGTGGCTCTGCAAGCTGATCGCCGATTTTCTGCCGTGGGTTCAACGACGCGTAAGGGCTCTGAAAGACCATCTGCACGTCTTTGCGCAGCTGTTTGCGTTCGGCCTTGTTGGCACCGGTGACTTCTTGCCCGGCGATTTTCAACGAGCCTGAAGACGGCTCTTCGATCAGCGTCAGGGCGCGGGCCAGGGTCGACTTGCCGCAGCCGGATTCGCCTACCACAGCGAGGGTTTTGCCGGCTTCGAGTTCGAACGACACGCCATTGAGTGCGCGTACCAGCGCGGTGCCTTTGAACAGGCCGCGGGAGACTTCGTAGTGACGGGTCAGGTCACGGGCGGTGAGAACGACGGCCATTACGCCACCTCCTGATTCAAAGGATAGAAGCAGCGGGCGAGGCTGTTGCTTTTCGGGTCCAGGCCTGGACGTTGTTGACGGCAGCTGTCCTGCACGTACGGGCAGCGTGGCGACAGCAGGCAGCCTTGCGGACGGTCATAGCGACCGGGAACGATGCCCGGCAAGGTGGCCAGGCGCGAGGAACCCAGGCTGTGCTCGGGAATAGCCTTGAGCAGCGCTTCGCTGTACGGGTGTGCCGGGATGTCGAACAACTGCGGTACCTGACCGACCTCTACCGCTTGGCCGGCATACATCACGCACACGCGCTGGGCGGTTTCGGCCACCACGGCGAGGTCGTGAGTGATCAGCACCAGGCCCATGTTCTGCTCTTTTTGCAGCGCCAGCAGCAGGTCCATGATCTGCGCCTGAATCGTCACGTCCAACGCGGTGGTCGGTTCGTCGGCGATCAGCAGTTTCGGCTCGCCGGCAATCGCCATGGCAATCGCCACACGTTGGCTCATACCGCCGGACAGTTGGTGCGGGTAGGCGTCCATACGGCTCGCGGCGCCCGGGATTTCGACTTTTTCCAGCAGCTCGATGGCGCGCTTGCGGGCGTCCTTGCCGGACATTTTCAGGTGCAGGCGCAGCACTTCTTCGATCTGGAAACCGACGGTGTAGCTCGGGTTCAGCGCGGTCATCGGGTCCTGGAAGACCATGGCCAGGTCTTTGCCGACAATTTGCCGACGCTGACGATTGCTGAGCTTGAGCATGTTCTTGCCGTCGAAATTCAGGGCGTCAGCGGTGACGATTCCCGGATGTTCGATCAGGCCCATCAGCGCCATCATGGTCACGGACTTGCCGGACCCCGACTCGCCAACGATGGCCAGGACTTCGCCCTTGTCCACGGAAATGTCGAGACCGTCGACCACCGGAACGGCGTTCTTGTCGCCGAAGCGAACGTTGAGATTCTTGATTTCCAACAGTGACATTTGAATCTCCTCAGGCGGCGTTCTTGAGTTTCGGGTCCAGCGCGTCGCGCAGGCCGTCGCCCATCAGGTTGATTGCCAGCACGCTGAGCAAAATGGTCAAGCCAGGCAGGCTGACGACCCACCAGGCGCGTTCGATGTAGTCGCGAGCCGAAGCCAGCATGGTGCCCCACTCAGGGGTTGGCGGTTGTACGCCAAGGCCGAGGAAGCCCAGTGCCGCGGCATCGAGAATCGCCGAGGAGAAGCTCAGGGTTGCCTGAACGATCAGCGGCGCCATGCAGTTGGGCAGCACGGTGATGAACATCAGGCGCGGCAGACCGGCACCGGCCAGGCGCGCGGCGGTCACGTAGTCGCGGTTCAGTTCGCCCATGACCGCAGCGCGGGTCAGACGAACGTAGGCCGGCAGGGACACCACGGCGATAGCGATCACGGTGTTGATCAGGCCAGGGCCGAGGATGGCGACGATCGCCACAGCCAGCAGCAAGGATGGCAGGGCCAGCATGATGTCCATCAGGCGCATGATGGTCGGGCCCAGCAGGCGTGGGAAGAACCCGGCGAACAGACCCAGCAGTATCCCCGGAATCAGCGACATGACCACCGACGACAGGCCGATCATCAAGGACAGGCGTGAACCATGGATCAGGCGCGACAGCAGGTCGCGTCCCAGCTCATCGGTGCCGAGCAGGAATTGCATCTGCCCATTGGCCAGCCAGGCCGGTGGGGTCAGCAGGAAGTCGCGGAACTGCTCGCTCGGGTTATGCGGAGCAACCCATGGGGCGAAAATCGCGCAAAAAATAACCAGCAGCATGAACAACAGGCCGGCGACGGCGCCCTTGTTCTTGGAGAATGCTTGCCAGAACTCTTTGTACGGGGACGGATACAGCAGACTTTGATCGACTGCTACGGCGGTAGTTGGAGTACTCATACGTAGGGTCTCAGCGCTGGTGACGGATGCGTGGGTTTGCGAAGCCATAAAGAATATCCACTACAAAGTTGACCAGAATCACCAGGCAGGCGATTAACAGAATTCCGTTTTGCACCACGGGGTAGTCCCGGGCGCCAATGGCTTCGATCAGCCATTTGCCGATACCGGGCCAGGAGAAGATGGTTTCGGTCAGGACCGCACCGGCGAGCAATGTGCCGACTTGCAGGCCGACCACGGTCAGTACCGGGATCAAGGCGTTGCGCAGGCCGTGAACGAACACCACGCGCGACGGCGACAGGCCTTTGGCCCGGGCGGTGCGGATGTAGTCTTCACGCAGGACTTCGAGCATCGAGGAGCGGGTCATCCGGGCGATCACCGCCAGCGGGATGGTGCCGAGCACGATGGCCGGAAGAATCAGGTGGTGCAGGGCGTCGAAGAACGCGCCGGTGTCATTGGCCAGCAGGGTGTCGATGAGCATGAAGCCGGTTCTTGGCTCGATGTCATACAGCAGGTCGATCCGCCCGGACACCGGGGTCACGCCCAGGGAGACCGAGAAGAACATGATGAGGATCAGGCCCCACCAGAAGATCGGCATCGAATACCCGGCAAGGGAGATGCCCATCACCCCATGGTCGAACAGGGACCCTCGCTTCAGCGCCGCGATCACCCCGGCCAACAGGCCGAGAACGCCGGCGAACAGCAGGGCCGCCATGGACAGTTCCAGGGTGGCGGGGAACAGCGAGGTGAATTCAGTCCATACGCTTTCACGGGTTCGCAGGGATTCACCCAGGTCGCCGTGGGCCAGTTTGCCGATGTAGTCCAGATACTGGGCATACAGCGGTTTGTTCAGACCAAGGCGTTCCATTGCCTGAGCATGCATTTCGGGATCGACCCGACGTTCGCCCATCATGACTTCCACGGGGTCGCCGGGAATCATGCGAATCAACGCGAAAGTCAGCAAGGTGATGCCGAAGAACGTGGGGATCAATAATCCCAATCGGCGGGCAATAAAACTAAACATCTTGTGGTGTACCTCATCAGCCGGTTAGGCGTTCCCGGCAGCGTTGGGGTCAACGTTGCCGGGCGTTTTCTTATCTACTTCACTTGGGTGGTAGCGAAGTTGTTAGTGGTCAGGGGGCTAATGTGATAACCCTCGACGTTATTGCGCATGGCCGTAAACATTCGGGTGTGCGCCATGCTGATCCATGGCTGGTCCTGATTGAAAACAGCCTGCGCCTGTTCATAGAGCGCTGCGCGTTCGGTCGGGTTTACTTTGGCCCTGGCCTCATCGATCAGCGTCTGGAACTTCTCATTGCACCAGCGGGCGTAGTTTTCGCCGTTCTTCGCGGCTTCACAACTGAGCATAGGCGTCAGGAAGTTATCCGGGTCGCCGTTATCGCCCGCCCATCCGGCAGACACCATATCGTGTTCACCGTTTTTCGCGCGCTTGAGCATTTCGCCCCATTCCATGACGCGAATGTCGACCTTGATCCCGACCTTGGCGAGGTCGGCCTGCATCATCTGCGCGCCGAGCATCGGGTTCGGGTTGGTCTGGCCACCCCCGTTACGCGTGAACAGGGTGAACACGGTGCCTTCCGGCACGCCGGCTTCCTTGAGCAGCGCGCGAGCCTTGTCCAGGTCACGTTTCGGGTTTTCCAGGGTCTTGTTGTAACCCAGCAGGGTCGGTGGGTACGGGTTCACTGCTACCGAAGCATTGCCTTTGCCAAACAGCGCGTTGACCGCGGCTTCTTTATCGAAGGCGATGTCGATGGCTTTACGTACCCGCACGTCGCTCATGTACTTGTGAGTGGTGTTCATGGCGATGTACGAAACGGTCATCGCGTCGAGTTCATCGACGCTCAGGTTGGTGTCTTTCTTGATGCTCGGAATATCATCCGGTTTCGGATAGAGGGCGATCTGGCACTCGTTGGCCTTGAGCTTTTGCAGGCGAACGTTGTTGTCGGTGGCGATGGCCAGAATCAGCGCGTCGGCCGGCGGCTTGCCACGGAAGTACTCCGGGTTGGCCTTGAAGCGAACCTGAGCATCCTTGGCGTAACGCTGGAAGATGAACGGGCCGGTACCGACGGGTTTGTTGTTCAGGTCGCCGGTCTTGCCGGCCTTGAGCAACTGGTCGGCGTATTCGGCGGAGTAGATCGAGGAGAAGGCCATGGCGATGTCCGCCAGGAACGGCGCTTCACGGCGGGTCAGGGTGAATTTGACCGTGTTGTCGTCGACCTTCTCGACACTTTTGAGCAGCTCTTTGAAGCCCATGCTTTCAAAGTACGGGAAGCCCACGCTCGACTTGGTGTGCCACGGGTGGTTCGGGTCCAGCTGACGCTGGAAACTCCAGACCACGTCGTCGGCATTCATGTCGCGGGTCGGCTTGAAGTATTCGGTGGTGTGAAACTTGACGCCTTTGCGCAAGTGGAACGTGTAGGTCAGACCGTCTTCGCTGATGTCCCAGGAGTCGGCCAGTGCCGGAATCACTTCAGTGGTGCCGGGCTTGAAGTCCGCCAGACGGTTGAAGATGGTTTCGGCCACCGCATCGGCTGTGACTGCAGTCGTGTACTGGACCATATCGAAGCCTTCCGGGCTGGCTTCGGTACAGACCACCAAGGGTTTGGCCGAGGCGCCGATAGCGACACTCAGCAGCGCGGCGGCGATGGCCGCACGTAGGGGAAGCATTTTCATCAAGAGCCCTCTGCAATCGGTTGAACAGGAAAAAACCAGACGGCCGACTCATCGTGAGTCAGCCGTTTGGCAGCGCTTTTACAGAATGTTGAACGGGATGGTGGTCACGAGACGGAACTCGTTGATGTTGCCGTCGCCCTGGTTCGCGCTTGCACGGTGAGTGGTGTAGGTCGCGCGAACGGTGGTAGCTTTCAGCGGGCCACTTTGTACGGCGTAGGAAGTACCGATGCCGTATTCGTAGTGGTGTTCGCCATCCAGGTTTTTCACGTCATAGGCAGTCCCGGTGTAGTGCGTACCGTCGATGCCCCAGCCGCGTGCCTGATAGATGTTGAACTTCAAACCGGGCACACCGTATTCAGCCATGTTCAGGCCATAGGCGATCTGGAAGGATTTCTCGTTCGGGCCGTTGAAGTCCGACAGCAGGGAGTTGGCCAGGTAGATGCCGTTGGTTTCGTGCAGGTAGTCGAAGTACTCGTCACCGACAATTTGCTGCCAGGAGAACGTCAGGCTGTGGGCCTGGTGGGTCAGGCCGAACGACAGGGAGTAGGCATCGTTGTCGATTTTCCCCATTTCCTTTTTGCCGGTGTCGAGGGTCTTGTAGTAGTTCAGGCCGGTGGTCAGGCCCAGCACCGAGCTATCGCCCAGTTCGTGGGTGGCGCCGAAGTAGTACTGATTCCAGAAGTCTTCGACATTCGCGACGTACAGGCTGGTCTTCAGGCTTTTGAATGGCTGATAGTTCAGACCGGCGGTGTTCACGTGATCGGTTTCGGCGTTGTTGTTGTTATATTCGGAGCGGAATTTCGACAGGCTTTGTTCGGTCCGTGGCGATACGCGGTCGAACGTGCCGAGATCGAACGACAGGTTATTGAACTCTTCGCTGTGGATCGACACACCTTCAAAGCTTGAAGGCAGTGGACGGTTGCCGATGACATCGACAATCGGGGTGCTGAAGTTCTGACGGCCGGCGGTCAGGGTGGTGTTGGAAATACGTGCCTTGACGTTCGCCAGGCCGAGCTTGCTCCACTGATCTACCGGATCGCCATTGTTGTCACTCAGGGTGCGGTTGTTCGCACTTGCGCCACCGCTGCCAGCGGCAACGTCGTGACGGCTGCGATCCAGAGCAATCGCGTTATACGCCGCGATCTCGGTACTGATACCGACCGTGCCTTGGGTAAAGCCCGAGGTGTAATTGAGAATCGTGCCTTGAACCCAGTTTGTACGACGCGGAGTCGTGGTGAGTACGCCATCTTTTTGGTATTTGAAGCGGTCATCACGACGCTTCAATTCGTTTGCGTACCAGTTGCGAGTGCTCCCCGACAGGCTCTGACCTTCGACAAAGCCCTTGGTGTCAGCCTGGGCGTTGGTGGTGCTCAGGCCGGTTGGAACGAAATCCTGACTAACGGTTTCAGCATAAGCCGTGGCCGTGATGCTGCTGATGGCCAAGGCCAATAACGCGGTGCTGCTCAGTTTCATGGGTGAAGCTCCTTTCTTTCTTTTTTTAATGCCGGTCTTTTTTGGTGATCCGGCTATTTGGTTTTGAACTCATTCACGTATCGCAAACGTTTGCATTTGGCGTGTTCGCCGAATTCAGGCAACACCTTTGCGTGAGGGCGAAAATCGCCCTCAGGTTTTTGGCTAATCAGTTATTGGTCGATGCTGACACCCGAGAAGACGTTACGGCCGAAGGGGCTGACCTTGAATCCTTCGACTTTGGCGCTCAACGGCTGGTTGACCGTCGAGTGGGCGACAGGGGTGATCGGCACTTGCTGCTTGAGCAATTGCTGAGCCTGTTTGTAGAGCACCGTGCGTTGCTCACGGTCGGTGACAATCTTGGCCTGCTTGATCAGCTTGTCGTATTGCGGGTCACACCACATGGAGTAGTTGTTGCCGCCAATCGCGTCGCAGCTGTAGAGGGTGCCCAGCCAGTTGTCCGGGTCCCCGTTGTCGCCGGTCCAGCCGATCAGGCTGATGTCGTGTTCGCCATTCTTGGTGCGTTTGATGTACTCGCCCCATTCGTAGCTGACGATCTTCACTTTCAGGCCGATTTTCGCCCAGTCCGACTGCAGCATTTCAGCCATCAGCTTGGCGTTCGGGTTGTAGGGCCGCTGTACCGGCATGGCCCAGAGCGTGATCTCGGTGCCTTCCTTGACCCCGGCAGCCTTGAGCAATTCCTTGGCTTTTTCAGGGTTGTAGGCGGCGTCTTTGATCGTTTCGTCGTAGGACCACTGGGTCGGTGGCATGGCGTTGACCGCCAGTTGGCCGGCGCCCTGGTACACCGCCTTGAGAATCCCCTGCTTGTTCACCGCCATGTCCAGTGCCTGGCGTACTTCGAGCTGGTCGAAGGGTTTGTGCTGCACGTTGTAGGCGATGTAGCCAAGGTTGAAACCGGGCTTCTCGATCAGTTGCAGCTTGGGGTCGTTTTTCAGCGCCTCGACATCGGCCGGGCGTGGGTGCAGGGTGATCTGGCATTCGTTTTTCCTGAGCTTCTGCACGCGCACCGACGCATCGGTGTTGATGGCGAAAATCAGCTGGTCGAGCTTGACCCGGCTCGGGTCCCAGTACTGCTTGTTGCCGGTGTAACGGATGTTGGAGTCTTTCTGGTAGCTCTTGAACACGAACGGCCCGGTGCCGACCGGCTTCTGGTTGATGTCGCTCGGCTTGCCGGACGCGAGCAACTGGTCGGCGTATTCGGCGGAGAGAATCGCGGCGAAACTCATGGCGATGTTCTGAATGAACGCGGCGTCTACCGAGTTCAGGGTCATGACCACGGTCAACGGCCCGGTCTTCTCGACCTTGGCGATGTTCTTGTTCAGGCTCATCCCGTTGAAGTACGGAAACTCGGTCGGGTAAGCCTTGCGGAATGGGTGCTCGGTATCGAGCATGCGATTGAAGGTGAACAGCACATCGTCGGCGTTGAAGTCGCGGCTCGGTGTGAAGTACTGGGTGGTGTGAAATTTCACCCCTTCGCGCAGGTGGAACGTGTACTTGAGACCATCCTCGGAAATATCCCAACGTGTGGCCAGGCCCGGTACGACATTGGTGGAGCCTTTTTCGAACTCGGCCAGCCGGTTGTATAAGGGTTCGGCAGCGTCGTTGTCGGTTGCAGTGGTGTACTGCGCGGTGTCGAAGCCTGCCGGGCTGCCTTCAGAGCAAAACACCAGGCTGTTGTTGGCGGCCTGGCTGATTGACGTGGCGGCCAACAGGCCGGTGCCCAGCAATGCGGATAAAACCAAAGTATGGCGCATAACGCTCCCTCTCTTTTTAGGTGTTAAACAGTGAGTCGTCGTCCCGTCCTGGGACGTGCAGACATCACTGATCCAAAGCCATGGGGTCAGCAGTTGCCAGCCGCAGCGAAAAAACGGCCGTACCCCGACGGTATGGGTCGAAGGTCAGGCGGTAAATGCGTAAGGCCTGAAAAACAGGTAGGAAAAGGCGACACGTCCTAATCCCGCTGCAGTAGTCCGCAGTGGTTTGGGAAGTAGGCGAATTCCAGCTGTCTTGGCAGATAAGGCAACGGCGACGTCAAGGACGTCACCGTTGCAAAACCTTATTTGCTGACGCTGACTCCGTAGAAGGAGTTCAAGCCAAACGGGCTGATCTTGAAGTCCTGCACGTTGTCGCGCATGGGTTGGAACACCGTCGAGTGAGCGATAGGTGTCATTGGAACGGCGTCTTTGAGGACGTGTTGCGCCTGTTTGTACAGTTCGGTGCGCTTGGCCTGATCGGTGGTGCGCTTGGCTTCTTTCACGATGCCGTCAAACTTCTTGTCACACCATTTGGAGAAGTTGTTGCCTTGCAGCGAATCGCAGCCGAACAGCACGTTCAGCCAGTTGTCCGGGTCACCGTTGTCGCCGCTCCAGCCAATCAGCATCGCGCCGTTTTCGCCGCCTTTGGAGCGCTTGATGTACTCGCCCCACTCATAGGTCACGATCTTGGCCTTGATACCGATCTTGGCCCAGTCGGACTGCAGCATTTCAGCCATCAGCTTGGCGTTCGGGTTGTAAGGACGCTGCACCGGCATCGCCCACAGGTTGATCTCGGTGCCTTCCTTGATGCCAGCTTCCTTGAGCAGCTCGCGGGCTTTCTCAGGGTTGTATGGTGCATCCTTGATGGTGGTGTCGTAGGACCACTGGGTTGGCGGCATGGCGTTGACCGCCAGTTGACCCGCACCCTGGTAAACCGAATCGATGATCTGCTGCTTGTTGACGGCCATGTCCAGTGCCTGACGCACTTTCAGTTGAGCCATCGGGTTCGGCTGATCGCTGCCCTTGATCTTGTCCATCACGTTGTAGGCGATGTAACCCAGGTTGAAACCAGCCTGGTCAGGCACCTTCAGAGTCTTGTCTTCTTTCAGCGCCTTCAGGTCGGCCGGGCGTGGGAACAGGGTGATCTGGCACTCGTTCTTTTTCAGCTTCTGAATACGCACCGACGGGTCGGTGGTGATGGCGAAGATCAGGTTGTCGATCTTGACGTCGTCAGGCTTCCAGTAGTCCTTGTTCCCGGTGTAGCGGATGTTGGAGTCTTTCTGGTAGCTCTTGAACACGAACGGACCAGTGCCGACCGGCTTCTGGTTGATGTCGGCGGCTTTGCCTTCCTTGAGCAGCTGGGCAGCGTACTCGGCGGACTGGACCGACGCGAAGCTCATGGCCATGTTCTGGATGAACGCGGCATCAACTTCCTTGAGGGTGAACTTGACGGTGTGATCGTCGACTTTATCGATCTTGGTGATGTTGGTGTCCATCCCCATGTCGGTGAAGTACGGGAATTCGGTAGGGTACGCCTTACGGAACGGGTCATCCTTGTTAATCATGCGATTGAAGGTGAACAGCACGTCGTCGGCGTTGAACTCACGAGTTGGCTTGAAATACGGGGTGGTGTGGAACTTGACGCCTTCACGCAGGTGGAAGGTGTAAGTCAGGCCATCCGGGGAAATGTCCCAGCTGGTGGCCAGGCCAGGAACAACGGCGGTGCCGCCACGTTCGAACTGGCTCAAACGGTTGAACATGGTTTCTGCAGAGGCGTCGAAGTCGGTTCCGGTGGTGTATTGACCAGGATCAAAACCGGCCGGGCTCCCTTCGGAACAGAACACCAGGTTAGTCGCAGCGAAGGCGGAAGGAGCGCTAGCTAACAAGCTTGCGCCGACTAAAAACGGAATGACCGCGTGTTTAAGCATGGTGGCCTCATGATTTGTTGTCATTTTTGGAATTAGAGGACGACCTCGTGAGTCGACCTGCGGATACTTATGCAGGGCCCATACCCAATGCAAGATGCCGGGGAGCTACAAGCCTTAAACAGTGGCACGAACGTACCTAAATGTCGCATATGTATAAAAGTTGACGCATTTGACCGTTTGCGGTCGTATTTCTCGGTGCAAACGACGCACCATAGAGGTGCGGCCAGGGCGCCTGGCGCACCCGGCCGGAGCGCGGTGTTACTTATTTATACCCACGCCATAAAAGGGTGTGAGGCCGAACGGGCTGATCTTGAAGTCGGAAACTTCCTTGCGCAGAGGCTGAAAAACCGTCGAGTTGGCGATCGGTGTGATAGGCACTTGTTGCTTAAGGATTTTTTGTGCCTGTTGATAGAGCTTGACCCGCTCGTCACGGTCAGTGGAGACCTTGGCCTGCTGAACCAGCTTGTCGTACGCCGGGTCGCACCACTTGGCGTAGTTGCTACCTTTCACGGCGGCGCAGCTGTAGAGCACGCCGAGCCAGTTGTCCGGGTCACCGTTGTCGCCGGTCCAGCCGTAGATCATCGCGTCGTGCTCGCCGTTCTTGGCGCGTTTGATGTACTCGCCCCATTCATAGCTGACGATGTTGGCCGTGATGCCGACCTTGGCCCAGTCCTGCTGGATCATCTGCGCTGACATTCGCGCGTTCGGATTGGACGCCCGCTGCACGGTCATTGCCCATAAGTTGATAGTGGTACCGGGTGCAACCCCTGCTTCTTTTAGTAGCGCCTTTGCTTTGGTGGGGTCGTAGGGCGCGTCCTTGATGGTCGGGTCATACGACCATTGCGCTGGCGGCAGGGCGTTCTGCGCCAGTTGCCCGGCACTTTGATAGACGGCCTTGATGATCGCCGGCTTGTCGATGGCCATGTCCAGCGCCTGGCGAACCTTGAGCTGGTCCAGTGGCGGGTGGGATACGTTGTAGGCCAGGAAGCCAAGGTTGAAACCGGCTTGCTTGAGCACCCGCAGGTTCGGGTCCTGTTCCATCACCTCGATGTCGGCCGGGCGCGGGTAACCGCTGACCTGGCACTCGCGGGTCTTGAGCTTTTGCAGGCGCACGGCGGCGTCCGGGGTGATCGAGAAAATCAGGTTGTCGAGTTTCACATCCTCGGGTTTCCAGTAGGCGCGGTTGGCGCTGTAGCGGATCTGCGAGTCCTTCTGATAACGCTTGAACACAAAGGGTCCGGTGCCGACCGGCTTCTGATTGAGGTCAGCGGCTTTGCCTTCCTTGAGTAACTGCGCGGCGTACTCGGCGGACTGGACCGACGCGAAGCTCATCGCCAGGTTCTGCACAAACGCGGCGTCAATGTTGTTCAGGCTGAAGCGCACGGTGTGTTCGTCGACCTTATCGACACTCTTGATCGTGGTGTTCAGGCCCATGTCGGTGAAGTACGGCGACTCGGCGGGGTAGGCCTTGCGAAACGGGTTTTCGGGGTCGAGCAAGCGCTGGAAGGTGAACAGCACATCGTCCGCATTGAAATCGCGGCTCGGCGTGAAGTAGTCGGTGGTATGAAACTTCACCCCGTCACGCAGGTGGAAAGTGTAGGTCAGGCCGTCTTTGGCGACCTCCCAACTCGTCGCCAACCCCGGCTCGACTTCGGTGCCACCGCGTTTGAACTGGGTCAGGCGGTTGAAGACTGTTTCTGCCGAGGCATCGAAATCCGTGCCGCTGGTGTACTGGCTCGGGTCGAACCCGGCAGGACTGGCTTCGGAGCAGTAGACCAGGGTCGTCGCGGCCTGGGCGAATGGGGCGATGGTGGCGAGGGTGAGGGCAAGCAGAAGCGGTTTGACGGTGGTTCTATCCATGGAGTCCCCGAGGGTTTGGCGGCGGCTTTTCCTGGAGAGTAGCGTTGTTGACGGGGAGCGCGGAAATATCCGTTTGTTAGGGTGACCCCTCTGTTATGGCATACACGGCGGGTTGTTGGCCTTAGAAGTGTGTGGTCCGCGGCTCAGCCCAGCAGTCCGGAGTACTTCCCCCATCCCCATAGGGCAAAAAAGCCGAAGAATGAATAGGCAACCATTCGATGGGAAATAACGACCCAACGTCGTAGATGCGGGGGAAAGCGCTTGATGTCACCGATAGAGTGCGGGTCGCTTCTCAGCAGAAATGAATCTTGCGCGTGCAGCATTTGATCGTTCCCACGCTCCCGCGTGGGAATGCCTCTTGTGACGCTCCGCGTCACGGTACTGGGACGCGGAGCGTCCCGGGCTGCATTCCCACGCAGAGCGTGGGAACGATCAATCACGAGAGCTCTGGCATTACGGCATCAACACTTCAATCGAGCCATCGGCGGTCATGTTGACCTGGCTGGTGCCGGCTTCGACATCCGGGGTCACCGGTGCCGAGTCCATGCCCGCAGCTTTCATCATCATTGGCGCACGCAGGTAAGGCTGTGGATAGCCGTTGCTGTTGAGGTTCAGGTTGACGATTTTGTAACCCTTGCCGCCCAGTGCATCGGTGGCCAGTTGGGCGCGGGCCTTGAAGGCGGTGACGGCTTCTTTGAGCAGCGCATCTTCGCTGGCCTTGCGGGTCGGGGTGGCGATGGCGAAGTCCATGCCGCCCATTTTCAGGTCGGTCAGCAGTTCGCCGGTGAGTTTGGACAGCGCCGCGAAGTTCGAGCTTTCCAGGCGCAGTTCGGCACGTTCACGCCAGCCGGTGATCTTCTGGCCCTTGGAGTCGTAGATCGGGTAGCTGTGACGGCTGCCCTGACGCAGGGTGATGTCCTTGACCTGTTTGGCCTGGGCTAGCGCCTTGTTCATGGTGGTGCTGACGTCGGCGGCGAGTTTCGCCGGGTCGGTGTTTTGTTCTTCGGTGTAGAGGGTCACGATCATCAGGTCGCGGGCCACTTCCTGACTGACTTCGGCGCGCAGGGAAATCTGGTTGTAGTGAAGTTCGTCGGCGGCCAACGCTGGCAGGCTGGCGAGGGTGCCGGCACTGAGGGCGAGAAGGGCGGCGCTGCGGCGCAATGTGTTCATGAAAGCTCCTTGGATGATGCGCAGGGGTTATGGTCCGAGCCTGCGTGAAACCATCAGACTGTAGCTTTTATTGTCGGGTTCACCCGATTACAACTTCTATACAGATCTGACCGCACACCGTTCCCCTTGGCAGAAGAGCTTTTGTGGCGAGGGAGCTTGCTCCCGCTGGACTGCGAAGCAGGCCCAAAACCTGTCGACTGGATATTTCAGGGAAACCGCGTACACAGGATTACGACTGCTGCGCCCGAGCGCGGACCGGCCGGCGGGGGCAAGCCCCCTCACCACAATGGATCTTCAATGTCCTGTGGCGCTTTGCCGCACTTTTGCCTGTCGGGGCCCTCGCTTGGTTATACTCGACGCGATCCGCCTGGAGCGCTCATCAGGAGAGCTCATGCTCGCCCCCGTACAACTGCTTTCCGCGACTCGCCAGAACCTCTGGCGACTGACGTTCATCCGCACCCTGGTGCTGGCCGCTCAGGCCGGTTCGGTGGGGCTCGCCTACTGGTTCAACCTGTTGCCGCTGCCGTGGTTTCAACTGGCGGCGACCCTCGGTTGCTCGATGCTGTTGTGTGCCTTTACCGCGATCCGCTTGCGCACTTCGTGGCCGGTCACCGAGCTCGAATACGCTGTGCAACTGGCCTGCGACCTGTTTATCCACAGTGCGCTGCTGTACTTCTCCGGTGGTTCGACCAACCCGTTCGTTTCCTATTACCTGGTGCCGCTGACCATCGCCGCCGTGACGCTGCCGTGGCGTTATTCGGTGATTCTCTCGGGCATCGCACTGGCGATGTACACCTTGTTACTGGCGCAGTTTTACCCGCTGGAAACATTCCCGATGTACCGGGAAAAGATGCAGATCTATGGCATGTGGCTGAGTTTTGCCTTGGCCGCTGCGGTGATTACCTTCTTTGCTGCGCGGATGGCCGAAGAGCTGCGCCGCCAGGAAGAACTGCGGGCGATTCGCCGGGAAGAAGGCCTGCGCGATCAACAATTGCTGGCCGTGGCGACCCAGGCCGCTGGCGCCGCTCATGAATTGGGCACGCCGCTGGCGACCATGAGCGTGCTGCTCAAGGAAATGCAGCAAGACCATCACGACCCGCTGCTGCAAGATGATTTGAGAGTGCTGCAGGATCAGGTAAAGCTGTGCAAGGAGACTTTGCAACAGCTGGTTCGCGCCGCCGAAGCCAATCGCCGGCTGGCGGTAGAGATGCAGGGTGTCAGCGTCTGGCTCGATGAAGCGCTTAATCGCTGGCACCTGATGCGTCCCGAAGCGACCTACCGTTTGCGGCGCCTGGGACTTGGCGATGAGCCGCGTCTGGCGCCGCCGCCGGACCTGACCCAAGCCTTGCTGAACTTACTGAACAACGCCGCCGATGCCTGCCCCGAAGGGCTGGAAGTGACGCTGAACTGGGATTCCGTCGAGCTGACCATCAGTATTCGCGACCATGGCGCCGGTGTGCCGCTGGCGATTGCCGAACAGATCGGCAAGCCGTTTTTTACCACCAAGGGCAAAGGTTTCGGCCTGGGCCTGTTTTTGAGCAAGGCCAGCGTGACACGCGCTGGCGGCTCAGTGAAACTCTACAGTCATGAGGAAGGCGGTACGCTCACCGAGCTGCGCCTGCCCCGTGTCGCCCGAGGAGACGAACATGAGTGACGAGATCCAAGTCGAAGGCGAAGACCTGCCGCATTTGTTGCTGGTAGACGACGACGCAACATTCACCCGCGTCATGGCCCGCGCCATGAGCCGCCGTGGCTTTCGGGTCAGCACTGCAGGCTCTGCCGAAGAAGGCCTGACCATCGCTCAGGCCGATCTGCCTGATTTTGCCGCGCTGGACCTGAAAATGGACGGTGATTCGGGCCTGGTGCTGCTGCCCAAGCTGCTCGAGCTCGACCCGGAAATGCGCGTGGTGATCCTCACCGGTTACTCGAGCATTGCCACCGCCGTCGAGGCAATCAAGCGCGGCGCCTGCAACTACCTGTGCAAACCGGCTGACGCCGATGACGTGTTGGCCGCCTTGCTGTCCGAGCACGCGGACCTCGACACCCTGGTGCCGGAAAACCCGATGTCGGTGGACCGCCTGCAATGGGAGCACATCCAGCGCGTGCTGACCGAGCATGAAGGCAACATCTCCGCCACTGCCCGCGCCCTGGGCATGCACCGGCGTACTCTGCAGCGCAAACTGCAGAAGCGTCCCGTTCGTCGCTGAACCGGCGCTGAACGGTTATCGCCAGACCTCGCGACAACCCGAGCCGATCATCTATGATCGGCTTGTGCCTGTTCTTTTCTTTATCGAGTCTGAACCATGAATCAGAACGCTGAATATTCCGCGGTCAACGACAGTGTGCGCGGGCAGTTTTTTCGCCGTGTCTGGCAGATGATCACGCCGTACTGGCGCAGTGAAGAGAAGGGTACCGCCTGGGCATTGCTGATCGCGGTGATCGTGCTGTCGCTGATCAGCGTGGGGATCTCGGTGTGGTTCAACACCTGGTACAAGGATTTCTACAACGCCCTGCAAAAAAAGGACGAAGCGGCTTTCTGGCAGTTGATCCTGTATTTCAGCGCGATTGCCGCGGTGGCGATTGTCGGTGCGGTGTACCGGCTCTATCTGACCCAGATGCTGACTATTCGCTGGCGGGCCTGGCTCACCGAGAAGCACTTCGCCCGTTGGCTCGGCGACAAGAACTACTATCAGCTGGAGCAGGGCGGTTACACCGATAACCCGGACCAGCGGATTTCCGAAGACCTTAACAACTTCACGTCCAACACCCTGGCTTTGGGGCTGGGCCTGATCCGCAATATCGTCAACCTGGTGTCGTTCTCGATCATCCTGTGGGGGGTGTCGGGCAGTATCGAGGTGTTTGGCTTTACCATTCCTGGCTACATGTTCTGGTGCGTGCTGGTCTATGCGACGGTCGGTAGCTGGCTGACGCATTTGATCGGTCGCCGCTTGATCGGTCTGAATAACCAACAACAACGCTTCGAAGCCGACCTGCGTTTTTCCATGGTCCGGGTGCGTGAAAACGCCGAGAGTATCGCCCTGTACAACGGCGAACCGAATGAACATCAGCGCTTGAGCACACGGTTTGGCAGGGTCTGGCACAACTTCTGGGACATCATGAAAGTGTCCAAGCGCCTGACCTTCTTTACCTCCGGTTACGGCCAGATCGCGATTATCTTCCCGTTCATGGTCGCCGCGCCGCGCTACTTTGCCGGCAAGATCGAACTCGGTGAACTGATGCAAATCAGTTCGGCCTTCGGCAACGTGCAGGAGAGTTTCAGCTGGTTCATCAGTGCGTACCAGGACCTCGCCTCGTGGCGCGCCACCTGCGACCGTTTGCTGAGTTTCCGTCAGGCCATGAGCGAAAACGAAGAGCGCCAGCCGGCCATCGACGTGCAGAATCAGGGCTCAGAGCTGAAAATCCACAACCTGGGGCTGGACCTGGCCGACGGTCGTCACTTGCTGACCAATGCCGACATGACGGTAGAGGCAGGCGAGCGCGTCATGCTCAGCGGTCGTTCCGGCAGCGGCAAATCCACCTTGCTGCGGGCGATGGGGCACCTTTGGCCTGCGGGGCACGGCAACATCCGACTGCCGGCTGCGCGCTATCTGTTCCTCCCGCAAAAGCCGTATCTGCCGATTGGCAGCCTGCGTGACGCCCTGAGTTATCCACAGGCCGGCGACACCTACACGCACGAGCACTACGCGCGCGTGCTGGAAACCTGCCGTTTGCCGCATCTGGTTTCCCGCCTCGACGAAGCCAATCACTGGCAGCGAATGCTCTCGCCGGGTGAGCAGCAACGTCTGGCGTTTGCCCGAGCGCTGCTCTATGCACCGCAATGGCTGTACATGGACGAAGCGACCTCGGCGATGGACGAAGAAGATGAAGCGTCGCTGTATCAGGCGCTGATCGATCACTTGCCAGGCCTGAGCATCGTCAGCGTCGGCCATCGCAGTAGCCTGAAACGTTTCCATCCACGGCATGTGCGCATCGACAGCGGCCATCTGCTGGAGCAAACAGTCACCGCGTAAACACTTCCCCTCCGTAGGAGCTGCCGCAGGCTGCGATCTTTTGCCTTTAAAAGATCGCAGCCTGCGGCAGCTCTTACGTCGGGGGGTGTTGTAGCTCGACAGTGATCGTACAACTGCGCTGCGCTATGATGCGTTCACCACCGTTTGCCTGAGACTGATGTTCACCATGGAAAACCCGATCGACGCCCCCCGTCTTCCGCGCAAGCGCCGCAGCCTCGCGCAGGAACTGGTCACGGTGCTGTCCGAGCAGATTCGCGACGGCATGCTCAAGCGTGGCGACAAGTTGCCCACCGAGTCGGCGATCATGGAGGCTCATGGCGTCAGCCGCACCGTGGTGCGCGAAGCGATATCGCGTTTGCAGGCGGCAGGGCAGGTCGAAACCCGTCACGGCATCGGCACGTTTGTACTCGACACGCCAAGCCCAAGCGGCTTTCGCATTGATCCGGCCACCGTGGTGACCCTGCGTGATGTGCTGGCGATTCTGGAGTTGCGCATCAGCCTCGAAGTCGAGTCCGCCGGCCTCGCCGCACAACGCCGCAGCCCCGAGCAGTTGGCCTTGATGCGCGCGGCTCTGGATGCCCTCAACGAAAGCGCAGCCCACGCCGGCGATGCGGTGGCATCGGACTTCCAGTTCCATTTGCAGATTGCCCTGGCCACCGGCAACCGCTACTTCACCGACATCATGACCCACCTGGGCACCAGCATCATTCCGCGTACCCGGCTCAATTCTGCGCGGCTGGCCCACGATGACCAGCAGCACTACATGAGTCGTCTGGCCCGCGAGCACGAAGAAATCTACGACGCCATCGCCCGCCAGGATTCGGACGCAGCCCGCGCAGCCATGCGCCTGCACCTGACCAACAGCCGCGAACGACTGCGCCATGCCCATGAAGAGGCAGAAGCGCAGCGCTGAGGCGGGACGGGTTATTTTTCGACTTTGATGACCAAGTCTGGGGATTGAGCCTCATTGCCGGATTGCTCAACGACGCTGTAATGCAGTTTGGCAGTGGCGCCTGCAACGAGGTTCTTTTCAAAGACGTGTTTCGGGATGGCGACAGTAATAGTTTTTCCCACCTCCGCAGCAGTTACAACGTGCACTGCGCTCCAATGATTGCCGTAAGAGGGTTGAACGGTAAACTTGACTGTCTGGCCTGCCACCATGTTTGCATACGACGGAACCAATCCGTGGGCCGGGTCTATCAAGTTGTGAACGTAAAGCACCCCTTCTTGGGCTTCTTTAAGGGCGGGGGGGGCAAGCAGAACCTTCTGTTGTGCGGTCATGATCAAAATCCCTTTAGCGATATTTCAAACCGTTTGATAAGCACCGCTTTGAACGCTGCGCTGAAGGAGCCGGTCTGTTAACTCCCGAGCTATTTAAGTCACAGCCGGCTAAGTCCGCCTACTGTCAGAAATTACAGGTTCGACGAACGGTAGGTATTCGGAGGTCCAGCTGCAAGAAGGGTATCGCCTGGCAGACTGCTTTCGCTTGCTCGCGAAGGGGCCGGCAGTCAGTTCTCTATAACTTCAGCCAGTCTTGAGGATCGAACGATCCACCCTCACCGCCAGTTTCCCGGCTCCGGGTTTGGCGTTAAACGCTACGTTCCCTTTGTCATCCACAACTGCCCGAGCAACCGGCACGCCATTGGCCAGCAGTTCCAGCGGGGCACCGTTGAGGGATTGGCCCGAGGCCAGTTCGAGTGTCAGGTTGATAGTCATCGGTGATTTCCTTATCAGGCGTTACGGTCAATGAAGGTGCTGGTGTGCGCGTCGATCGAGCCGATCAGCTCGGGTGAGCCGCCGCGAAACTGGCGGAAAATGTTGCGTGAGGCGCCATTGCCCGGCACGTTCAGCGTCGGCTGGAAGCGTTCGCTCAACTCCGCGTAATTCGACCAGGGGCCGATGTAGGACTCGTTCAAGTCGTTGGTGTAGCTGAAGGCGTAACGCACAGCGTTGCCGGGCAACCAGTTGGGTTCGCCGGGCGTTTGGCTCTTCCAGCCGTCAGCCTGGATCGTCGGTGCTGTGGCTGGGGATTCCAGGTAGCCGGCCGGTTTGTTCGGTGTGTAGTCCTTGAGCAGCAAGTAAGTGCTCCAGCCCCACCAGTTGTCGATCCGGCTGCTGTCGTTGAGGTTGTTGACGTCGCTGCGACGCAGCACCTTGTTGCCATCCAGAACAAATAACCCGGAGAAGTTGCCCGCCGGTTTTTTCACGGCGTTGAGGTCCGGCAGATACTTCAGCGCAACGTAGCTGGAAGGCGCGGGCAGTGAACCGCTGAGGAAGGTCCCGAAGACTTCGTCGGCCGAGCGCTGGACCGCGAGTTTGACCTGTTTGCGGTTGGTGCTGTCGACCGAGTCGAAGTAGCGTTTGTCGCCGTAGGCATGCCACTGATCACCGTTGGCGTTGTTCACGTTGAGGCCGTATTTGCTGTCTTCGTCATGCATGAAACGGGTGATCAGCGAACCCAGGTCACTCGGCGTAACCGCTGCTGCCAGTTGTTTGCGCGGGATTCGCAGATGGCCGGCAGAGAACAGGTCGGTCAGGTAATGGTCGGCAAATGCATTCATTGCGTAGGCCAGTTCCAACTGCTTTTCATCGCCACTGTTGTGGGCCAGAACGGCCTGTTGCAGGGCGGCGGTGTGCCCGGCGATGTACGCCAGCAATGCCCATTCGCCGAAATGGTCGGCGTTGTTCGCCGCCAGTTTCAGATAGCGCCCCAAGGGGAACAATGCCGAGACGAAGCTGCCGCCGCCGGTAATCTTGTTCCACTCTTCGGACAACGTATCACCGAGAGCATCGTAGGCTTCGTGGGGTTGTTTGCCGTCCTTGATCGCCTGATTGGCGGCGGCGATTTCCTTCTGCATCACGCCGAGAATCAATCCGGCTTCTGCTCGCGAAGCTGGTAGTACGGCCAGTGAGTTGAACGCGGCAGTAAAACGCTGGATGCGATCAACCGGGGTCGCGCCATCGCAGATTGGCTGGTCGGGAATGCCGTAGAAATCACCGCCTAGCGAAACGATTTGGCCGTAGCTCAGTGCCAGGCCATTGGGCAGGTGCAATGGCACTTGCCAGGCCGCAATGGCCGGTGCGTCTTTGACGAAGCGCAGCAGGGTGGCATCGCCGATGGCGGTGTGTTCACCGCCTTCGAAGCGCGGTGCGGGCTCGGTGTACAGCGATTTTCCAGCCAGACCAGGTGGGTGATGTTTGGGCCTGTGATGACTGCGAGTCAGCAGTATCAGGTGATCGCCGTCACCGGAAATGGCAATGCCACGTTCGCTGAACAGCTGATCCAGATCGGCAATGATCCGGTCGTCATGATTGAGGTTTTCCTGCGGTTGGGTGTGTAGACCTGACACTTCTAGCTCCTTGATATGTCGTAGGTTGTGTCTCGAATAGCTGTATGTATATACAGTTATTATCGAGCATAGCTGCAAACTCTCCTACGTCAAGGAAGTGCTTTTTCTTACCCGGATTTTCCATCTGGCGATGAAATGCAGTTGACGGTCGTATTTTAAGTTGTACGATGACTTACAACTTCGGCGAGAGCTGAGCGGGTTTTCTCATCACAACGTGCGTCCAGGGTGTTCGAATAATGAATCCACAAGAACTGAAGTCCATCCTCTCCTCCGGTTTGCTGTCGTTCCCGGTTACCGATTTCAATGCTCAGGGCGATTTCCATCGCGCGGGCTATATCAAACGTCTCGAATGGCTGGCCCCATACGGCGCTTCGGCCTTGTTCGCCGCAGGCGGCACTGGTGAGTTCTTCTCCCTGGCGGCCAGCGAATATTCCGATGTGATCAAGACGGCTGTAGACACCTGCGCCAGCAGCGTGCCGATTCTGGCCGGTGTCGGTGGTTCGACCCGTCAGGCCATCGAATACGCTCAAGAAGCCGAGCGCCTGGGCGCCAAAGGCTTGCTGCTGCTGCCGCACTACTTGACTGAAGCCAGTCAGGACGGCGTTGCCGCTCACGTTGAAGCCGTGTGCAAATCGGTAAAAATCGGTGTAATCGTCTACAACCGTAACGTCTGCCGCCTGACCGCGCCGCTGCTGGAACGCCTGGCTGAACGCTGCCCGAACCTGATCGGCTACAAGGATGGCCTGGGCGATATCGAGTTGATGGTGTCGATCCGTCGCCGCCTCGGTGATCGCTTCAGCTACCTCGGTGGCCTGCCGACCGCAGAGGTTTACGCCGCTGCCTACAAGGCTTTGGGCGTTCCGGTCTATTCCTCGGCGGTGTTCAACTTCCTGCCGAAAATGGCGATGGATTTCTACCACGCCATCGCTCGCGACGATCACGCTACCGTCGGCAAACTGATTGATGACTTCTTCCTGCCTTACCTGGACATCCGTAACCGCAAGGCCGGTTACGCGGTGAGCATCGTCAAGGCGGGCGCGAAAATCGCCGGCTACGATGCCGGCCCCGTACGTACCCCGCTGACTGACCTGACGCCAGAAGAGTTTGAAATGCTCGCGGCGTTGATGGACAAGCAAGGCGCGCAATAACCCGCTGAATCAACCAGGGCCGCTGAGCAATCGGCGGCTTTTTGTGTAAGAACTTCTGTTAAGGGGAAAGCGCTGTGGCAGACGTAAAACGATTCGACAATTACATCGGCGGCCAATGGGTCGCAGGTGCCGAGTACTCGACCAATATCAACCCGTCCGAGTTGTCCGATGTCATTGGCGAATACGCCAAGGCTGACCTGGCTCAGGTAAACGCCGCCATCGACGCCGCTCGTGCTGCATTCCCGGCCTGGTCGACCTCAGGCATTCAGGCACGCAGCGATGCGCTGGATAAAGTCGGCATCGAAATCCTCGCGCGTCGCGAAGAACTCGGCACCTTGCTGGCACGGGAGGAGGGCAAGACCCTGCCTGAAGCCATCGGCGAAGTGTCTCGCGCCGGCAACATCTTCAAGTTCTTCGCGGGCGAATGCCTGCGCTTGTCCGGTGATTACCTGCCGTCAGTGCGTCCTGGCGTCAACGTCGAAGTCACCCGCGAAGCCCTTGGCGTGGTGGGTTTGATCACGCCGTGGAACTTCCCGATTGCGATTCCCGCGTGGAAAATCGCCCCAGCGTTGGCCTACGGCAACTGCGTGGTGCTAAAGCCGGCGGAACTGGTGCCCGGTTGCGCCTGGACCCTGGCTGAAATCATTTCCCGTGCCGGCTTTCCGGCCGGGGTGTTCAACCTGGTGATGGGCAGCGGTCGAGTGATCGGCGACGCCATGGTCAACAGCCCGAAAGTCGATGGCATCAGCTTCACCGGTTCGGTGGGCGTAGGCCGGCAGATCGCGGTCAACTGTGTGTCGCGTCAGGCCAAGGTTCAGTTGGAAATGGGCGGCAAGAACCCGCAGGTCATTCTCGACGATGCCGACCTCAAGCAGGCTGTCGAGCTGTCGGTGCAGAGTGCGTTTTACTCCACTGGCCAGCGTTGCACGGCCTCGAGCCGCTTGATCGTCACCGCCGGGATTCACGACAAATTCGTTGAGGCCATGGCTGAGCGGATGAAGTCGATCAAGGTCGGGCATGCCCTGAAAAGCGGCACTGATATCGGCCCGGTGGTTTCCCAGGCACAACTGGAACAGGACCTGAAGTACATCGACATCGGCCAGAGCGAAGGTGCGCGACTGGTCAGCGGCGGTGGCTTGGTGACCTGCGACACCGAAGGCTATTACCTTGCGCCAACGCTGTTTGCCGACAGTGAGGCTGCCATGCGTATCAGCCGCGAAGAGATCTTCGGCCCGGTGGCGAACATCGTTCGGGTGGCCGATTACGACGCAGCGCTGGCGATGGCCAATGACACCGAGTTCGGTTTGTCGGCGGGCATCGCCACCACGTCGCTGAAGTACGCCAACCACTTCAAGCGCCACTCCCAGGCGGGGATGGTGATGGTCAATCTGCCGACCGCCGGCGTCGATTACCACGTGCCCTTTGGTGGCCGAAAAGGTTCATCCTATGGATCGCGGGAGCAAGGTCGCTACGCGCAGGAGTTCTACACCGTGGTGAAGACTTCCTATATCGGTTCGTAACACGCAACACCGCTCTCTGTGGAAGCGAGCAAGCTCGCTCCCACAGAAAGCAAAAAATAAAATGATTACCCGCAAAAAAAATAATTAGTGGGAGTACATCTACATGCAAGCGACCAAGCCGACCCACGTCCGCTATTTAATCCTGCTCATGCTGTTTCTGGTGACCACGATCAACTACGCCGACCGTGCCACCATCGCCATTGCCGGCTCCAGCCTGCAAAAAGACCTGGGCATCGACGCCGTCACCCTTGGCTACATTTTCTCTGCATTCGGTTGGGCCTACGTCGCCGGTCAGATCCCCGGCGGCTGGCTGCTCGACCGCTTCGGTTCGAAAAAAGTCTATGCCCTGAGCATCTTCACCTGGTCGCTGTTCACCGTGCTGCAAGGCTATGTCGGTGAGTTTGGTGTCTCCACCGCCATCGTCGCGCTGTTCATGTTGCGCTTTCTGGTGGGCCTGGCCGAAGCGCCATCCTTCCCCGGTAATGCACGCATCGTTGCGGCCTGGTTTCCAACCGCCGAACGCGGCACCGCCTCGGCGATCTTCAACTCGGCGCAATACTTCGCCACAGTGATCTTCGCGCCGCTGATGGGCTGGATCGTCTACAGCTTTGGCTGGCAGCACGTGTTTATGGTGATGGGCGGGATCGGCATCGTGTTCTCGCTGATCTGGTTGAAAATTATCCACAGCCCGCGCCAGCACCCGATGATCAACGAGGCCGAGTTCAAGCATATTGCTGACAACGGCGGTCTGGTCGACATGGATCAGGACCAGGGCAAACGCAGCGACGGGCCGAAGTGGGATTACGTGCGCCAACTGCTGAGCAACCGCATGATGCTGGGTGTGTACCTGGGCCAGTACTGCATCAATGGCATCACCTATTTCTTCCTGACCTGGTTCCCGGTGTACCTGGTGCAGGAGCGCGGCATGACCATTCTCAAGGCCGGTTTCATTGCCTCGCTGCCGGCCATCTGCGGGTTTATCGGTGGGGTGCTGGGCGGGCTCATTTCCGATTATCTGCTGCGCAAGGGCCACTCGCTGACCTTCGCCCGCAAGGCGCCGATCATCGGTGGGTTGTTGCTGTCGACCAGTATCGTGGCCTGTAACTACGTGGACATCGAATGGATCGTCGTGGGCTTCATGGCCCTGGCCTTCTTCGGCAAAGGCGTGGGCGCATTGGGTTGGGCGGTGGTTTCCGACACGTCGCCAAAACAGATCGCAGGCTTGAGTGGCGGGCTGTTCAACATGTTCGGCAACATCGCCTCGATCACCACACCAATCGTAATTGGCTACATCATCAGTACCACCGGCTCCTTCAAATGGGCGCTGGTGTTTGTCGGCTGCAACGCGCTGGTCGCGGTGTTCAGCTACCTGGTGATCGTCGGGCCGATCAAACGCGTGGTACTCAAAGAGCCACCCGCCAATGGCTCCGAACTGACTAACAAATTGTCTCAAGCGCATTCCTGAGGAGCGGCGTCATGCAGTTGATTGAACATTCCGACTCGCCGCGCTACATCCGGCTGCACGAGCGCGACAATGTGGTGATCGTGGTCAATGACCAGGGCGTACCGGCCGGCACTGAATTCCCGGACGGCTTGGTGACGTTGGAGTTCGTGCCGCAGAGCCACAAGGTGACGCTGGAGGATATCCCCGAGGGCGGCCAGGTGATCCGTTACGGCCAGACCATCGGTTACGCTTTGCAGCCGATCCCGCGTGGCAGTTGGGTCAAGGAAGATCAACTGCGCATGCCCACCGCACCGCCGCTGGACAGCCTGCCGCTGTCCACCGAGGTGCCGGCCGCACAAGCGCCACTGGAAGGTTTCACCTTCGAGGGTTATCGCAATGCTGACGGCACCGTCGGTACGCGCAACATTCTCGGGATCACCACCACCGTGCAATGCGTGACCGGGGTGCTCGACCATGCGGTCAAGCGCATCAAGGACGAGTTGCTGCCCAAGTACCCGCACGTCGATGACGTGATCGCGTTGACCCACAGTTACGGCTGCGGCGTGGCCATTACCGCCACCGACGCCTACATCCCGATCCGCACCGTGCGCAACCTGGCGCGCAACCCGAACCTGGGGGGCGAAGCGTTGGTGATCAGTCTGGGCTGCGAGAAGTTGCAGGCCGGGCAGGTGATGCACGAGAACGACAGCTCGGTGGACCTCAGCGAGCCGTGGTTGTATCGCTTGCAGGACTCCAGTCACGGTTTCGGCGAGATGATCGAGCAAATCATGGCGCTGGCCGAAGTCCGTCTGAAGAAACTCGACCTGCGTCGCCGCGAAACCGTACCGGCGTCCGAGTTGATCCTCGGCATGCAGTGCGGTGGCAGTGATGCATTCTCCGGGATCACCGCCAACCCGGCCTTGGGTTATGCCTCGGACCTGTTGCTCCGGGCCGGGGCGACGGTGATGTTTTCCGAAGTCACTGAAGTGCGCGATGCGATCTACCTGCTGACTTCGCGGGCAGAAACCAGGGAGGTCGCCCAGGAACTGGTGCGTGAAATGGACTGGTACGACCGTTACCTGGCCAAGGGCGAAGCGGATCGCAGCGCCAACACCACGCCGGGTAACAAGAAGGGCGGGTTGTCGAACATTGTCGAGAAATCCCTGGGCTCGATCGTCAAGTCCGGCAACAGCGCGATCAACGGCGTGCTCGGCCCGGGCGAACGGTTCAAGCGCAAAGGGCTGATTTTCTGCGCAACCCCAGCCAGTGATTTTGTCTGCGGCACTTTGCAACTGGCGGCCGGGATGAACCTGCACGTGTTCACCACTGGGCGCGGCACGCCTTATGGCCTGGCGATGGCGCCGGTGGTCAAGGTCTCGACCCGAACCGAGCTGGCCCAGCGTTGGCCGGATCTGATCGACATTGATGCGGGGCGGATTGCCACGGGGCGTGCATCCATCGAGGAGTTGGGCTGGGAGTTGTTCCACTTCTACCTGGACGTGGCCAGCGGCAGGAAGCAGACGTGGGCGGAGCAGCACAAACTGCACAACGACATTACCTTGTTCAACCCGGCGCCTATTACCTGAGACCGAGTCGCCTCAATCGCGGGCAAGCCTTGCTCCTACAATATTTTTGCCGGGCACAAAACGCGTGCACGCTACAAAACCTGTAGGAGCAAGGCTTGCCCGCGATGGCGGTCTAACAGACGCCAGCGTCCCCAGTGGCTTATCATTAGCCCCCTAACGACGCCCCTCAAGGTTCACCCGGCATGCTGGCAATTTTTCTCGAAACGCTGACCATCACCGCGCCAGTCTTTGCCATGTTGTTCTTGGGCGTTCTGCTCAAGCGCATCAACTGGATCAACGACGACTTTATCCACACCGCCTCGGCATTGGTGTTCAACGTCACCATGCCGGCACTGCTGTTTCTCGGGATCGTGCACGCCGACCTGCACGCGGCCTTGAAGCCGGCGCTGCTGATCTATTTCGCCCTGGCGACCCTGGCGTGTTTCGCCATTGCCTGGGGCTGGGCGATCTGGCGTTGCCCGCGCGAGGATCGCGGGATCTACACCCAAGGCGCGTTTCGCGGCAATAACGGGGTCATCGGCCTGGCGCTGGCGGCGAGCATGTACGGCGACTACGGGATTTCCCTCGGGGCGATTCTCGCCGCGCTGGTGATCCTGTTTTACAACACGCTGTCGACCATTGTGCTGGCGGTGTACAGCCCGGTGATCAAGTCCGATCCATGGAGCATCTGCAAAAGCGTGCTCAGCAATCCGTTGATCATCAGTGTGATATCCGCCGCGCCGTTCGCCTATTTCAAAATCGGCTTGCCTGGCTGGCTGGAAACGTCCGGCAACTACCTGGCGCAGATGACCTTGCCGCTGGCGTTGATCTGCATTGGCGGCACGCTGTCGCTGGCGGCGTTGCGCAAGAGCGGTGACCTGGCGTTGAGTTCAAGTCTGGTGAAGATGATCGGCTTGCCGATTTTGGCCACGCTGGGGGCCTGGCTCTGGGGTTTTCGCGGTCCCGAGTTGGGGATTTTGTTCCTGTACTTCGGCAGTCCGACGGCCGCCGCCAGTTTTGTCATGGCCCGGGCGGCCAATGGCAACCATGAACTGGCGGCGGCGATCATCGTCATCACCACGTTGATGGCGGCGGTCACCACCAACCTCGGGATCTTTGTGTTGCAGTGGGGCGGGTGGATTTAGCCGGCTTGCTGATACGCGTCGATCACTTCCTGTGCCGCACGAAACGCTTCCATCGCTGCTGGCACGCCGGCGTAGACCGCGCAGTGCATCAGCGTTTCGCGGATCTCGTCGACCGTGCAGCCGTTGTTCAGCGCGCCACGCACGTGGCCTTTGAGTTCTTGCGGGCACTTGAGCGAGGTCAGGGCCGCGAGGGTGATCAGGCTGCGGGTCTTCAATTCCAGACCACCGCGGTTCCATACCGCGCCCCAGGCGTGTTCGTTGACGAACTCCTGAAACGGTCGGGTCAGCTCGGTGGCATTGCCCATGGAACGGTCAACGAAGGCATCGCCCATGACCTGGCGACGTACTTCAATGCCGGTCGGTTTGCTGGAGCCGGGTTTGTCGGTCATGGCGATTCCCTCTTGTTGTGTTGGCGGTGCCAGGCGCGCAGTGACGTAAACAGCAAAAACGCCACCAGCGCCGGCAGGACGAAAAACAGCATCAGGTGTTCAAGCTTGCCGGCCAGTGGCATGCCCGTGGTAAACGACACGACATGCAGCCCATACGCCAGGTACAAGGCCAGAAACAGTAGGCCTTCGGCGCGGGTGATTCGATAGCCTGAATAGAACATAGGTAAACACAGCACGCTGACCGCCAGCAGCACCGGCAAGTCGAAATCCAGTGCATTGGGCGATACCGACAGCGGTGTCGGCGCGATCAATGCGGTGACGCCCAGCACGCCCAGCAGGTTGAACAGATTGCTGCCGATCACGTTGCCCACGGCGATGTCGCGCTGACCACGCAAGGCGGCGATCAGCGAGGTGGCCAGTTCCGGCAGCGACGTGCTGACGGCAATGATGGTCAAACCGATAATGCGTTCTGACAGGCCGAGGTCGGTCGCCACCTCGACCGCTGCGCTGAGCAACAGATGCCCGGCAAACACCAGCAACGCCAGCCCCGTAAGCATCAGCAGCAGGCTGCTCAACCACGGCGCGCCGGATGTGTTGTCGCCGTCCGCCGGAGTGGTGTGCGGGCGCACCGAGTGCCGTGACTGATGCAGCAACAACCCGAGGTACAGCACCAGCGCGGCTAACAGAATCGTGCCGTCGAGCGGTGTCAGTCGTTCATTCCAGGCGAGAGCGAACACCAGCAGGCTGGCGCCGATCATCACCGGGATATCCAGGCGCACCAATTGCCGGGAGACCCGCAACGGGATGATCAGCGCCGAGAGTCCGAGGGTGACCAGGATGTTGAAGATGTTGCTGCCAATCACGCTACCGACGGCGATGTCGGTGTTTTGCATCAGGGTCGCTTGCAGGCTGATCGCCATTTGCGGCGCGCTGCTGCCGAGGGCTACGACGCTCAGGCCGATGATCAGCGGTCGCACCTTCAAGCGTGCGGCCAGGCGCACGGCGGCGCGGACCAGTAACTCGGCGCCGGCGATCAGCAGTACCAGGCCACTGAACAGTTGCAGCACGCTGAGCAGTGGTAAATCGGCAAGTCCGAAAATGGCCTGGGCTCCGTCTGTCAGTTGTCGAGGGATTGCACGCGAACCTGCGCAGTGCCACTGCCCAGCATGCCTAACCGCTGGGCCGCTTCGCGAGACAGATCGATCAGGCGCCCACGGGTGTGCGGTCCGCGATCGTTGATACGCACGACACAGGATTTATCGTTATTGAGGTTGGTGACCTTCACCCGGGTACCAAAGGGTAATTGGCGATGGGCAGCGGTCATGGAATTGGCGTTGAAACGCTCGCCACTGGCGGTGCGCTTACCCTGGTGTTTGGCGCCGTAGTACGAGGCCACGCCGGTCTTGTCGTAGCCGTGTGGATCGATGACATCCGTGCTGGCGCAACCGGCCAGCAGAGAGAGCAGGGCGCATGCGCCAAGTAGACGTTTCATAAACGGTGTCCCCAAAACAAATGTGGGAGCGAGCCTGTTGTGGCGAGCGGGCTTGCCCGCGCTGGGTTGCGAAGCAGCCCCAAAACCTGGATTCCGGTTGTATCTGATAAACCGCGCCACCAAGTTTTGGGACTGCTGTGCAGTCCAACGGGGGCAAGCCCCCTCGCCACAACAAGCCCGCTCCCACAGGGATTTGAGCCAGTTTTGACTGCTGGCTCCATTGCAATCAGCCTTCGAGCTTGCTTTTCAGCAGTTCGTTGACTTGTTGCGGGTTGGCTTTGCCTTTGGAGGCTTTCATCGCCTGGCCGACGAAGAAGCCGAACATCTTGCCGCGTTTGGCTTCGTCTGCCGCGCGGTACTGTTCAACCTGTTCGGCATTGGCTGCGAGCATTTCATCGAGTACGGCCGAGATTGCGCCGCTGTCGGTGACCTGCTTCAAGCCGCGCTTGTCGATGATCTCGTCGGCGCTGCCTTCGCCGTTGGCCATGGCTTCGAACACGGTCTTGGCGATTTTGCCGGAGATGGTGTTGTCCTTGATGCGCAACAGCATGCCGCCCAACTGCTCGGCCGAGACCGGTGCTTCGTCGATTTCCAGGCCTTGCTTGTTCAGCAGGCTGCCCAGTTCGACCATGACCCAGTTGGCCGCCAGTTTGGCGTCACCGGCGATACTCACGACTTTTTCGAAGTAGTCCGCTTGCTCGCGGCTCGAGGCCAATACGCTGGCATCGTAGACCGACAGGCCGAACTGCTCCTGGAAGCGCTCGCGTTTTTGCGGTGGCAGTTCCGGCAGGGTGGCGCGGATGTCATCGAGGAACGAGTCTTCGATGACCACTGGCAACAGGTCTGGATCGGGGAAGTAACGGTAGTCGTTGGCTTCCTCTTTGCTGCGCATGGCGCGGGTTTCGTCTTTGTTCGGGTCGTACAGGCGAGTCTGCTGGATCACCTTGCCGCCGTCTTCGATGAGTTCGATCTGACGACGCACTTCGGTGTTGATCGCTTTCTCGATGAAACGGAACGAGTTGACGTTCTTGATCTCGCAGCGCGTGCCGAACTCGACCTGGCCTTTTGGACGGATCGACACGTTGCAGTCGCAACGCAGCGAACCTTCGGCCATGTTGCCGTCGCAGATGCCCAGATAACGCACCAGCGCGTGGATCGCCTTGACGTAGGCCACGGCTTCCTTGGCGCTGCGCATGTCCGGCTCGGAAACGATCTCGAGCAACGGCGTGCCGGCACGGTTCAGGTCGATGCCGGTGGCGCCGTTGAATTCTTCATGCAGGCTTTTACCGGCGTCTTCTTCCAGGTGCGCGCGAGTGATGCCGACGCGTTTGACTGTGCCGTCTTCCAGCGGAATGTCCAGGTGGCCCTTGCCGACGATCGGCAATTCCATCTGGCTGATCTGGTAGCCCTTCGGCAGGTCCGGATAGAAGTAGTTTTTGCGGGCAAACACGTTGTGCTGGCCGATTTCGGCGTCAATCGCCAGGCCGAACATCACCGCCATGCGCACCGCTTCCTGGTTCAGCACCGGCAGTACGCCGGGCATGCCCAGGTCTACCAGGCTGGCCTGGGTATTGGGCTCAGAGCCAAACGTGGTGGCGCTGCCGGAGAATATCTTCGATTGGGTGGCGAGCTGGGTATGAATCTCCAGCCCGATCACGACTTCCCATTGCATGTGTTTCTCCTCAGAAGCCTGTCGGGGTGCGGGTGTGCCAGTCGGTGTTCAACTGATACTGGTGCGCAACGTTGAGCAAGCGGCCTTCCTGGAAATACGGGGCGAGCAATTGCACGCCAACCGGCAGACCATCGACGAAACCGGCTGGCATCGACAGGCCCGGCAGGCCCGCGAGGTTGGCGGTGATGGTGTAGACGTCTTCAAGGTACGCAGCGACCGGGTCGCTGTTCTTGGCGCCGAGTTTCCAGGCCGGGTTCGGCGTGGTTGGGCCGAGGATGATGTCGACTTCATTAAAAGCAGCCATGAAATCGTTTTTCACCAGGCGACGGATTTTTTGCGCCTTCAAGTAGTAGGCGTCGTAGTAACCGGCCGACAGTGCGTAGGCACCGACCATGATCCGGCGCTGCACTTCCGGGCCGAAACCTTCGCCGCGCGAACGCTTGTACAGGTCGGTCAGGTCTTTCGGGTTTTCGCAGCGATAGCCGAAACGCACGCCGTCGAAACGCGACAGGTTGGAGGAGGCTTCGGCCGGGGCGATCACGTAGTACGCAGGAATCGCGTGCTGCATGTTCGGCAGGCTGATTTCCTTGACCACCGCGCCGAGCTTTTCCAGCTCCTTGACGCTGTTGTGGATCAACTCGGCGATACGCGGGTCGAGACCTGCGCTGAAGTATTCCTTCGGCACGCCGATGCGCAGGCCTTGCAGCGAACCGTTGAGGCCGGCGCTGTAGTCCGGCACGGGTTCGTCGATGCTGGTGGAGTCTTTCGGGTCGAAACCGGCCATTCCTTGCAGCAGGATCGCGCAGTCTTCAGCGGTGCGCGCCAATGGGCCACCCTGATCGAGGCTGGACGCGTAAGCGATCATGCCCCAGCGCGAAACACGACCGTACGTCGGTTTCAGGCCGGTGAGGTTGGTAAAGGCGGCCGGCTGTCGGATAGAACCGCCGGTGTCGGTGGCCGTCGCTGCTGGCAACAGGCGAGCGGCAACGGCCGCCGCCGAACCGCCGGACGAACCGCCGGGTACGTGCTCCAGGTTCCACGGGTTTTTCACCGCGCCGTAGTAGCTCGACTCGTTGGCCGAACCCATGGCGAATTCGTCCATGTTGGTCTTGCCCAGGGTCACGGCCCCGGCAGCGGCCAGCTTGGCGACCACGGTGGCGTCATACGGCGCCTTGAAGTTGTCGAGCATCTTCGAGCCGCAGCTGGTGCGGATGCCCTGGGTGCAGAACAGGTCTTTATGAGCGATCGGCGCGCCGAGCAGGGCGCCGCTCTCACCATTGGCCCGGCGTACGTCAGCGGATTTCGCCTGCTGGAGCGCCAGGTCTTCGGTGAGGCTGATGAAGCTGTTGAGCTGAGGGTCGAGCTGGGCGATACGCGCCAGCAGCACTTTGGTCAGCTCTTCGGAAGAAAACTTTTTATCGGCGAGTCCGCGGGCGATCTCGGCCAGAGTCAATTGATGCATTGCAGGCTCTTTCCCTTTAGTCGATGACTTTCGGAACCAGATACAGGCCGTTTTCGACCGCTGGTGCGATGGACTGATAGGCCTCGCGGTGATTAGACTCGGTCACGACGTCTGCACGCAGGCGCTGACTGGCTTCCAGCGGGTGGGCCAGAGGCTCGATACCGTCGGTATTGACAGCCTGCATTTCGTCGACCAGCCCGAGAATGCTGTTCAGGGCCGAAGTGATGTGTGGAAGATCGGCATCATTAAGGCCAAGGCAGGCCAGATGAGCGATTTTTTCCACGTCGGAGCGTTCAAGCGCCATGGGATTCTCCAGTGGAAAACAGAACGGACGCTGTCCGTGTGTTAGATTGTCGGAACACTACCGCATTTCTACGGTCATAAGGCCGCGATTGTGGGGGTTGGTGCACAGAAAAGCGGCCAATTTAACATATTGGCGCCTTGCCCAAAATCCCTGTCGTTGTTAGAGTTTGCCGCACTTTTTTACCCACGCGTTGCCTAGGGTCCCTTTCCCATGTTCAAGAAACTGCGTGGCATGTTTTCCAGCGATCTTTCCATTGACCTGGGCACTGCCAACACCCTTATTTACGTGCGCGAGCGCGGTATCGTCCTGAATGAACCATCGGTTGTGGCCATTCGGACCCACGGTAATCAGAAAAGTGTCGTTGCTGTCGGCACCGAGGCCAAGCGCATGCTCGGCCGTACACCGGGCAACATTGCTGCCATTCGTCCGATGAAGGACGGCGTTATTGCCGACTTCAGCGTCTGCGAAAAGATGCTGCAGTATTTTATCAACAAGGTTCACGAAAACAGCTTTTTGCAGCCTAGCCCTCGTGTGCTGATCTGCGTTCCATGCAAATCCACTCAGGTCGAGCGTCGTGCCATCCGTGAATCGGCCCTGGGTGCCGGTGCCCGTGAAGTGTTCCTGATCGAAGAGCCAATGGCTGCTGCGATCGGTGCCGGCCTGCCGGTTGAAGAAGCGCGCGGTTCGATGGTCGTCGATATCGGTGGTGGTACCACTGAAATCGCGCTGATCTCCCTGAACGGTGTGGTTTACGCCGAATCCGTACGGGTTGGCGGCGACCGCTTCGACGAAGCGATCATCACTTACGTGCGTCGCAACTACGGCAGCCTGATCGGCGAGTCCACCGCCGAGCGCATCAAACAGGAAATCGGTACTGCCTACCCGGGCGGTGAAGTTCGCGAAGTCGATGTTCGCGGCCGTAACCTGGCTGAAGGCGTTCCACGCGCATTCACCCTGAACTCCAATGAAGTGCTGGAAGCTCTGCAAGAGTCCCTGGCAACCATCGTTCAGGCCGTGAAAAGCGCACTGGAGCAATCGCCGCCGGAACTGGCATCGGATATCGCCGAGCGTGGCCTGGTACTGACCGGTGGTGGCGCCTTGCTGCGTGACCTCGACAAGTTGCTGGCCCAGGAAACCGGTCTGCCGGTGATCGTCGCCGAAGACCCGCTGACCTGCGTTGCTCGCGGCGGTGGCCGTGCATTGGAAATGATGGATAAACACACCATGGACCTGCTCTCCAGCGAGTAATTTCGCCGGAGGCTTCTATGCTGTTCGCGCGCAGGCAGCACTTTGCAGTGCTGCCTGTTGGCGTTTATCTTCTGTCAGTCTGCATCCAGGCCGGTTTGATGGCGTATGAATAAAGAGAACATTTGCCTGGGAGGAGCGGCTTATTAAACCGCTTTTCGCCAAAGGCCCCTCAATGGGCGTGCGCTTTCTGGTGCTGGCCGTGCTATCGGTCGCGCTGATGGTGGTCGATGCCCGCTTTGAAGTGCTCAAGCCTGCGCGCAGTCAGATGTCGCTGGTCTTGATGGACGCCTATTGGATCACCGACCTGCCGGAGCGGTTGTGGCAGGGTGTGAGCAGTCAATTTGGCAGCCGTACCGAACTGGTCGCCGAAAACGAAAAACTCAAGACTGAAAACCTGCTGCTGCAGGGGCGCATGCAAAAGCTTGCGGCCTTGACCGAGCAGAACGTTCGGCTGCGCGAGTTGCTCAACTCGTCCGCACTGGTTAACGAGAAGGTCGAAGTGGCCGAGTTGATCGGCGTCGATCCCAACCCCTTCACCCATCGCATCATCATCAACAAAGGTGAGCGCGACGGCGTGGTACTCGGCCAGCCGGTGCTCGATGCCCGTGGGCTGATGGGGCAGGTGGTCGAGCTGATGCCTTACACCTCGCGGGTGTTGTTGCTGACTGACACCACCCACAGCATTCCCGTGCAAGTGAACCGTAACGGTTTGCGGGCGATTGCCAGCGGCACCGGTAACCCGGAGCGTCTGGAGTTGCGTCACGTGGCGGACACGGCTGACATTAAAGAAGGCGACTTGCTGGTGAGTTCCGGTCTTGGCCAGCGTTTCCCGGCCGGTTACCCGGTGGCGACCGTCAAGGAAGTGATTCACGATTCCGGCCAGCCGTTCGCCATCGTGCGTGCAGTGCCGACCGCAGCGCTTAACCGCAGTCGATACATGTTGCTGGTGTTCAGCGATAGCCGCACCCCGGAAGAGCGCGCCAACGAAGCTGCTCAGGCCCAGGACGCAGATCAGCATCCCGGCGGTGCGGCATTTGTGCCTGCCACCGTGCCAAAACCTGCCGCCGCAGTTGCCCCGGCGCCAGCCGCCACGGCAGTTGCTCCAGCAACCGCAACACCCGCGGCGGCCAAGCCAGCGAGCAAACCTTCGACCCCGGCCAAGCCTGCTACGCATTCCGCAGCAGTCAAACCGGCAGCGGTCGCCAAGCCGGCGGCGGCCAAACCGCCTGCCGCGGCGCCTGAAGCCACCACTCAGGGTAGAGAATAATGGCCAGTACCCGCTCCCGTAATGGCTGGATGATCTGGCTGACATTTGTCATCGGCTTGTTGCTCAGTATCGTACCGTTCCCGCATGTCGAAATTTTACGTCCGATGTTCCTCGCGCTACCGTTGGCGTATTGGGCATTGGAAGTGCCGCAGAAAGTCGGGATGCTTACGGCCTGGTGTCTGGGCATGGCGCAAGACGTGCTGTTCGGAACCTTGCTGGGACACAACGCACTGATTCTGACCCTGATCACCTTTTTGATCATGACGCTGCGACCGCGTTTGCGGATGTTTCCGATGTGGCAGCAAAGCCTGGTGATCCTGGTGATCCTGGGGCTCGCACAACTGCTGCAATTGTGGCTCAGCGCCTTGACCGGTAACCGTCAGACGCTGGCCGTACTTTTGCCTGCACTGATCAGCGCCTTGCTCTGGCCCTGGGTCAGTTTTGGATTGCGTGGGTTAAGCCGCCGCTACAAAATCAATTAATTCGGTCAGGCATTAGCCCGCACCTCGACAGGGAGATGTCTTGATGAATCCGCTATACCTCGCCTCAGGCTCGCCGCGTCGGCGTGAACTGCTCACGCAGATCGGCGTGCCGTTCACCGCCGTCAGCGCGGACATCGATGAAACCCCTCTGACTAACGAGTCCCCGGCGGCCTATGTCGAGCGTCTGGCGCGCGCCAAGGCCGAAGCCGGTCGTGCGCTGCTGGCGCTCAACCAGCCGGGTGCGCCCGTTTGTGTGTTGGGTGCCGATACGGCTGTGGTGCTCGATGGGCAGATACTTGGCAAACCGCTCGACGAGGCCGAAGGGCTGAGCATGCTGATGAACCTGTCGGGGCGTGAACATGAAGTGCTGACCGCCATCGCCGTGCTTGATGGCCAGTATTGCGAATCACGCGTGGTGCGTAGTCTGGTGCGTTTTCGCTTCATCAGTCATAAAGAGGCAGCGGCCTACTGGGCCAGCGGCGAGCCACAGGACAAGGCTGGCGGCTATGGCATTCAGGGTCTTGGCGCGGTGTTTGTCGCGGCACTCAACGGCAGTTATTCCGCCGTGGTTGGTCTGCCGCTGTGCGAAACCGCGGAACTGCTCGGCCATTTCGGCATACCCTGTTGGCAAAACCTTGTCGCGCGCCAAGCGCCGTACTGATTTGATGCGGCCATAATCGTGAATATGCCTGAACGAGACCCTGCCATGAGTGAAGAGATTCTGATCAACATCACGCCGATGGAATCGCGCGTGGCGGTGGTCGAAAACGGTGTCCTGCAAGAGGTTCATGTCGAGCGCACCCAGCGTCGCGGGATTGTCGGCAACATTTATAAAGGCAAGGTCGTTCGCGTTCTGCCAGGCATGCAGGCGGCATTCGTCGATATCGGTCTGGATCGGGCAGCCTTTATCCACGCCTCGGAAATCTCCCTGCGTGAAGGCCCGGCGGTGGAAAGCATCAGCGCACTGGTGCATGAAGGCCAGAGCCTGGTGGTGCAGGTCACCAAGGATCCGATCGGCTCCAAGGGCGCGCGCCTGACGACCCAACTGTCGATTCCCTCGCGCTATCTGGTGTACATGCCGCGCACGGCTCACGTCGGTATTTCGTTGAAAATCGAGGATGAAACCGAGCGCGAGCGCCTCAAGCAGGTGGTCACCGATTGTGTCGCGAAGGAAGGCATCAAGGAGGCCGGTGGTTTTATTCTGCGCACCGCGGCTGAAGGCGCCGGTGCCGATGAGATCCTGATGGACATTCGCTACCTGCGCCGCCTCTGGGATCAGATTGGCACGCAGATCAAGACTGTCAGTGCGCCGAACGTAATTTACGAAGACCTCGGCCTGGCCCTGCGTACCTTGCGCGATCTGGTCAGCCCGAAGATTGAGAAAATCCGTATCGACTCGCGGGAAACCTTCCAGAAAACCACGCAGTTCGTTGCCGAGCTGATGCCGGAGATCGCCGACCGCCTGGAGCATTACCCGGGCGAGCGACCGATTTTCGATCTGTATGGTGTCGAGGATGAAATTCAAAAGGCCCTGGAGCGCAAAGTGCCGCTCAAGTCCGGTGGCTATCTGGTGGTCGATCCGGCAGAAGCCATGAGCACCATCGATGTAAACACGGGTGCTTTTGTCGGGCACCGCAATCTTGAAGAAACCATCTTCAAAACCAACCTGGAAGCGGCCACCGCGATTGCCCGGCAACTGCGCCTGCGCAATCTGGGCGGGATCATCATCATCGACTTCATCGACATGGAAGATGAGGAACATCAGCGCCAGGTGCTGCGTACGCTTGAGAAACAGCTGGAGCGCGATCACGCCAAGACCAACATCATCGGGATCACCGAGTTGGGCCTGGTGCAGATGACGCGCAAGCGCACGCGCGAAAGCCTCGAGCAAGTGCTCTGCGAACCGTGCAGCAGTTGCCAGGGCCGTGGCAAGCTCAAGACCCCGGAAACCGTGTGTTATGAAATCTTCCGGGAGATCCTGCGTGAAGCTCGCGCCTATCAGGCTGAAGGCTATCGTGTACTGGCTAACCAGAAAGTGGTTGACCGGTTGCTTGACGAAGAGTCGGGTAATGTCGCGGAACTTGAAGGTTTTATCGGGCGAACCATTCGTTTTCAGGTAGAAACCATGTACTCCCAGGAACAATACGACGTGGTGCTGCTCTGATCCGCTGTGTTTCATTACTAACGGCCGGCCTCAGCTTGCTGCACGATTTCGCCATGGGAGCCCACTGACATGGATCGTCTGATCCGCATTTTGACCACATTGACCCGCTGGGGGCTGGGGCTTTGTGCGTTATTGCTGGTGCTGGCGGCGCTTTACGGCAGTCTCGGTCGTGAGTTCATTCCACTGGTGGCCGAGTATCGCGCGGATGTCGAAGCCAAGGCTCGTGAAGCGCTGGGCATGCCCTTGCACATCGGCAGCCTGGAAGGCCGCTGGAGTGGCATGGCGCCTATTTTGCTGGCGCATGACGTGGTGGTCGGCGAGGGTGCCAATGCCTTGCACCTGGATCAGGTGCGGGTGGTGCCGAATGTCTGGGCCAGCTTGCTGGCGCGTGCGGTGCGGATCGGACACCTGGAACTCAACGGTCTGAAGATCAGCCTCAAGCAAGACCCGCAAGGGCAATGGGCGCTCGAAGGCTTGCCGGTGCAGGAGAATCAGCCGCTGGACCCCGAGCAACTGCTCAACCGCATGCAGATGGTGGAGCAATTGTCGGTGCTCGACAGCCAGATCACCTTGCTGCCGATCGACCACGCGCCGCTGACCCTGACCTATGTCGGCCTGAATCTTAAAACCGGTATCAGCCAGCAGCGTCTCGATGCCCGGTTGACTTTGCCTGACGGCCAGCCGCTGGCCATGAGCCTGAGCAGCCGGACTCAAGCCAGCCAGTGGAAAGAGGCAGAAATCGATGCCTACTTGAGCTTGCCGCAGAGTGATTGGTCGAAATGGTTGCCTGAAAGTCTGACCGGTAAATGGAATTTTTCCGAGATCAAGGCCGGTGGCGAGCTTTGGGTTAACTGGAGCAAGGGGGCCCTGCAGCGTGCTGCGATTCGTCTCAATGCACCGCAACTCAACGGTGCCTACGCCGAGCGCAAGCCGATCCAGATCAACAATCTGGCGCTCAATGGGTATTTCCAGCGCAATACCGAAGGTTTTCAGGTTTCGTTCGATTCCCTGGCCATGACCTTGGAGGACATCCACTGGGAAACCCGTCTGCAACTTCAGCAGACAGCGACCACTGAAACGACCTCCGAGCTCTGGCACCTGCAAGCCGATCGCGTCGACCTCACGCCGATCACACCCTTGCTCAATGCCCTGGGGCCACTGCCCAAGGACTTTGCCACGGTGGTCGAGCGGCTGAAGGTCACCGGTGCGTTGCGCAACGTGCTGATCGATGTCCGGCCCGAGGCGACCGATGACAGCAAATTCAGTTTTGCCGCCAATCTGGAGCGTGTCGGGTTTGATGCTTATCACGGTGCTCCGGCGGCGCGTAACGTTTCCGGGAGCATCAGCGGTGACCTCGGCAAGGGCGAGCTGCGCATGGACAGCAAGGATTTTTCCCTGCACCTGGACCCGATCTTTGCCAAGCCATGGCAGTACATCCAGGCGAATGCCCGGCTGACCTGGAAACTCGATCAACAAGGTTTCACCCTGATTGCGCCGTACCTGAAGGTGCTGGGCGAAGAGGGCAAGATTGCCGGCGATTTCCTGATTCGCCTGCATTTCGATCACACCCAGGAAGACTACATGGACCTGCGAGTCGGTCTGCTGGAAGGTGATGGACGCTACACCGCCAAGTACCTGCCCGCGGTCTTGAGCCCCGCGCTGGATGAATGGTTGCGCACGGCGATTCTCAAAGGCGCGGTGGATGAAGGTTTCTTCCAGTACCAGGGTTCGCTGAACCACGATGCGGTCGCCGCGGCGCGCAGCATCAGCCTGTTTTTCAAAGTGCATGACGCCGAACTGGCCTTCCAGCCGGGTTGGCCGCATGTCGGCAAGGTCAGCGGCGATGTGTTCATCGAGGACAGTGGGGTGCGCATTCTGGCCAGCAAGGGCCAGTTGCTCGACACTCAGGTTCACGATATTTACGTCAACATCCCCCATGCGCCCGCCGGACAGAACCCGCACCTGTTCCTCGATGGCACTTTCGACGGTGGTCTGGGTGATGGCCTGAAGATTCTTCAGGACGCACCGATCGGCACCGGTTCGACCTTCGCCGGTTGGCAGGGCGAGGGTGAATTGCAGGGCAGCCTGAAACTGGATATCCCCTTGGCCAAGGGCGAAGAGCCGAAGATTGTGGTCGACTTCAAAACCGCCAAGTCGCGTCTGAAGTTGAGTGATCCTGTGCTGGAGCTGACGCAGCTCAAAGGTGATTTCCGTTTTGACAGTGCCAAGGGGCTCAGTGGCCAGAACATTACGGCACAGGCCTTTGAACGACCGATCAGTGCACAGATCTATGCCGATGGCAGCCCCGGCAAGTTCAACACCCGGGTTACTGCCAGCGGCCAGGTGGCGGTGAAAAAACTCACCGATTGGCTGAACGTCACTCAGCCGTTGCCGGTTTCCGGGACGATCCCTTATCAGTTGCAGCTCAACCTCGACGGCCCCGATAGCCGATTGATGGTCAGTTCCAGCCTCAAGGGCGTAGTCGTCGACTTGCCGGCACCGTTCGGCATGCCCGCCGCGCAAGGCCGCAACACGGTGTTCCGCATGACCCTGCAAGGGCCGGAACGGCGTTACTGGCTCGACTATGGTGATCTGGCGGACTTCACTTACGCGGCGCCCAGCGGCAATTTTGCCGATGGCCGTGGCGAGTTGTTCCTGGGTAACGGCAACGCACTGTTGCCGGGCGATAAAGGCCTGCGTATACGGGGCGTGCTGTCGGAGCTGGATGTCGAACCGTGGAAAGCCCTGATTGATCGGTACGCCGGGCAGGATCCGGGCGGCAACGCCAAGCAATTGCTCAGTGGCGCAGACTTCAAGGTCGACAAGCTCACGGGGTTTGGTACCACGCTGGATCAGGCCCGCCTGCAACTGGATCGCAAGCCGACAGCCTGGGCATTGCAACTCGATAGCCAGCAGGCCAAAGGCACTGTCGGGATTCCCGACGCCAAGTCCGCGCCGATTGCGATCAACCTGCAATACGTGCGTTTGCCGGCGCCTGATCCGAAAGTGCAGGCCGACGAGAATGCACCGGACCCGCTGGCGTCGGTCGACCCAACGAAAATTCCTGCACTGGATATCAGTATTGACCAGTTGTTTCAGGGCCCGGACCTGGTAGGTGCCTGGTCGCTGAAGGTCCGCCCGATCGTCAAGGGCATTGCCTTCAACAGCATGAATCTGGGCCTCAAAGGCATACAGTTGCAGGGCGCAGGTGGCTGGGAAGGTGTGCCGGGATCCACCAGCAGTTGGTACAAGGGACGCATTGAGGGCAAGAACCTCGGTGACGTGCTCAAGGGCTGGGGGTTCGCACCGACAGTGACCAGCGAAGAGTTCCATATGGACATCGACGGCCGTTGGCCTGGCTCGCCGGCCTGGGTCGGACCCAAGCGTTACTCCGGTAGCCTGGATGCGACGCTGCGCAAAGGTCAGTTCGTCGAAGTCGAAGGTGGCGCGCAGGCGTTGCGGGTGTTTGGCCTGCTCAATTTCAACTCGATCGGCCGTCGCTTGCGCCTGGACTTCTCCGACCTGTTCGGTAAAGGCCTGAGTTATGACCGGGTCAAGGGCCTGCTGGTGGCCAGCAACGGTGTTTACGTCACTCGTGAGCCGATCATCATGACTGGCCCGTCGAGCAACCTGGAACTCAACGGTACGCTGGACCTGGTGGGTGACAGGGTCGATGCGAATCTGTTGGTGACCTTGCCATTGACCAACAACCTGCCGATTGCTGCGCTGATCGTCGGTGCGCCTGCGGTAGGCGGTGCACTGTTTCTGATCGACAAATTGATCGGTGATCGCGTAGCGCGCTTTGCCAGCGTCAAATACACCATTAAAGGCCCGTGGAAAGAGCCGAAAATCGCTTACGACAAACCTTTTTGAGGTCTTTTTTGAAAAGCCACGGTTCGTCCTATGGAGTAGCATGGCCGCATACCTGATACGGAGTGCGCCATGTCTCTTGCGGTGATTCAAATGGTCAGCCAGAGCGATGTGCCAGCCAACCTGATCCAGGCTCGGCATCTGCTCGAGCAAGCTGCAGCGGGCGGTGCGCGACTGGCGGTGTTGCCGGAAAACTTTGCGGCCATGGGCCGTCGCGACATCGCCGACATCGGTCGCGCCGAAGCCTTGGGCGAAGGCCCGATCCTGCCCTGGTTGAAACAGACCGCTCGCGACCTCAAGTTATGGATAGTGGCCGGCACCTTGCCGTTGCCGCCGGTGGATCAACCGCTGGCGAAGTCCAATGCCTGCTCGTTACTGATCGATGAGCACGGCGACACGGTGGCGCGCTACGACAAGCTGCATTTGTTCGATGTCGATGTGGCGGACAATCGCGGGCGCTACCGTGAATCCGATGACTATGCTCATGGCAGTAATGTGGTGGTTGCCGATACGCCGGTCGGTCGGGTTGGCCTGACGGTTTGCTACGACTTGCGCTTTCCGGAGCTGTACAGCGAATTGCGCGCCGCCGGGGCAGAACTGATTACTGCACCGTCAGCGTTTACGGCGGTGACGGGCGCGGCCCATTGGGAAGTGTTGATTCGCGCGCGGGCCATCGAAACCCAGTGTTACGTGCTGGCCGCTGCTCAGGGTGGAACTCATCCGGGACCGCGTGAAACCTTTGGCCATGCAGCGATTGTTGACCCGTGGGGGCGTGTGCTGGCGGAACAGGATCAAGGCGAGGCCGTGCTGCTGGCCGAACGCGATAGCAGCGAACAGGCGTCCATCCGGGCGCGGATGCCGGTGTCCAGTCACCGGCGCTTTTTCTCGCAGGGCGCACAGCGACCTGCCTCAGAACGTGGAATTAAGGCGTAAACCTATGAGCGAGTTGTTGTCCTCAGTCAGTGAACATCTGTTAGCGCCTGGCGGCGTGACGATCGAGAACCTGCAAAGCGTGTTGGGTGACCTGGCCGGCCCGGGCATCGATGCGGCCGACCTGTATTTCCAGGGACAGATCTCCGAGTCCTGGGCGCTTGAAGACGGTATCGTCAAGGAAGGCAGCTTCAACCTGGATCAGGGTGTCGGCGTGCGTGCGCAATCGGGTGAAAAAACCGGTTTTGCCTACAGCAATGCGATCACCCTGGAAGCCCTGGGTCTGGCTGCCCGTGCCGCTCGTTCGATCTCCCGTGCCGGGCAAAACGGTACGGTGCAGGCGTTCAGTACCCAGGACGTTGCCCGTTTGTACGGCCCCGATAACCCTTTGGAAGTGATGACCCGCGCCGAGAAAGTCGAGCTGCTCAAGCGTATCGACGTGGCCACTCGCGCGCTCGATCCGCGTATCCAGCAAGTCACCGTGAGCATGGCTGGTGTCTGGGAGCGGATTTTGGTGGCCTCCACCGACGGTGGTCTGGCGGCGGATGTTCGACCGCTGGTGCGCTTCAATGTCAGTGTGATCGTCGAGCAGAACGGTCGCCGCGAACGCGGTGGTCATGGCGGCGGCGGGCGTACCGATTACCGCTATTTCCTCGCTGAAGACCGTGCCATGGGCTACGCCCGTGAGGCATTGCGTCAGGCGCTGGTCAATCTGGAAGCCATTCCGGCGCCGGCTGGCACCTTGCCGGTGGTTCTGGGCTCGGGTTGGTCCGGCGTGTTGCTGCACGAAGCGGTTGGCCACGGCCTGGAAGGCGATTTCAACCGTAAAGGCAGTTCGGCCTACAGCGGCCGCATGGGTGAAATGGTTGCGTCCAAACTCTGCACCATCGTCGATGACGGCACACTGGCCGGTCGCCGTGGATCGCTGAGTATCGATGACGAAGGCACTCCGACCGAGTGCACCACACTGATCGAAAACGGCGTGCTCAAGGGCTATATGCAGGACAAGCTCAACGCTCGCCTGATGGGCTTGGCGCGCACCGGCAACGGTCGCCGCGAATCTTACGCGCACCTGCCGATGCCGCGCATGACCAACACGTACATGCTCGGCGGCGAAAGCGATCCGGCAGAAATCATTGCTTCGGTGAAGAAGGGTATCTACTGCGCCAACCTGGGCGGTGGTCAGGTCGACATCACCAGCGGCAAGTTCGTGTTCTCCACCAGTGAGGCGTACTTGATCGAGGACGGCAAGATTACTGCGCCGGTCAAAGGCGCAACATTGATCGGTAACGGTCCGGAAGCCATGAGCCGGGTGTCGATGGTCGGTAACGATCTGGCGCTGGACAGCGGGGTAGGGACGTGCGGCAAGGATGGTCAGTCGGTGCCGGTGGGTGTCGGCCAGCCAACCTTGAAAATCGACGCGATTACCGTGGGTGGCACGGGCGCGTAAGGGATGGAGCCTGGGGTGCGCGGCATGGCCGAACACCCCGGTCGAAGACTAACGCAAACCGCGTTGAGTCTCGTCCAGCTCACGGATGTACTTGAAGATTTTTCGGCTGGAGGCAGGAGGCTTGCTTTGGGCGAGCTCGTGCTGGGCCTGACGGATCATGGAGCGCAGTTGCTGGCGATCCGCTTCCGGGTAGTCGACGACGAACTTTTCCAGTACGGCATCGTCGCCGGCGATCAAGCGATCGCGCCAGCGTTCCAGACCATGGAAACGTTCGTTGTATTGGCGAGTGGAGGCATCGAGTTGGTCAAGCAGCGACAAAATGGCGCTGGTGTCCTGATCGCGCATCAGCTTGCCGATGAACTGCAGGTGCCGTTTACGCGCGATGTTCGCGGTGTGCTTGGGCGCGTCGGCCAGAGCCCGGCGCAAGGCGTCGGTCAACGGCAGTTTTGCCAGCAAGTCAGGCTTGAGTGTTGTAAGGCGCTCGCCAAGGTCAACCAGAGCATGCAGCTCGCGTTTGACCTGGGTTTTGCTTTTTTCTCCCCCGTCGAGGGAGTCGTCGTAAGAATCAACCATGGTGGCAGTCCGCAAAGAAACGCCGCCATGATAACCAGTCGGGGGCCGCTTGTCCGGCCCGGTCGCTCGATGACCTTAACCGAAAGCAGAATTTGAGTGGAGAACAGCATGAGTGCAGTTGAAAGCGTCGGCCCACAAGCGTTGCCGGCACTGCAAGAGCAAGTCGAGCAGATCATTGCCGAAGCCAGGCGTCAGGGCGCCAGCGCCTGCGAAGTGGCTGTGTCTCTGGAGCAAGGCCTGTCGACCACGGTGCGTCAGCGGGAAGTTGAAACCGTTGAGTTCAACCGTGATCAGGGTTTTGGCATTACCTTGTATGTTGGCCAGCGCAAAGGCTCGGCCAGCACCTCGGCCAGTGGCCCCGAGGCTATTCGCGAAACCGTCGCCGCCGCCTTGGCCATCGCCAAGCACACCTCCGAAGACGAACACTCGGGCCTGGCCGACGCCGCGCTGATGGCCAAGGACTTGCCGGACTTCGACCTGTTCCATGAATGGGACATCACCCCTGAGCAAGCGATCGAGCGGGCGCTGGCCTGTGAAGCGGCGGCATTCGCCACCGACAGCCGGATCAAGAACGCCGATGGCACCACCTTGAGCACTCACCAGGGCTGCCGCGTCTATGGCAACAGCCATGGTTTTGTCGGTGGTTATGCGTCGACGCGTCACAGCCTGAGCTGCGTGATGATCGCCGAAGCTGACGGTCAGATGCAGCGCGATTACTGGTATGACGTTAATCGCCAGGGCAATCTGCTGGCCGATCCGGTGAGCATCGGTCAACGTGCGGCGCAACGTGCAGCCAGCCGCTTGGGCGCGCGTCCGGTACCGACCTGCGAAGTGCCGGTGCTGTTTTCCGCGGAACTGGCGGGCGGTTTGTTCGGCAGTTTCCTCGGCGCAATTTCGGGTGGCAATCTGTACCGCAAGTCGTCGTTCCTCGAAGGTGCACTGGGCCAGAAACTGTTCCCTGAATGGCTGACTATCGATGAGCGTCCGCATCTGATGCGCGCCTTGGGCAGTTCGGCATTCGATGGTGATGGTCTGGCGACGTACGCTAAACCGTTCGTCGAGAAGGGTGAGTTGGTGTCTTATGTGCTCGGTACGTATTCCGGACGCAAACTTGGCATGCCAAGCACCGCCAACGCCGGTGGCGTGCACAATCTGTTCGTTACCCACGGTGATGAGGACCAGGCGGCGTTGCTACGGCGCATGGGGCGTGGCTTGCTGGTGACCGAATTGATGGGGCAGGGTTTGAACATGGTCACCGGTGACTACTCTCGCGGCGCGGCGGGTTTCTGGGTCGAGAACGGTGAAATCCAGTTTGCGGTCCAGGAAGTGACTATTGCCGGCAACATGCGCGACATGTTCAAGCAGATCATTGCCGTGGGTAATGACCTGGAACTGCGCAGCAACATTCGCACCGGTTCTGTGTTGATCGAGCGGATGACGGTAGCAGGTAGCTAAACCCTTACCGTTATGCAAAAAAGCGCGCCACCCGTTGGGTGGCGCGCTTTTTTATTGCCCAACGCAAATCCTGTGGCGAGGGAGCTTGCTCCCGCTGGGTTGCGAAGCGACCCTAAAATCAGCCATCGCGAGTATTCAGATGGAACGCGATTGCCGGATTACGACCGCTTCGCGATCGAGCGGGGGGCAAGCCCCCTCGCCACACAAGCCCCTTCGCCAGAAGGTTCTGCGCTTACTCGCCTTCGCCGAAATAGTTGTTGATCAGCGCCTTCAACGCATCCAGCGCATCCTGAGCTTGATCACCTTCTGCGTGGAGGTGGATCGTCGTTCCCTTGCCGGCGGCCAGCATCATCATGGACATGATGCTCTTGCCATCGACCATCTTGTTCTGGTCGGGGGTGCGGCCCACTCTGATCTCGCAGGGAAACTCCGCGGCTTTGCCCACGAACTTGGCGGAAGCGCGGGCATGCAGGCCCAGTTTGTTGATGATTTCTATTTCCAGAGCGGGCATCGCGGTGTGAATCCTTTAGCTAAGGTCGCGGTGGCGAACCTGGACGTTCTTCAGGGATTGTTGCAGGACCTGACCCAGGCGTTCGGTCAGGTAGACGGAGCGATGATGCCCGCCGGTGCAGCCAATGGCGATGGTGACGTAAGCGCGGTTGCTGGCGGCAAAGCGCGGTAGCCATTTGAGCAGGTAAGTGGAGATGTCCTGGAACATCTCTTCGACATCCGGTTGAGCTGCCAGGTACTCGGCAACCGGCTGGTCCAGCCCGGACTGACCACGCAGTTCCGGCTTCCAGTATGGGTTCGGCAAGCAACGTACGTCGAACACCAGATCGGCATCCACCGGCATGCCCCGCTTGAAGCCGAAGGATTCCACCAGAAACGCAGTGCCCGGCTCTGGCTGGTTCAAGAGGCGCAACTTGATGGTATCGCGCAGCTGATACAGGTTCAGATTGGTGGTGTTGACCTTGAGGTCCGCCAGGTCGGCAATCGGCCCCAGCAGATTGGTTTCGTCATCGATGGCTTCGGCCAGCGAGCGGTTGGCGCTGCTCAGCGGGTGGCGGCGACGGGTTTCCGAGAAACGCTTGAGCAAGGTTTCTTCGTCGGCGTCCAGGTACAGCACATCGCATTGAATGTGCCGGCTGCGCACTTCCTCCAGGAGTTCCGGGAAGCGTGACAGGTGGCTCGGCAGGTTGCGCGCATCGATGGAAACCGCAACCAGCGGTTGCGCCAGTTCGGTGTGAATCAGTGCGCGCTCGGCCAGTTCCGGTAACAGGCCGGCAGGCAGGTTGTCGATGCAGTAGTAACCGTTGTCCTCCAGTACATCGAGGGCGGTACTTTTACCTGAGCCAGAACGGCCGCTGACGATGATCAAGCGCATGATTAGTGACCGTTCTGCTCGTCGAGGACAACCTGATACAAGGCTTCATTACTTTTTGCGCTGCGCAGGCGATCACGGACTTCTTTACGATCGAGCATGCTGGCGATCTGGCGCAGCAGTTCCAGGTGCGCATCGGTAGCGGCTTGCGGGACCAGCAGAACGAATAGCAGGTCGACCGGAGCGCCGTCGATGGCGTCGAAATCTATAGGGGCGTCCAGGTGCATCAAGGCACTGATGGGCGACTCGCAACCTTTGAGGCGGCAGTGGGGGATGGCGATGCCGTTGCCAAAACCGGTCGAACCGAGTTTCTCGCGGGCAATCAGGCTCTCGAAGACATCTTGCATCTCCAGATCCGGCACTTCGCGGGCGATCAGGTTGGCAATTTGTTCAAGGGCGCGTTTTTTACTGCCGCCCGGCACGTTCACCAAAGAACGGCCGGGGGTCAGGATGTTTTCAAGTCGGATCATGGGTTGGGAGTATTAACGACCGGTTGCGCCTTGGAGCTGGCCCTGGGTCTTTTCCTTATGCTTTTTGAGTTGGCGATCCAGTTTGTCGGTCAGGGCGTCGATCGCGGCATACATGTCGTTATGCTCAGCGTTGGCGACCACTTCCCCACCGGGGATATGCAGCGTGGCTTCGATTTTCTGCAGCAGCTTCTCGACGGTCAACGTGACTTGCACATTGGTGATCTTGTCGAAATGCCGTTCTAATCGTTCGAGTTTTTCGCCGATGTAGATGCGCAGGGGTTCGGTCACTTCCAGTTGGTGTCCACTGATGTTGACTTGCATACAGCTTCTCCTTCGTTGCCAGTGCATAAGGCGGCAGGCTGGTTTGCCTGCCACTAGAGCGTGTCCGAAAAGTTTTCGAACACACCCTGGAACGCTATGGCGTAGCCCGTCACATCAACCGCTTGCGTTCGCTCGAAGGCGCGATCCCCAGGGATTCGCGGTACTTGGCGACGGTGCGGCGGGCCACCTGAATGCCTTGTGCCTCCAGTAAACCAGCGATCTTGCTGTCACTCAACGGCTTTTTCTGATTTTCCGCTGCAACCAGTTTTTTGATGATCGCGCGGATCGCTGTGGACGAGCATTCGCCGCCTTCAGAGGTGCTGACATGGCTGGAGAAAAAGTATTTCAGTTCATAAATACCGCGTGGGGTATGCATGAATTTTTGCGTGGTCACCCGTGAAATCGTCGACTCGTGCATGCCGACCGCTTCAGCGATGTCATGCAGGACCAAAGGCTTCATGGCCTCATCGCCGTACTCAAGGAAGCCGCGCTGGTGCTCGACGATCTGGGTAGCGACTTTCATCAGGGTTTCGTTGCGGCTTTGCAGGCTCTTGATGAACCAGCGCGCTTCCTGCAACTGATTGCGCATGAAGGTGTTGTCAGCGCTGGTGTCGGCGCGACGGACGAAGCCGGCGTATTGCGGGTTGACGCGCAGACGCGGAACCGACTCCTGGTTCAACTCCACCAGCCAGCGCTCGTTGTCTTTGCGCACGATGACGTCGGGAACGACGTACTCGGCTTCGCTGGACTCGATTTGCGAGCCCGGACGCGGATTCAGGCTTTGCACCAGTTCGATGACCTGGCGTAGCTCATCTTCCTTGAGCTTCATGCGGCGCATCAGTTGGCTGTAGTCGCGGCTGCCCAGCAGGTCGATGTAATCGATGACGAGGCGCTTGGCCTCGGCCAGCCAAGGGGTCTTGGCGGACAATTGACGCAGTTGCAGGAGCAGGCATTCGCTGAGGTTGCGTGCGCCGATACCGGCCGGCTCGAATTGCTGGATGCGATGCAGGACGGCTTCGATTTCGTCGAGCTCGATGTCCAGTTCCGGATCGAAGGCTTCGAGGATTTCCTCGAGGGTTTCGTCCAGATAGCCCTGATTGTTGATGCAGTCGATCAGGGTTACCGCGATCAGCCGATCGGTGTCGGACATCGGCGCCAGGTTCAATTGCCAGAGCAGATGGCTCTGCAGGCTTTCGCCGGCGGAAGTGCGAGTGGTGAAATCCCATTCGTCGTCATCGTTGCTCGGCAGGCTGCTGGCGCTGGTCTGGTAAACGTCTTCCCAGGCGGTGTCGACCGGCAGTTCGTTAGGAATGCGCTCGTTCCAGTCGCCTTCCTCGAGGTTATCCACCGTAGGGGCGGTTTCCTGGTAGGAGGGTTCCTGGATGTCGGTGTTGGGTTTCTGCTCGATGTTGTCCGCCATCGGGTCGGCGTTATCGAAGTCGTCGCCTTCTTCCTGGCGTTCGAGCATTGGATTGGACTCCAGTGCCTCCTGGATTTCCTGTTGCAGGTCCAGGGTCGACAATTGGAGCAGGCGGATGGCCTGTTGCAGCTGCGGTGTCATCGTCAGCTGCTGGCCCATTCTCAAGACTAGCGATGGTTTCATGGCAGGGGCTTAACACCTTATTCGCCGGCGCACATGCGCCATCCACTACAGGGCGCCGGAGCGCCAAACATAAGCAAATTATATGCCTGAAACTGAAGTGTTTGCCTAGAGCGCTGTAACAATAAATACGTATAGTTTTATTGGGGCAAGCGCTCCGGCGACTGACCAGACACCTCAGTGCTTACAGGCGGAACTCATGGCCCAGATACACTTCCTTGACCAGGTCGTTGGCCAGGATGGTTTCGGCGTCGCCTTCGGCGATCAGTTGACCGTCGTTGACGATGTAGGCGGTTTCGCAGATGTCCAGGGTTTCACGAACGTTGTGGTCCGTGATCAGCACGCCGATACCCTTGGCCTTGAGGTGATGAATGATCTGCTTGATGTCGCCCACCGAAATCGGGTCCACGCCGGCGAAAGGTTCGTCGAGCAGGATGAATTTCGGTGCCGTGGCCAGGGCGCGAGCGATTTCCACACGGCGACGTTCGCCACCGGAAAGGCTCATGCCGAGGTTGTCGCGGATGTGATTGATGTGGAATTCCTGCAACAGGCTTTCCAGCTCTTTACGACGACCGGCCTTGTCGAGTTCCTTGCGGGTCTCGAGGATGGCCATGATGTTGTCGGCGACCGAGAGTTTGCGGAAGATCGACGCTTCTTGCGGCAGATAGCCGATACCCGCTTGTGCACGACCGTGCATTGGCTGGTGGCTGACGTCCAGGTCGTCGATCAGTACGCGCCCCTGATCGGCCTGGACCAGGCCTACGATCATGTAGAAGCAGGTGGTCTTGCCGGCGCCGTTAGGGCCAAGCAGGCCGACGATCTGGCCGCTGTCGATCGACAGGCTGACGTCACGCACGACCTGGCGGCTCTTGTAGCTCTTGGCCAGATGCTGAGCTTTCAGAGTTGCCATTACTGGGCCTTCTGCTCGTCGGTTTTCTTTTTCGGCTGGATAACCATATCGACCCGTGGGCGCGGCGCAGTAACCGAGGCACCGGTGGCACGGCCTGCATTAGCAACCTGCTTGACGGTGTCGTAGACGATTTTCTCGCCTTCGGTGGTGTTGCCTTCGTTGATCACTTTGGCGCGGTCAATCAGTACGATGCGGTTTTGCGCGGCATGGTACTGGATAGTCACCCCATAGCCCTTGACCGGCTGCGGATCGCCAACCTTCTGCAGTTGCTCGAAATACGCCAGGTTGCCCACCGAGGTCACGACATCGATGTCGCCGGCCTTGGTGCGGGTGATGGTCACGGTGTTGCCTTTGATGATCATCGAGCCCTGGGTAATGACCACGTCACCTTTGTAGGTGGCCACGCCATTCTTGTCGTCCAGCTGAGCGTCGTCAGCCTGAATGCGAATGGGTTGCTGGCTATCGTTCGGCAGAGCCCAGGCGCTCACGCTTCCCAGTGCTGCGCCCAGACTGAGCAAAATAGGGAGAGTTTTAACGAGCCTCATACTGTCCTCTTACGTTCGATAGCAGGTGTATCCTGCTTTCTTTCAAATACGCTTTCATTCCGTTACCAGTCGATACACCACCAGCGCCGTCGATTCTAACGGCTTGCTCGGTCTGCGCATATTGCTGTTGCGGGAATACAGTCATACGACTACTGGTAATCAGCATCGGGCGGTTCTGCTCGTCCGTGCGTGCGATACGTACCGAGTCGATCAATTCAACTTCAGTGCCGCCTGAATTGACCTCGCCACGCTCGCTCTGGACGTGCCAGGGGTACGCGGTGCCCCGATACATGTTCAGGTCGGGGTTGGTCAGCAGGGTGATGTCGGTCGCTTTGACGTGCTCGACCTTGTCGGAGGTCAGGTCATACTGCAATTTACCATCGGGCAGGTACTGCACGCTGTGGGCGTTGATGGCGTAGTAGTCGATCTGGCTCTCGTCGACGTGCGCTACCGGCTTGTCGAGAAAACGTTCCGGGCTGATGTTCCAGTAGCCAACGGCCGCGAGCAACGCGGCAATGACCCCGAAAAACACTATGTTGCGAATTTTCTTGCTCAGCATAAGTGGCTCACAGGTACGCGGCATTAGCCGCTTCAAGGTTGCCCTGGGCACGCAGGATCAGCTCACAGAACTCGCGAGCGGCACCTTCGCCGCCACGGGCCTGAGTGATGCCGTGAGCGTTTTCGCGGACGAAGCTGGCCGCGTTGGCCACTGCCATGCCCAGGCCAACACGGCGAATCACCGGCAGATCCGGCAGGTCGTCGCCCAGGTAGGCAACCTGTTCATAGCTTAGGCCCAGTTGCGCCAGAAGCTCGTCGAGCACTACCAGTTTGTCCTCGCGGCCCTGATACAAGTGAGGAATACCAAGGTTTTTGGCGCGTCGCTCGACCACCGGGGTCTTGCGTCCGCTGATGATGGCGGTCGTCACGCCGGAGGCCATCAGCATTTTGATGCCCTGGCCGTCGAGAGTGTTGAAGGTCTTGAATTCGCTGCCGTCTTCGAGAAAGTACAGGCGGCCGTCGGTCAGCACGCCATCGACGTCGAAGACCGCGAGCTTGATGTTTTTGCCGCGTTGCAGCAGGTCCGTGCTCATTACATTACTCCCGCGCGCAGCAAATCGTGCATGTTCAAGGCGCCCACCGGACGGTCCTCGTTGTCGACCACCACCAGTGCGTTGATTTTGTGGTCTTCCATGATTTTCAGGGCTTCAGCGGCGAGCATTTCGGCGCGCGCAGTCTTGCCATGAGGCGTCATGACGTCGTCAATGGTGGCTTGATGGATGTCGATGGTCCGGTCCAGAGTGCGGCGCAGGTCGCCGTCCGTGAAAATGCCGGCGAGTTTGCCGTCAGCTTCCAGTACCACGGTCATGCCCAGGCCCTTGCGGGTCATTTCCATCAACGCGTCTTTGAGCAGTGTGCCGCGCACGACTTGCGGCAGCTCATGGCCCGCGTGCATGACGTTTTCGACTTTCAGCAACAACCGGCGACCCAAAGCGCCGCCCGGGTGTGAGAACGCGAAATCTTCGGCAGTGAAGCCGCGGGCTTCCAGCAAGGCAACGGCCAGTGCATCACCCATGACCAGCGCCGCCGTGGTGGAGGAGGTCGGTGCCAGGTTCAGCGGGCACGCTTCGTGCTCGACATGAACATTGAGGTTCACTTCGGCAGCCTTGGCCAACGGCGATTCAGGATTGCCGGTCAGGCTGATCAGCTTGATGCCCAGACGCTTGATCAGCGGCAGCAACGTGACGATTTCGTTGGTGGAGCCGGAGTTCGACAGTGCGAGGATGATGTCATCGCGAGTGATCATGCCCATGTCGCCGTGACTGGCTTCGGCCGGGTGTACGAAAAAAGCCGTGGTGCCGGTGCTGGCGAGGGTGGCGGCAATCTTGTTACCGATGTGCCCGGATTTGCCCATGCCGACCACGACCACGCGGCCTTTGCTGGCCAGAATCATCTCGCAAGCGCGTACGAAATCTGCGTCGATGTGGGCCAGCAAGCCTTCTACGGCTTCAAGCTCGAGGCGGATGGTGCGTTGTGCTGATTGAATCAGGTCGCTGGATTGGCTCATGTCAGAAATCGTATAGCCTGAGAAAAGGCGGCGATTATAGCGGTAATGAGCAAATCCCTCACGTTAGTTCGTCGTGCTTTATTCAGGCGCCCCCCGCAAATGCTGAAACTTGTGTCTATTTGCCTGTCTTGATGCTGAACGCCGCGGGCTTCGGCCTTGGGCGCTTTGCATTAGCGGTGATATAGTTCGTCGCCAGTTCGGCCTGCCCAGGATGTTGTGTGCTCTCGGCAGGGAGCCCGGCGTCCGAGTGAGAGGCTTGCATCGCAAGGAGTTTAGATGAGTGCCGATAACGCCTACGCGGTCGAGCTGAAGGGAGTGTCCTTCAAGCGCGGCGCGCGCAGCATTTTCAATAATGTCGATATTCGCATTCCGCGCGGTAAGGTCACCGGCATCATGGGACCTTCCGGTTGCGGAAAAACCACATTGCTGCGCCTGATGGGCGCACAGTTGCGCCCTTCAAGTGGCGAAGTGTGGGTCAACGGGCAAAATTTGCCCACGCTGTCTCGTAGCGACCTGTTCGATGCGCGCAAGCATATGGGCGTGCTGTTTCAGAGCGGCGCGCTGTTCACGGACCTCGATGTTTTCGAAAACATCGCCTTTCCGCTGCGTGTTCACACCAAACTTCCGGATGAAATGATCCGTGACATCGTCCTGCTCAAATTGCAGGCGGTGGGGTTGCGCGGTGCTATCGACCTGATGCCCGATGAGTTGTCCGGCGGCATGAAGCGCCGTGTCGCGCTGGCACGGGCCATTGCTCTCGATCCGCAAATTCTGATGTACGACGAGCCTTTTGTCGGGCAGGACCCAATCGCCATGGGCGTTCTGGTGCGCCTGATCCGTCTGCTTAACGACGCCTTGGGCATCACCAGCATCGTGGTTTCCCATGATCTGGCCGAAACCGCGAGTATTGCCGACTACCTGTATGTTGTAGGCGATGGGCAGGTGTTGGGGCAGGGGACTCCCGATGAACTGATGAATTCCGATAATCCGCGGATTCACCAATTCATGAAGGGTGATCCAGACGGGCCGGTACCGTTCCACTTTCCAGCGACGGATTACCGCGCAGATCTTCTGGGGAAGCGCTGATGCGCAAGATTTCACTAATAGAGAGAGTTCGTCGATTCGGCCAGACCGGCATCGACAGCGTCGCGGTGCTCGGTCGTTCATCGCTGTTCCTGTTTCACGTGCTGTTGGGGCGTGGTGGCGTCAGTGGCGCATTTGGCTTGCTGGTCAAGCAGTTGCACTCGGTTGGCGTGATGTCCCTGGTGATCATCGTGGTCTCCGGGATATTCATCGGCATGGTGCTGGCGCTGCAGGGCTTCAACATTTTGTCCAGCTACGGTTCGGAGCAGGCGGTCGGGCAGATGGTTGCGCTGACGCTGTTGCGTGAACTGGGGCCGGTGGTGACCGCATTGCTGTTCGCCGGGCGTGCCGGTTCTGCGTTGACCGCCGAGATCGGCAACATGAAGTCCACCGAGCAGTTGTCCAGTCTGGAAATGATTGGCGTCGACCCGCTCAAGTACATCATTGCCCCTCGTCTGTGGGCCGGCTTCATTTCCCTTCCAGTGCTGGCGATGATTTTCAGTGTGGTCGGTATCTGGGGCGGTTCCTGGGTGGCTGTCGACTGGTTGGGTGTGTATGAGGGCTCCTACTGGTCGAACATGCAAAACAGCGTGACGTTCGACGGTGACGTATTCAATGGCATCATTAAAAGCATTGTCTTTGCCTTTGTCGTGACCTGGATCGCCGTATATCAAGGCTATGACTGTGAGCCCACTTCGGAAGGGATCAGTCGTGCCACCACCAAAACCGTGGTGTATGCCTCATTGGCCATCCTCGGCCTGGACTTTATTTTGACTGCCTTGATGTTTGGAGATTTCTGATGCAAAACCGCACCCTGGAAATCGGTGTCGGCCTTTTCTTGCTGGCTGGCATCCTGGCTTTAGTGTTGCTTGCCCTGCGGGTCAGTGGACTGTCCCCTGTTTCGAGCACCGACAGCTATAAACTTTATGCGTACTTCGACAATATCGCCGGTTTGACGGTCAGATCAAAAGTGACCATGGCCGGTGTGACCATCGGCAAGGTCACGGCAATCGATCTGGATCGCGACAGCTTCACCGGACGAGTGACCATGCAGTTGGAAAAGCGGGTAGATAATCTGCCGACCGACTCCACTGCATCTATCCTCACCGCTGGCCTGTTGGGTGAGAAATACATCGGTATCAGCGTGGGCGGGGAACAGGCCCTGCTCAAGGATGGCGGGACCATCCATGACACGCAGTCGTCGCTGGTGCTCGAAGACCTGATCGGTAAATTCCTGCTCAATACCGTTAGCAAAGACGCCAAATAAGGAGTTTTTTTCATGATCTCAACCTTGCGACGTGGTCTGTTGGTATTACTGGCGGTCTTGCCGTTCATGGGTAACGCCGTGGCTGCGCAGTCCGCGCACGATATCGTGCAGGACACCACCAATCGGTTGCTCGCCGATCTATCGGCCAATAAAGCGAAGTACAAGCAGGATCCGAACGGTTTCTACGATGCCTTGAACACCATCGTCGGGCCCGTGGTGGATGCCGAGGGCATCTCCAAGAGCATCATGACGGTCAAGTACTCGCGCAATGCCACACCTGCGCAAATGAAAACCTTTGAAGATAACTTCAAGCGCGGGCTCTTCCAGTTCTATGGCAATGCTTTGCTTGAGTACAACAATCAGGGCATTACCGTTGATGCGGCCAAGGATGAATCGGGAGACCGTACCAGCGTTGGCATGACGGTCAAAGGCAGCAATGGCGCGATCTATCCTGTGTCCTACACACTCGAAAAGATCAATGGCGAGTGGAAGCTGCGTAACGTGATCATCAACGGCATCAACATCGGCAAGCTGTTCCGTGATCAGTTCAGCGACGCGATGCAACGCAATGGCAATAACCTGGACGCGACCATCAATGGTTGGGCCGGTGAAGTCGCCAAAGCCAAGGAAAAGACCGACGCAGAAACGACTCAGAAGAAGCCCGCCCAATGAGTGAGTCGGCTGTCAGCATGGGCGAGGCCGGTGAGCTGATGCTCAGCGGCGTACTCGATTACCGTACCGGGCCGGCCCTGCGCAAGCAGGGCCGGGCCTTGATCAAGTCGAGCACGGCGTCAGCCCTGGTAGTTGATTGCTCGGGTGTGCAAAAGTCCAGCAGCGTCGGTTTGTCGTTGTTGCTGTGTTTCATGCGTGACGCGCAAGCGGCGGGCAAGGCGCTGAGCATCCGTGCCTTGCCTGACGACATGCGTGAGATCGCTCAGGTCAGCGAATTGACCGAGCTGTTGGCACACCCCTAACTATCATCTATAAAGAAGCCCCCCGTCAGAGTCCTGCTATGCGGGGTTCGCAGGCGCGGGGCTTTTTTGTATGATGTCCGACCCGCGCGCACAGGGCGCCGATTGAGGTTGAGCATGCAGGCCAACGAAGTGAAGAGCTTTCTTGAAGGAAAGCTGTCCGAGACTCTTTTATCAGTACAGGTAGAAGTTGAGGGCGAAGGCTGCAACTTTCAGCTGAACGTGATTAGCGATGAACTGGCGGCATTGAGCCCGGTCAAGCGTCAGCAGCAGATCTATGCCCATTTGAACCCATGGATCACCGATGGCAGCATCCATGCGGTCACTATGAAATTTTTCAGCAGCGCGGCCTGGGCCGAGCGCACCTGAGCCCAAGGGCGTCGAGATTCTTATGGATAAACTGATTATTACCGGCGGTGTTCGTCTTGATGGCGAAATCCGCATTTCCGGGGCAAAGAACTCTGCCCTGCCGATTCTGGCTGCAACGCTGCTGTGCGATGGCCCGGTTACCGTCGCCAACCTGCCGCACCTGCACGACATCACCACCATGATCGAGCTGTTCGGTCGCATGGGCATTGAGCCGGTGATCGACGAAAAACTCAGCGTCGAAATCGACCCGCGGACCATCAAGACCCTGATCGCTCCGTACGAACTGGTTAAAACCATGCGTGCGTCGATTCTGGTTCTGGGCCCGATGGTCGCGCGTTTCGGTGAAGCTGAAGTCGCACTGCCTGGCGGTTGCGCCATCGGTTCGCGTCCGGTCGACCTGCACATCCGTGGCCTTGAAGCCATGGGCGCAACCATTGACGTGGAAGGCGGTTATATCAAGGCGAAGGCGCCAGAAGGCGGCCTGCGCGGTGCACACTTCTTCTTCGATACCGTCAGTGTGACCGGTACCGAGAACATCATGATGGCAGCCGCTCTGGCCAAGGGCCGCAGCGTTCTGGCTAACGCCGCTCGCGAGCCTGAAGTCGTCGACCTGGCGAACTTCCTGAACGCCATGGGCGCGAAGGTTTCCGGTGCTGGCACCGACACCATCACCATCGACGGCGTCGAACGTCTGCACACCACCACTTACAAAGTGATGCCGGACCGTATCGAAACCGGTACTTACCTGGTGGCTGCTGCCGTGACTGGCGGCCGCGTGAAGGTCAAGGACACCGATCCGACCATCCTTGAAGCCGTTCTGGAAAAACTCAAGGAAGCGGGTGCCGAAATCACTACCGGCGAAGACTGGATCGAGCTGAACATGCACGGCAAGCGGCCGAAAGCCGTCAACGTGCGTACCGCTCCGTACCCGGCGTTCCCGACCGACATGCAAGCGCAGTTCATCTCCCTCAACGCGATTGCCGAAGGCACGGGCGCTGTGATCGAGACGATCTTCGAAAACCGCTTCATGCACGTCTACGAGCTGCACCGCATGGGCGCTCACATCCAGGTCGAAGGTAATACCGCGATCGTCACCGGCATCGAAAAGCTCAAGGGCGCGCCAGTCATGGCCACCGACCTGCGGGCTTCGGCCAGCCTGGTGATTTCGGCGCTGATCGCCGAAGGCGACACGCTGATCGATCGCATCTACCACATCGACCGTGGTTACGAGTGCATCGAAGAGAAACTGCAGATGCTCGGCGCGAAAATCCGCCGCGTACCGGGCTAGTTTCTGCTTCATGGGCGCAGGGACGTGCCCGTTGATTTGTTAAGATCGAGCCCGTTACGGCTCGATGTGTGTCCGGCGCCATTTGCGACCGGGCATGAGTACCTTGATAAGGACTGACGTTTCCCATGTTGACCATCGCACTGTCCAAGGGCCGCATCCTTGACGACACCCTGCCGCTTCTGGCTGAAGCGGGCATCGTGCCGACCGAGAATCCGGACAAGAGCCGCAAGCTGATCATCCCCACGACCCAGGCCGACGTGCGCTTGCTGATCGTGCGCGCCACCGATGTGCCGACCTACGTCGAGCATGGTGCTGCTGACCTGGGCGTCGCCGGTAAAGATGTGCTGATGGAATACGGCGGCCAGGGCCTGTACGAGCCACTGGACCTGCAAATTGCCCAGTGCAAGCTGATGACCGCGGGCAAAGTCGGCGCGGTCGAGCCCAAGGGCCGTCTGCGCATCGCTACCAAGTTCGTTAACGTCGCCAAGCGTTATTACGCCGAGCAGGGTCGTCAGGTCGACATCATCAAGCTATATGGCTCGATGGAGCTGGCACCGCTGATCGGTCTGGCGGACAAGATCATCGACGTGGTCGATACCGGCAACACGCTGCGGGCCAACGGCCTGGAGCCACAGGATTTCATTGCTGCCATCAGCTCCCGGCTGATCGTCAACAAAGCTTCGATGAAAATGCAGCACGCCCGTATCCAGGCGTTGATCGACACCCTGCGCAAGGCAGTGGAGTCTCGACACCGCGGCTGATTCACCTGCGCGACGCTCCGTCGCGCCCGTCTATCCGCCTCATAGCCAGAATTCTCAGGTGCCCAAGCGGATGGAGTGCTAGCTTCGGGTGCCTGAGTTTTTGCCAATCCTATGAGGCTCTCGCTATGACCGCACCGACTGCAATTCGCCGACTCAACGCTGCTGACCCGGATTTCGCGCATCATCTGGATCATCTGCTGAGCTGGGAAAGTGTGTCTGACGACTCGGTCAATCAGCGGGTGCTGGACATCATCAAGGCTGTGCGTGAACGCGGCGACGCGGCGCTGGTTGAATTCACCCAGAAGTTCGACGGCCTGCAAGTGGCGTCGATGGCCGACCTGATCCTGCCGCGCGAGCGCCTGGAACTGGCACTGACCCGGATCACCGTGCCTCAGCGCGAAGCGCTGGAAAAAGCCGCGGCGCGGGTGCGCAGCTACCATGAAAAACAGAAGCAGGACTCCTGGAGCTACACCGAAGCCGACGGCACGGTGCTGGGCCAGAAGGTCACGCCGCTGGATCGCGCCGGTCTGTACGTCCCGGGCGGCAAAGCGTCTTACCCGTCTTCGGTGTTGATGAATGCGATTCCGGCCAAGGTGGCCGGTGTGACCGAGGTGGTTATGGTCGTACCGACGCCACGCGGTGAGGTCAACGAGTTGGTGCTGGCCGCAGCGTGTATCGCTGGCGTCGACCGGGTGTTCACCATCGGCGGCGCGCAAGCCGTTGCCGCGCTGGCCTATGGCACCGAAAGCGTGCCGAAGGTCGACAAGGTCGTCGGCCCGGGCAACATCTATGTCGCCACCGCCAAGCGCCACGTGTTCGGCCAGGTCGGTATCGACATGATTGCCGGCCCTTCGGAAATTCTCGTGGTGTGCGACGGCCAGACCGATCCTGACTGGATCGCCATGGACCTGTTCTCCCAGGCCGAGCACGACGAAGACGCCCAGGCGATTCTGGTCAGCCCCGACGCCGGGTTCCTCGACCAGGTGGCGGCAAGCATCGCCAAACTGCTGCCGACCATGGAGCGCGCCGAAATCATCAACACCTCGATCAATGGCCGTGGCGCGCTGATTCAGGTTCGCGACATGCAGCAAGCCATCGACGTGGCCAACCGCATTGCGCCGGAACACCTGGAACTGTCGGTGGCCGATCCGCAAGCCTGGTTGCCGCAGATCCGCCACGCCGGTGCGATCTTCATGGGCCGCCACACGTCCGAGGCCTTGGGCGATTACTGTGCCGGTCCCAACCACGTGCTGCCGACTTCCGGCACCGCGCGTTTCTCCTCGCCGCTGGGTGTGTATGACTTCCAGAAACGTTCGTCGATCATCTTCTGCTCCGAGCAGGGTGCCTCCGAGCTGGGCAAGACCGCGTCCGTGCTGGCCCGTGGCGAGTCGCTGACCGCTCACGCCCGCAGCGCCGAATACCGCATCGTTGACGACAAGCAGGGGAACTGAACATGAGCAAATTCTGGAGCCCGTTCGTCAAGAACCTGGTGCCGTACGTACCGGGCGAGCAGCCGAAACTGGCGAAGCTGGTCAAGCTCAACACCAACGAAAACCCTTACGGCCCATCGCCCAAAGCACTGGCGGCGATGCAGACCGAACTGAACGACAACCTGCGTCTGTACCCGGACCCCAACAGTGACCTGCTCAAGCAGGCAGTGGCTGAGTATTACGGTGTACAGGGCAATCAGGTGTTCCTCGGCAATGGTTCGGATGAAGTGCTGGCGCATATCTTTCACGGTTTGCTGCAACACGATAAACCGCTGCTGTTCCCGGACATCAGCTACAGCTTTTATCCGGTGTATTGCGGCTTGTACGGCATTCCATTCGATGCGGTGCCGCTGGACGAGCAGTTCCAGATTCGTGTTGCGGATTATGCCAAGCCGAACGGCGGGATCATTTTCCCCAACCCGAACGCCCCGACCGGTTGCCTGTTGGCGCTGGACGCCGTCGAGCAAATTCTCAAGGCCAGCCCTGATTCGGTGGTGGTGGTCGACGAAGCCTATGTCGATTTCGGCGGTGAAACCGCAATCAGCCTGGTCGACCGTTACCCGAACCTGCTGGTGACTCAGACCCTCTCCAAGTCGCGTTCGCTGGCCGGTTTGCGCGTGGGCCTGGCGGTAGGGCATCCGGACCTGATCGAGGCGTTGGAGCGGATCAAGAACAGCTTCAACTCCTATCCTCTGGATCGCCTGGCGATTGTCGGTGCGGCAGCGGCGTTTGCCGATCGTGCATACTTCGACAAGACCTGCCAGCTGGTGATCGAGAGTCGCGAGTGGGTGGTCAAGCAATTGCAGGAGAAGGGCTTTGAGGTGTTGCCGTCGGCGGCGAACTTCATCTTCGCCCGTCACCCGCAGCATGACGCAGCAGGTCTGGCAGCGAAGTTGCGCGAGCAAGGCGTGATCGTCCGGCACTTCAAGCAGGAACGGATTGCCCAGTTCCTGCGCATCACCATCGGTGCACCAGAGCAGAACCAGGCGTTGATCGACGGCCTCGGCGACTTGTAACCCCCTTGATCCTGTGGCGAGGGAGCTTGCTCCCGCTCGACTGCGAAGCAGTCGTAAATCCAGCACCTGCGACCTGTCGTTCAGAACGCAGTAGCTGATTTAAGGGCCGCTTCGCGACCCAGCGGGAGCAAGCTCCCTCGCCACAAGGATGTGCAAGTCTTACTCGTGATGCGGTTCACCGAGGAACGTCAATGAGCTGAACACTCCCCGCGTTGCCACATCCGGATTGTCCTTCAAAGGGATTTCCACCTGCGCGGCAATCACATTCAACCCTTCATTGCGCACCAGCACCTGCGCCCGGCCTTCGGCATCGGTTTCCGTGCTCAAGGTGTTCGGTGCATTGCGATAGTCGCCAATCAACTTGATCCCCGCCGCCGGTTTGCCATCGAGCAACACCTGCACCGGCAAAGATTTACCGGGACCAACGGTCAGCGGATCGACTTCCGGCAAAATCAGCAGTTTGATCTGATCAAGTGCAGGTAGCTTCGCTCCTGGCTGATAAATCGCCAGGCTGTACTTGAACGTCTGGGTCGACTCGATGGCGCCCGGCACTTTGCTGCGCCCCTGATTGATCCATTTTTTGTCGGCGGTCTGCGACCACATGCCATTGTCCAGCGCCACGGCCAGCACCGCTGGTGACTTGAGCGGTTGCAGGCGCGCGTGATCGGCCAGGCGTTCTACGGTGACCGGGATCATTTTGCCGCCGATGTCATAGGCCCAGGCGCCGCTGATTTTCTGCGCCTTGAAGGCATTGTCTTCGGCGCCGTGGCCGTAGATGACTTCGATGTTGCCGCGACGTTGTTCGGTCCATAGGCCATGGGCCGAGACCTGGCCGGTAAACAGCAGGCCGAGCAGCAGGCTGAGTCCTAGGGGGTTGAGGTGTGGCATGGTGACTTCCTTTTACAGGTTGAGTGTCAGGCTGACGGTGAAATTGCGCGGCTCGCCGGGGTTGACCCAGTAGTTGCTGTAGGAGCGCTCGAAGTATTTCTCGTCGAAAAGGTTGTTCAGGTTCAGCCCCAACGTGACGTTTTCACTGGCCTTGTAATGGGCCAGCAAGTCGACGGTGTGGTAGGCCGGCAGTTCGAAGTCGCTGCCGGCTTCGCCCGAGCGATCGCCGACATAGGTGTAGGCCGCGCCGACATCCGAGCCACGCAGCAGACCTTCCTGAAATTCATAAACGCCCAGCAAACTGCCGCTGTGCCTGGCCACGCCGAGAATCCGGCTGCCGGTCGGAATGGCTTTGTCGCCTTGGGTAACCTCGGCGTCGATGTACGCAAACGCACCGATCACTCGCACAGCGTCAGTGAGTTGCCCGCTCACTTGCAGATCGAAACCCTGGCTGCGGGCCTTGCCCATGGCGCGGTTGCTATCGGTGGCGGGGTCGAGGGCGAGGACGTTTTCTTTTTCGATATGAAAGGCGGCGAGAGTGCTGCTCAGGCGTTCATCTAACAGCTCGCTCTTGATCCCGACCTCGTAGCCAACGCCTTTTTCCGGATCGAAGGATTTGCCTGTGGCATCCAGGCCGTTGTTGGGTTTGAACGAGGTCGAGGCGTTGGCGAACAGTCCATGCTGTGGCGTCAGTTGATAGAGCAGGCCGGCGCGTTGGGTCAGAGCGTCGTGGTTCTGTCGGCTGCGGTTGTTCAGCGTGTGATCGTCGATGGTTTGCTCGAAGTGTTCGAAGCGTGCCCCGAGCATGCCGCGCAAGCGGTCGCTGAAAACGATCTGGTCCTGGAGGTTCAGTGCCTGACTTTCGACCTGCTCGAAAAAGTCCGGGCCCGAGCGCTTGCCATCGGGTTTGGGCTGACCGTAAACCGGGTCGTAGATATCGATCGCGTAAGGGCCGCCAGCGATAGTGGTGACCCGTTCGTTCTTGCGGAAGTTTTCGTACTCGCTGCCAATCAGCAGTTCGTGTTGCCAGCTGCCGATGTCGAACAAACCGCGCAGTTCGAGCTGGGTGATGCTGTCGTGCCAACGGTTGTCGCGCTCACGGTAACGGCGGTTGACCGTGTGTTGATCGGCGTTCAACGGGCGGGCTTCCGAGGCAAAGCCCCAGAGTTTGCCTTCTTTGTAATGGCTGGCCAGGCGCAGTTTCCAGGCGTCGTTGAGGTGGTGTTCGAGGGTCGCCTGCAACAGATTGTTGTGGTTGTCGATGTTGCCGTCGTCAGGTTCACCGAGGAAGGTCGAGGGCGAGACACCGCTCCAGCTGTTGTTCGGCGCGACGATGCCTCGGTCGAAGGTCGAGCTGTGCCGGACAATCTCGCTTTCCAGCAGCAGGCTGGTGTCCGGGTTGAGTTGCCAACTGAGCGACGGTGCAACGAACACCCGCTGGCTGTCGACGTGATCACGGAAGCTGTGGTTGTCTTCGATTGCCAGATTGACCCGCGACAACACATTGCCTTGCGGGTCGAGCGGGGTGTTGACGTCCAGCGCGGTGCGATAACGATCCCAACTGCCGGCGCTGGTCTGCAAGGTGCTGAAGGCTTCGGGTTGCGGCTTTTTGGTGACGATGTTCACCGTACCGCCAGGGTCGCCGCGCCCGTAAAGACTGGCGGCGGGGCCCTTGAGCACTTCGATGCGCTCGACGTTCGCGGCGTCCGGGGTGCTTGGATAGCCACGGTTGGCGCTGAAGCCGTCCTTGTAGAACTCCGAGGTGGTGAAGCCGCGCACGCTGTACTCATACAGCGTCAGGCCGCCGAAGTTGTTCTGTTTCGATACGCCACCGGCAAACTCCAGAGCGCGCTCGACATTGTGGCTGCCCAGGTCCTTGAGCACGCTGGCAGGAATCACGCTGATGGATTGCGGGATATCGCGGATTGCCGTGTCGGTTTTGGTCGCGCTGGACGACCGCGTGGCGCGATAGCCGTTCACCGGGCCGGTAGCAGACTCGTAATCGGAGGTGACACTGATGGTGTCCAGTTCAAGCGGTTGTGGGTCTTCGGCGAACACCGGATCCCCCAGCAGGCCGAAGGCCAGGCCTGCAAGGGGAGCAAATTTACGAGACGGCATGAGGTCGTTCCAATAGCGATATTGAAACAATATAACATGCCTAATGAGAATATATGCTTATAGGGTGTGTCTGCATCAGCAGCGGTATTGGGTGTTGCCGAAGGCGTTAAAAGACCACAGCCGCCGGCAACTCCTATGGGCTTACTCTTCTTCTTTGACCGGGGCGGGTGGCGGACGCAAGCCGATTTCCGCAGTCAGCTTGAGCTCCTTGCCGTTGCGCATGACCTGAACGGTGACCTTGTCAGTCGGTTTGATCCGCGCCACCTGGTTCATTGAACGGCGGCCATCGCCGGCTGGTTCGCCATCAATGCTGAGGATCACATCGCCCAATTGCAGACCGGCTTTTTGTGCCGGGCCGTCGCGGAAAATCCCCGCAACGACAATTCCCGGACGCCCGGACAGGCCATACGATTCCGCCAGTTCCTGACTCAATGGCTGCACTTCAATCCCCAACCAGCCGCGAATCACCTGACCGTGTTCGATGATAGATTTCATGACTTCCATCGCCAGCTTGATCGGAATCGCGAAACCAATGCCTTGTGAGCCGCCGGACTTGGAGAAAATCGCGGTATTGATCCCGGTGAGGTTGCCGTTGGCGTCTACCAGCGCACCGCCGGAGTTGCCCGGGTTAATCGCGGCGTCGGTCTGGATGAAGTCTTCGTAGTTGTTCAGGCCCAACTGATTGCGCCCGGTGGCGCTGATGATGCCCATGGTCACGGTCTGGCCGACGCCAAACGGGTTGCCGATGGCCAGCGCGACATCGCCGACGCGGATGTTTTCCGAGCGGCCGACGGTAATCGACGGCAGGTTCTTCAAATCGATTTTCAGCACCGCGAGGTCGGTTTCCGGGTCGCTGCCGATCACGCGAGCCAGGGTTTCACGACCATCCTTGAGCGCGACGACGATCTGGTCGGCGCCGGCGGTCACGTGGTTATTGGTCAGCAAATAACCTTCAGGGCTCATGATCACCCCGGAACCGAGGCTCGACTCCATGCGCTTCTGCTTGGGCGCGTTGTCGCCGAAGAACCGCCGGAATTGCGGGTCTTCAAACAACGGATGGCTGGTTTTGTTGACCACTTTGGTGGTGTAGAGGTTGACCACTGCCGGTGCGGCAATGACCACGGCATCGGCGTAAGACACCGGCCCCTGTTGGGTCTGAGTGGTTTGTGGGGCTTGTTGCAGGTTCACATCCAGGCTTGGCAGCCCGACCCATTGCGGATAGCGCTGGATGATCAATAACGCGATAAGCACGCCGGCCAGCAGCGGCCAGCCGAAAAAACGCAGACCCTTGAACATTGAACAAATCCTGGGAGGTTACGGAGGGCCGCCTGTGGCCCATAATGTCGCGCATTATACGAGGCCGCGCGCGCCTCTGAACGGGATATTTAGGAGTCTTTTATGGCCGTCGCCCTGAGCACCCTGGTAGAAGAAGCGGATCGTTACCTTGCCAGTTCGCGGATTGCCGACTATTGCCCCAATGGCCTGCAAGTCGAAGGTCGGCCGCAGGTCATGCGTATCGTCAGCGGCGTCACGGCCAGCCAGGCGTTGCTCGATGCCGCGGTCGAAGCCAAGGCCGATCTGGTGCTGGTACACCACGGCTACTTCTGGAAAGGCGAAAACCCCTGCATCACCGGTATGAAGCAGCGTAGGCTCAAAACCCTGCTCAAGCACGATATCAGCCTCCTGGCTTATCACTTGCCGCTGGATTTGCACCCGGAAGTGGGCAACAACGTGCAATTGGCTCGCCAACTGGACATTACTGTCGAAGGCCCGCTGGACCCGGAAAACCTCAAAGTGGTCGGGCTGGTCGGCTCGTTGGCCGAACCTATGACCGCGCGCGACTTTGCCCGTCATGTGCAAGAGGTCATGGGCCGCGAGCCGTTGCTGATCGAGGGCAGCAAAATGGTCCGGCGCGTCGGCTGGTGCACGGGTGGTGGCCAGGGCTATATCGATCAGGCGGTGCAGGCCGGTGTCGACCTGTACCTGAGCGGTGAAGCGTCCGAGCAAACCTTCCATAGCGCCCGGGAAAACGACATCAGCTTCATCGCCGCCGGTCATCACGCCACCGAACGCTTCGGTGTACAGGCGCTGGGGGATTATCTGGCTCGACGGTTTGCCCTTGAACACATTTTCATCGATTGCCCGAATCCGATTTGATAACCGAAAATCAACGGAGGGAGCGGGCCTGCGGCGCCCGAACGAGCAGGTATATTCATATGCTCTTTCGATCTAGTCGGTGTCCTGATTAGAAGAGGTCGCTGTGCTAGCATTCGCCGCTCGAACACGGCCCGCTGGCCGTTCATAAGAAAGCTTTCGTGAGTAGCCATGGTCGACAAACTGACGCATCTGAAACAGCTGGAGGCGGAAAGCATCCACATCATCCGCGAGGTGGCCGCCGAGTTCGACAACCCGGTGATGCTGTACTCCATCGGTAAAGACTCCGCCGTGATGCTGCATCTGGCACGCAAGGCGTTCTTCCCGGGCAAGCTGCCGTTTCCGGTGATGCACGTCGACACCCAATGGAAATTTCAGGAGATGTACAGCTTCCGCGACAAGATGGTCGCAGAGCTGGGCCTTGACCTGATTACCTACGTCAACCCGGAAGGCGTGGCTCAAGGGATCAACCCCTTCACCCACGGCAGTGCCAAGCACACCGACATCATGAAGACCGAAGGCCTGAAACAGGCTTTGGACAAGTACGGCTTCGACGCAGCCTTCGGTGGCGCGCGCCGCGATGAAGAGAAATCCCGCGCCAAAGAGCGCGTGTACTCGTTCCGCGACAGCAAGCACCGCTGGGACCCGAAAAACCAGCGCCCGGAGCTGTGGAACGTCTACAACGGCAAGGTCAACAAAGGCGAATCGATCCGCGTATTCCCGCTGTCGAACTGGACCGAGCTGGACATCTGGCAGTACATCTACCTTGAAGGCATCCCGATCGTTCCGTTGTACTTCGCCGCCGAGCGCGAGGTCATCGAGAAGAACGGCACGCTGATCATGATCGACGACGAGCGCATCCTCGAGCACCTGAGCGAAGAAGACAAAGCCCGCATCGTCAAAAAGAAAGTGCGTTTCCGTACCCTTGGCTGCTACCCGTTGACGGGCGCGGTGGAGTCCGAGGCCGAAAGCCTCACGGACATCATTCAGGAAATGCTCCTGACGCGAACTTCCGAGCGCCAGGGCCGGGTCATCGATCACGATGGCGCTGGCTCGATGGAAGACAAAAAACGTCAAGGCTATTTCTAAGGGGCTGTCATGTCGCACCAATCTGATTTGATCAGCGAGGACATCCTCGCCTACCTGGGCCAGCACGAACGTAAAGAGCTGCTGCGCTTTCTGACTTGCGGTAACGTCGACGACGGCAAGAGCACCCTGATCGGGCGTCTGTTGCACGACTCCAAGATGATCTACGAAGATCATCTGGAAGCCATTACCCGCGACTCGAAAAAAGTCGGCACCACCGGTGACGACATCGACCTTGCGTTGCTGGTCGACGGCCTGCAGGCCGAGCGTGAACAAGGCATCACCATCGATGTCGCGTACCGCTATTTCTCCACCGCCAAGCGCAAATTCATCATTGCCGACACCCCTGGCCATGAGCAGTACACCCGCAACATGGCCACCGGTGCATCCACCTGTGACCTGGCGATCATCCTGGTCGACGCCCGTTACGGCGTGCAGACCCAGACCCGTCGCCACAGCTTCATTGCCTCGTTGCTGGGCATCAAGCACATCGTCGTCGCCATCAACAAGATGGACCTGAAGGACTTCGATCAGGGCGTGTTCGAGTCGATCAAGGCCGACTACCTGAAGTTCGCTGAAGGCTTGAAGATGAAGCCTACCAGCATGCACTTCGTGCCGATGTCGGCGCTGAAGGGCGACAACGTGGTGAACAAATCCGAGCGCTCGCCGTGGTACACCGGCCAGTCGCTGATGGAAATCCTTGAAACCGTGGAAGTGGCGGGCGACCGTAACTTCACCGACCTGCGTTTCCCGGTGCAGTACGTCAACCGGCCGAACCTGAACTTCCGCGGTTTCGCCGGCACCCTGGCCAGCGGCATCGTGAAGAAGGGCGACGAAGTCGTGGTGCTGCCGTCGGGCAAAAGCAGCCGCGTGAAATCCATCGTCACCTTCGAAGGTGAACTGGAACACGCAGGTCCGGGTCAGGCCGTAACGCTGACCATGGAAGACGAGATCGACATCTCCCGCGGCGACCTGCTGGTGCATGCCGACAACGTGCCGCCGGTCACCGACAGCTTCGAAGCGATGCTGGTATGGATGGCTGAAGAGCCGATGCTGCCGGGCAAGAAATACGACATCAAACGCGCCACCAGTTACGTGCCGGGCTCGATCGCCAGCATCGTCAACAAGGTCGACGTGAACACTCTGGAAGAAGGCCCGGCCAGTGCCTTGCAGCTGAACGAGATCGGTAAGGTCAAGATCAGCCTCGACGCGCCGATTGCCCTCGACGGTTATGAAAGCAACCGCACCACCGGTTCGTTCATCATCATCGACCGCTTGACCAACGGCACCGTCGGCGCCGGCATGATCGTCGCCCAGCCTTTGGCGCATGGCAGCTCCACGCACCATGGAAAATTGGCCCATGTAGCCACCGAAGAGCGTGCCCAGCGCTTCGGCCAGCAACCGGCTACCGTGCTGTTCAGCGGCCTCTCGGGCGCGGGCAAAAGCACCTTGGCCTATGCGGTTGAACGCAAGCTGTTCGACATGGGCCGTGCGGTGTTTGTGCTCGATGGGCAGAACCTGCGTCATGACCTGAACAAAGGTCTGCCGCAGGATCGTGCCGGGCGTACCGAGAACTGGCGTCGTGCGGCTCACGTCGCACGTCAGTTCAACGAAGCCGGTTTGCTGACCCTGGCGGCGTTTGTCGCACCGGACGCCGAAGGCCGCGAGCAGGCCAAGGCGCTGATCGGTGGCGACCGCTTGCTGACCGTTTATGTGCAGGCGTCGCCGATGGTCTGCGCCGCACGTGATCCGCAAGGGTTGTATGCCGCCGGTGGTGACAACATCCCGGGCGATTCCTTCCCGTACGACGTGCCGCTGGACGCCGACCTTGTGGTCGACACCCAGACGCTGTCGCTGGAAGAAAGCGTCAAGCAAGTGCTGGACCTGCTGCGTAAGCGCGGCGCGATCTAAGCTTCACGCGCACTAAAAAGCCCGCAACCGAGTGATCGGTTGCGGGCTTTTTGTTGATCCGCTTTTGTGGCGAGGGAGCTTGCTCCCGCTGGAGCGCGAAGCGGTCCTGAAATCAGCGAACGCATTCTTTCTGTAAGAGTGCGTCGGCTGGTTTTGCGGCCGCTGCGCGACCGAGCGGGAGCAAGCTCCCTCGCCACAGGAAGTCAGCGTTTTCCGGGATACTCGCGATGCATCTGCTCAAGCAGCGCATCCTTGTCTTCCCACAACTGGTTGATCCAGCCCTGGAACTCCAGGCGGTAAACACCATCCTGGTCGTAGTTCTTGCCGATGAACTGCGGCGGGATCTTCAGTTCCTGAAAGTGCACCACCACGTCTTTCACGTTGCCACACAGCAGGTCCCAATAACCGGGGCGCCCGGCCGGGTAGTGAATGGTCACGTTGACGATGGCTTCCAGTTGCTCACCCATGGCGTCCAGCACAAACGCGATACCGCCCGCCTTGGGCTTGAGCAGGTAGCGCAACGGCGATTGCTGCTGTGCATGCTTGCCTTCGGTAAAGCGCGTGCCTTCGACGAAGTTGAAAATCCCCACCGGGTTATGGCGGAACTTGTCGCAGGTCTTGCGGGTGGTTTCCAGGTCTTTGCCTTTCTTCTCCGGGTGCTTTTCCAGATAGGCCTTGGAGTAACGCTTCATGAATGGGAAGCCCAGCGCCCACCAGGCCAAGCCAATCACCGGCACCCAGATCAGTTCCTGTTTGAGGAAGAACTTCAGCGGTCGAATCCGGCGATTGAGCACGTACTGCAACACCATGATGTCGACCCAGCTCTGGTGGTTGCTGGTGATCAGGTACGAGTGTTGATAGTCCAGGCCTTCGAGCCCGCTGAGCGTCCAGCGCGTGTGCCCGAGCAAATCCATCCAGGCCTTGTTGTTGCTGATCCAGGCTTCATGGATGTGGCTCATCAGCCAATCGGTGAAGCGCTGTGCGATGGGGAAGGGCAGTAGCAATTTGAAGATTGCCACGACAAACAGCGGTGTGCAGCAGACGATCGTGTTCAGCGCCAACAACAGCGAGGCGATCACGCCTCGCAAGGGGGCAGGTAGAGAATCCAGCATTTAAACATCCATAGGTCGGTTGGCGGCTTGAATCGCAGTCAGGGCAATGGTGTAGACGATGTCGTCGACCTGAGCGCCGCGCGGCAAATCATTTACCGGTTTGCGCAGGCCTTGCAGCATCGGTCCGAGGCTGACGCAGTCGGCGCTGCGTTGCACGGCTTTGTGAGTGGTGTTGCCGGTGTTCAGGTCGGGGAAAATGAACACGGTTGCCCGACCGGCTACCTGACTGTTCGGCGCCAGTTGCCGGGCCACGTCTTCGTTGGCCGCGGCGTCGTACTGCAACGGCCCGTCGATCAGCAGCGCGTTCTGCGCTTCGTGGGCGAGCAAAGTGGCTTCGCGGACTTTCTCGACTTCTTCGCCGCTGGCCGATTCGCCGCTGGAGTAGCTGAGCATCGCCACTCGTGGCGTGATCCCGAAGGCGGCGGCAGAGTCAGCACTTTGCAGGGCGATCTCGGCCAGTTCACTGGCGCTCGGGTGCGGGTTCATGATGCAGTCGCCGTAGACCAGCACTTCCTCCGGGAACAGCATGAAAAACACCGACGACACCAACGTGCAGCCGGGTGCGGTCTTGATCAGTTGCAATGCCGGGCGAATGGTATTGGCGGTGGAGTGGATGACCCCGGACACCAGTCCGTCGACTTCATCCAGCGCGAGCATCATGGTGCCGATCACCACGGTGTCTTCCAGCTGTTGCTCGGCCATTGGCGCGTTGAGGCTTTTGGTCTTGCGCAACGCGACCATCGGCTCGACATACCGCTGACGGATCAGGTCCGGGTCGAGAATCTCCAGGCCCTCAGGCAACTCGATGCCCTGTGCGCGCGCGACTGCTTGCACGTCTTCGGGTTTGGCCAGCAACACGCAGCGAGCAATGCCGCGTGCCTGGCAGATCGCCGCCGCCTGTACCGTCAAAGGTTCGCTGCCTTCTGGCAGGACGATGCGCTTGTTGGCAGCCTGGGCGCGCTGGATCAGTTGATAGCGGAACACCGCTGGCGACAGGCGCATTTCACGCGGCGTGCCGCAGCGCTGGTGTAGCCAGTTGGCGTCGAGGTGGCTGGCGACGAAATCGGTGATGATCTCCGCACGCTCGCGGTCGTCGATCGGGATTTCCTTGTTCAAACCGTTCAACTGGTTGGCGGTTTCGTAGGAGCCAGTGCTCACCGACAACACCGGCAGACCGGCCTGCAAGGCGCCTCGGCAGAGGTCCATGATCCGTGGGTCGGGCAGGGTGCCGCTGGTCAGCAGCAGCCCGGCCAGCGGCACGCCGTTGATCGCGGCGAGGCTGACGGCGAGGATGATGTCGTCGCGATCGCCGGGGGTTACCACCAGCACGCCGGGCTTGAGCAGTTCGACCGTGTTGCGCATGGTGCGGGCGCAAATGATGATCTTGCTCATGCGCCGGGTTTCATAGTCGCCGGCATTGAGCACCTGAGCGCCCATCAAGTCCGCGACGTCACGGGTGCGCGGGGCGTTCAGTTCCGGCTGGAACGGAATGCAGCCAAGCAGCCGGAAGTCGCCGCTGCGCAGCAAGGGCGAGTGTTCCTTCAGGCGCGCGGCGAAAGCCTCCATGCTTTCATCGGTTTTGACTTTGTTGAGAATCACGCCGAGCACTTTCGGGTCTTTTGGACCGCCAAACAATTGCGCTTGCAACTCGACCCGGCCAGACAATTCGGTGAGCACTTCGTTTTCCGGTGCCGAAACCAGAATCACCTCGGCATCCAGGCTTTTCGCCAAGTGCAGGTTGACCCGCGCGGCGTAGCTGGCGCTGCGGGTCGGGACCATGCCTTCGACGACCAGCACGTCTTTGCCGATGGCGGCTTGCTGGTACAGGGTGATGATTTCTTCCAGCAACTCATCCAGCTGACCGTCGCCGAGCATCCGCTCGACGTGAGCCAGGCCCAGCGGCTGCGGCGGCTTCAGGCCGTGGGTGCGGGCCACCAGTTCGGTGGAACGTTCAGGGCCGGTGTCGCCAGGGTGCGGCTGGGCAATCGGTTTGAAGAAACCGACTTTCAACCCGGCTCGCTCAAGGGTACGTACCAGCCCGAGGCTGATGGAGGTCAGACCCACACCAAAATCGGTGGGCGCGATAAAAAAAGTTTGCATGCGGATTCTCTGGAGGTGCATGGCAAGGGTGAACGCCTATGACTGGCCTTCTACCGATATTTCAGACGTCAAGGTTATCGCTAACCGAGCCCTGAGCGCACCAACCGCAATCAAAGGGTTGGCCTATTTTTTCAATACGCCTGGCGGGGTCCAGAACCCAGCTTCGTGATTGCCAGGGTGGCTGGTGGCGCAGATGCTGGGTATGGCCGCAGGAAAGCTCTACAACCCAGTGTCCATCCTCGTCCTGATGGAAGCCCTGGATCGTCGACCCTGCCGAAGCGACCCGTCCGTCAGGGTTCTGTTCGCTTTCGGGCGTTTGCTTCGCTAAACTGGGTCTTTCTATATTCTTATGCAAAAGGTCTCGCCCCATGCTGATCGCCGCCAATAAGGCTGTCTCCATCGACTATACCCTGACCAACGACGCTGGTGAGGTCATCGACAGCTCCGCCGGCGGCGCACCGCTGGTGTACCTGCAAGGCGCAGGTAACATCATCCCGGGCCTGGAAAAAGCCCTGGAAGGTAAAGCAGTCGGTGACGAACTCAACGTCGCCGTAGAACCTGAAGATGCCTACGGTGAATACGCTGCCGAACTGGTCAGCACCCTGAGCCGCAGCATGTTCGAAGGCGTCGACGAACTGGAAGTGGGCATGCAGTTCCACGCTTCCGCGCCAGACGGCCAGATGCAAATCGTCACCATCCGTGATCTGGACGGCGACGACGTGACCGTTGACGGCAACCACCCGTTGGCCGGTCAGCGTTTGAACTTCCAGGTCAAGATCATCGACATCCGTGACGCCAGCCAGGAAGAAATCGCTCATGGTCACGTCCATGGCGAAGGTGGCCATCACCACTGATTTTCTGCGCTAAGCTTCGAGAACTGGAGAGGCGCCCGAGGGGCGCCTTTTTAGTCCGCGGCTGTCCTTGGCGACATCGCCAAGAGGCTGTTTCGAGAAGAACACGGGAAATTTGGAGTTCGTCATGAGTGCTTTTCACGACCTTACATTGAAAGCTTTGGATGGCCAGGAGTTACCTCTGGCGCCCTTCAAAGGGCACGTCGTGCTGGTGGTCAACGTCGCCTCCAAGTGTGGTTTGACCCCGCAGTACGCTGCTCTGGAAAACCTCTACCAGCAATACAAGGGCAAAGGTTTCAGTGTGCTGGGTTTGCCGTGCAACCAGTTTGCCGGGCAAGAGCCAGGCACTGAAAACGAGATCAAAGAGTTCTGCAGCCTCAACTACGGCGTGACCTTCCCGCTATCCAGCAAGCTGGAAGTCAACGGTCACGACCGTCATCAGCTGTACCGGTTGTTGGCGGGCGAGGGCGCAGAATTCCCGGGTGACATCACCTGGAACTTCGAGAAATTTCTCCTCGGCAAAGATGGTCGCGTGCTGGCGCGTTTCTCGCCACGTACTGCGCCGGATGATCCGACGATCGTTCAGGCGATCGAAAAAGCCCTGGTCTGAACCTATCTCCCGCAGGAGTACGGCTTGCCGGCGATAGCAATCTCAAGAACGCCATCGCCGGCAAGCCGTGCTCCTACAGACCCCCCCCAACTGTCTTTTGAACCTTAATCACTGCAATCAATAGTGCTATCCACGGCTGCGCGCACTCCATATTATCGCCGTCATAAACCTCGCCTCTCCATGGAGTGCCGCATGCCCGTCAAAGCCTTGTTCAAACCGTTCAACCTAGGTGTCCTTGAGTTGCCGACCCGTGTGGTCATGGCGCCGATGACCCGGTCGTTTTCACCGGGCGGTGTGCCGAATTCGAAAGTCATCGAGTACTACCGCAGACGCGCCGCCGCAGGTGTGGGCTTGATCATCACCGAGGGCACCACGGTTGGCCACAAGGCTTCCAACGGTTACCCGAACGTCCCGCATTTTTACGGCGAAGCGGCGTTGGCCGGCTGGAAAAAAGTCGTTGATGCGGTCCACGCCGAAGGCGGCAAGATCGTTCCGCAGTTGTGGCACGTCGGCAGCGTACGGCGCATCGGCACCGAGCCGGATGCGAGCGTGCCGGGCTACGGGCCATCGGAAAAACTCAAGGACGGTCAGGTCGTGGTTCACGGCATGACCCAACAAGACATTCAGGACGTGATTGCGGCCTTCGCCCAGGCCGCCAAAGACGCGCAGAGCATCGGCATGGACGGTGTGGAGATTCACGGCGCCCACGGCTATCTGGTCGACCAGTTCTTCTGGGAAGGCAGCAACCAGCGCACCGACGAATACGGTGGCAGCCAGGCCAATCGCTCGCGCTTTGCCATTGAGCTGATCCAGGCCGTGCGTGCGGCGGTCGGTGCGAACTACCCGATCATCTTCCGTTACTCCCAGTGGAAGCAGCAGGACTACACCGCACGTCTGGTACAAACCCCGGAGGCGTTGGGCGAATTTCTCCAGCCGCTGTCCGATGCCGGCGTGGATATCTTCCATTGCTCGACGCGGCGTTTCTGGGAGCCGGAGTTCGGCGGCTCCGAGCTGAACCTCGCAGGCTGGACCCGCAAACTGACGGGCAAGCCGACCATTACTGTGGGCAGCGTGGGGCTGGACGGTGAGTTCTTGCAGTTCATGGTCAACACCGACAAAGTCGCGCAACCGGCCAGTCTGGAGAACCTGCTGGAACGTTTGAACAACGAAGAGTTCGACCTGGTGGCCGTGGGGCGCGCGTTGCTGGTCGACCCGGACTGGGCACAGAAAGTCCGCGAAGGTCGCGAGCAGGACATCCTGCCGTTCAGTCGTGAGGCGTTGATGACGCTGGTTTGATCGAATGGGGCATGGCCATCAAAGGCTGTGCCCCGATTTGCACCTCGCAAGCCCCGCGCAACTGTCCTTCAAATTGCTCGACGATTGCCCCCCAGCCCTGCCGACTGGCGTGCTGACGCGCGTTGAGTCGTATGCAGCGCAAGGTTTCTGCTTCTTCCAGCAACCAACGGGCGGTATCGCAAAACGCCTCTTCGTCCCCCGGCATCGCCAACACGCCGTTGTAACCATGGCGAATGTGTTGAGCCGCGGCGGCCTGATCGTAGGCCACCACACCCAATCCGGAGGCCAGGGCTTCCAGCACCACATTGCCGAAGGTTTCAGTCAGGCTCGGAAACAGAAACAGGTCCCCGGACGCGTAGTGACACGCCAGGGCTTCGCCGCGCTGCGAACCACAGAAGATCGCCTCGGGCAGTTCCTTTTCCAGCAGCGCACGCTGCGGGCCATCACCAATCACGATCAGCTTTATTCGTCGTTGTGGATAAGTAGACTGCAAGGCCTGGTAGCAACGTTTGAGCAGACCGAGGTTTTTTTCCTGAGCGAGCCGGCCGACATGAATCAGCGCGATGTCGTCGTTATCCAGCCCCCAGCTTTCACGCAGCGAAGCCAGGCGTTTGGCCGGGTGGAACAGTTGGCTGTCAACGCCACGGGATAGTAGCGCCAGGCGCTCGAAGTGCCGACGCTCCAACTCCATTCGCTGGCTGGCGCTGGGCACCAGGGTCAACTTGGTGCGGTTATGGAACCAGCGCAGGTAATGCGTCAGCAACCGGGTCAACAGCCCGAGGCCGTACTGGTTGGAGTACTGCTGGAAGTTGGTGTGAAACCCGCTCACCACTGAAATACCCAGCCGCCGTGCCGCGCGCAAGGCCGACAAACCCAGTGGTCCTTCGGTGGCGATGTAGAGCACGTCCGGGCGATGACGCTTCCAGCGCCTGAGCAACTTGTGCATCGACGACTGGCCCCATTGCAGCCCCGGATAGCCCGGCAGCGGCCAGCCGCGGCAGAGCAGCAGCTCATCATCACTGAGACGGGTTTGATCGCTGCCCTGGCGCGGTCGCACCAGTTCTACCAGGTGCCCGCGCGCGCGCAGACCCTCGCACAAGCGGCCAAGGGTATTGGCCACGCCGTTGATTTCCGGAGGGAAGGTTTCGGTGATCAGAGTGATATGCAGAGCTGTCGTCATGACCTCAGTGTCGGCTGAGGCCATGTCGCCATTGTGTCAGCGCGATGATGGATTTATGACGATGAGTGCGTTCGACTGCGCTGAGTCTCTAGCTGGCCACCGAGGTATCAAAGGCGTGGTGGGGCATAGCGAACCGAACGAGCGATCAGTGACAGGGATTTATAGTCTGGAGCGGCATTCGGTGAACCCCATGCGCGCTGCCCCAGTGGCAACATCCACTGAATCAGGTGCGACCAGACCTTTTCAGGTGACATGTGCGCCGCTTCGTCGGCCCATATCTGTATGCCTCCCCCCAGCACGGCGGGATGGGCTGGATCTATGACGGTATGCCCAGACCCCGCATCGTCCATGAAAATGTTGGGGCGCCAGTGATCATAAAGACCGTGGGGTGAGTGCAGGGGATGAAAAAGGTTTTCCCAGCCTGGCTTAATGACGAAATAAAAGTCACCGTGGGCATTTAGCACGCTGTACCCGTCATCGATCAACGCTTGCACATTCTTCTCGTTGCGCTTGCTGCCCCAGATACTCCAGCACTTGATTACAACGTTTTTATCCACAGAAATCTTTTGATCTTGTTCAACGACTGCATCGTTCCATATTCGCGCAACCTTGCCTTTTTGCTGCACAAAGCTCGCGACTTCGTTGACGAATTTCCTTACACCATCCCGTGAGTCTGCGTTGGACGGCCCGGAATCTTCCTGCGCGTACCGAGCCAGTTGTGGCGTGTTGTGCCGAGAGACCGGATCGAGGAAGTACTCGTCGGCCTCTAAATTGCAACGGGTGCAATTCGGAAACATATAGAGAAGGTCGCTGATAAGCGCCATGAGAAGTTCGCGAGCGGCCGGGATGCTGAAATCGAGCGCTTTTGGCACGATCGTGTTGTTCGAGAGCTTAAGCTGAAACTCCCGCCTGTTTTGTAGAATCCACTTCATATGCCCAGGCAATTCCATCCCCGGGACGACCTCAATGTGAAGGGCGGTTGCTGCATCGAGGATTTTCTTGAGGTCCTCTGCGCTCCAGGCATCGGGGCTGGCGGTGTCCGGCGCGGAAGGGAAGATGACCCGTACACCCTCATTGTCGGTGAGGTGCAAATACAGGGTGTTGAGCTGGTTCCAGGCCATCTCGTGCAGCAGGTCTATCATCCATTCAGGGCTGTAATACTTGCGGCCTACATCGATCAGCACCGAGCGTTCGGCATAAGCAGGTGCATCAATGACAAGCCCTAGGGCAAGACGGGGCGAAACGAGTGCCGCTTTATACAGGGTCGTTACTGCCAGGGCCATGGCTGCCAGGGTTTTCGCGGTGACGAGGATGGTGTTGGTGATATCGATTCGGTAGGCCTCGGCTTTACCTTTGTCTGGAATCGGAACATTAGCGGTATCCGGGGGGGACAGTATCAGCGCTACATCGCCATTACCCGGCTGGGGGGGGGGCCCTGGCACGAGCTCAATGGTGGGCTGCTTTGGGAGTCTGGCGGCGAGGGCGAAGCCGAATGCCAACCGTGTCGCCAAAGGACGCAGGCTCTCATCGACGATGAGGATGCGCGTACTTGCGCTGATTTCGTAGCCAAAACCGGCTGTAGTTTCAGCGTGCCGTACGGCCGGACTCAGGTCGGTCCAGGGAAAACTCGTGTTTTGATTTCCGTTAGCGAGAGTGTTGGAGGCCACTTTGGGGGCGGTGACGGGGCTTTGGATGGACGTTGTCATTGAACCGGTTCTCCATAAATTGAGATCGTGACTCATCCCTGAATGCTTGAAGGTTCTTGACGTGGGTGAGCCCTCGCGACTCATTGGATACCTGATGCTTGAGGCTGGCTACTGTAAGAAGTAACAGGTTGGGGTAAAAAAAATCGCTAAAAAATACCGGTCATCTGCTTTATGGATTGTTAGCAAGATGATGCGCAGAGATGAGTTATGGGAGGGGCTATCAGCTTCACTTGCGGGATACTGATATGGATTGCCGTTCGTCTGGACTGTCAGTTTTTACAGGTGGTTTTACTTTCGTATTGACGATAGAAATTGTCCTGAAACCGCAGGCAATGGTGCCGCACGCAGGAGTATTAATGATGACAGGCGAAACGAAAAAACCGTTGAGTTTAAAGAAAACCGCTGGGACCAAGCCTCCTCTGCCGACGATTGTAAGTCCTGCAGAAGGAAGTCAGCACACTCTGGGTCGTGTGTTTGTTGAGGGATGCTGTTTGTGGGGCGCGGCAGTTGAGGTGCTGAACCATGACGACAGTAAGTTGGACGATGCCAAGGTGAAGGGTGATATCTGGTCTTACAGTCGCAACTGGGGCGCAGGCACAAAGCATGTCAAGGCCAGGCAGATTGTTAACGGTGTGGCTTCCGACCCAACGAAAGAACTTAAGTTCTACGTCTCTCCACCACGCACTGCGCCGACGATTACTTCACCAAAAGACGGAAGCCGTTACCCCGTAGGTAATGTGAGGATCGAGGGCAACTGTGCGGCGGGAACGACTGCCGTTAATGTGCTGAGCCATGACAGTAGTCCTCTAGGCGAAGCCACGGTGAACGGTACTCAATGGTTTTACGACCGCGTCTGGAATGCCGGTGACAAGCACGTCAAAGCGACGCAAGTCGTGAACGGTGCGACGTCTGACGCAAGCGGCATGATTGAGTTCATCGTGGGGTAGTACTCCACTCGGAGCGGACATCACGCCGGGTTGTTTTTCTGCGGCAAGGGGGCAAGCTCCCTTACCGGAGGTTCTTTGCCGACTTCCCCCGGGAAAAGATAAAAACCTTTAATGACAGACCTTCATCTGCAATTGATTGCCTGATCGTGCCAGTCTGCTACTCAAACGACGTCTGTCATTGGGCGGGTGTTACCAGCGCCTCAGCCCCACGTTCACGCACCCAAAACAACGTCGCCCCAGCCACGGCCGCCGGCATCATCAGGACGTTGACCAGCGGAATCAGCAGCGCCAGATAAACGATGCCGCCGAAGCTCATGCTCTGCCAGCGTTTTTGGCGCAGCCAGGCGAGCATCTCGTTCCAGCCGAGTTTGTGGTTATCCGCCGGGTAATCGATGTACTGGATCGCCATCATCCATACGCCGAACAGTAACCACAGCGGTGCAGCGACCAGGTTGACTACCGGGATGAATGAAAGGATCAGCAACGCGAGGGCCCTGGGCAGGAAGTAGCCGAGTTTGCGCATTTCCCGGGCGAACGTGCGCGGGATCATCGCGATCAGTTCGCCCCAACTGAAGGTCGGGAAGTCGTCAGTGCCACGCACCACCACTTCGACTTTCTCCGCGAGAAAACCGTTGAAGGGCGCGGCGATCACGTTGGCGAGCATGGTGAAGGTGAAAAACACCATCAGCGCCACCAGAACCACGAACAGCGGCCAGAGCACATAGCTGAGAAAACTCAGCCAGCTCGGCAGGGAAGGCATCAGGGTATCGACCCACAGGCTGAACTGATGGCCGGCGAAGTAAATCAATCCGACGAACAGCACCAGGTTGATGACCAGCGGCAACAACACGAACAAACGCAGGCCAGGACTCAAGACCAGCTTCAGGCCTTCGCGCAGGTATTGCGGGCCGGACAGAACGGGGGCGGGCATAGCGTGCTCCGAACAATGAGAAAACGCGCCGACCTTACCGGCTTTGCCACACAGGCGAAAGTGCGGTAATGACATCGACATTAACTGTAACAAAGGCGTCTTTAAATCAGCCTCCAGGGGATAGAGACCGCCTATGAGCTGGATTGTTATTCCGTATTTCCTTAATCTTCGCCTCCTCGATACGCTGCACCCACTATTTTTCAGGGCTGTCCAACTACGGCGCTTCCCCAAGTGCTTGCACAGTCCTTTTTTAATTCCAGCCGGTCATCCGGCATTCCGCGCCAGGTGGTACCGGCCGGTCGATAGGAGTGAGTCATGTCTGATGTACGTCATTCGCGAGTGATTATTCTTGGTTCCGGCCCTGCCGGTTACAGCGCTGCGGTCTATGCCGCCCGCGCCAACCTCAAGCCGTTGCTGATCACGGGCATGCAGGCTGGCGGTCAACTGACCACCACCACCGAAGTCGACAACTGGCCGGGCGACGTGCACGGCCTGACCGGCCCGGCACTGATGGACCGGATGAAAGAGCACGCCGAGCGTTTCGAGACCGAAATCGTTTTCGACCACATCAACGCCGTCGACTTCGCCTCCAAGCCGTACACCTTGACGGGCGACAGCGCCACTTACACCTGTGACGCGCTGATCATCGCGACTGGTGCCAGCGCTCGTTACCTGGGCCTGCCGTCGGAAGAAACCTTCATGGGCAAAGGCGTGTCGGCCTGCGCAACCTGCGATGGTTTCTTCTACCGCAACCGTGAAGTGGCCGTGGTCGGCGGCGGTAACACGGCTGTTGAAGAGGCGCTGTACCTGGCCAACATCGCCAGCAAAGTGACCCTGATTCACCGTCGCGAAACCTTCCGCGCCGAGAAAATTCTGATCGACAAGCTGCATGCACGAGTTGCCGAAGGCAAGATCGTCCTCAAGCTGAACTCGACTCTGGACGAAGTGCTGGGCGACAACATGGGCGTGACCGGCGCACGTTTGAAGAACAACGATGGCAGCTTCGACGAGCTGAAAGTCGACGGCGTGTTCATCGCCATCGGCCACACCCCGAACACGTCGCTGTTCGAAGGCCAGCTGACGTTGAAAGACGGTTATCTGGTGGTGCAGGGCGGTCGTGAAGGCAACGCAACGGCGACCAGCCTCGAAGGCATCTTTGCTGCCGGCGACGTGGCTGATCACGTTTACCGTCAGGCGATCACCTCGGCCGGCGCTGGTTGCATGGCGGCCCTGGACGCAGAGCGTTACCTGGACGACCTGCAGAACGCCAAGTTCTGAAATCGTTGAAATGAAAAAACCGGCTTCGGCCGGTTTTTTGTGCCTGTCGATCAGCACGGCAGTGTGGCGAATGAGCTTTTGTGGCGAGGGAGCTTGCTCCCGTTCGGCTGCGCAGCAGTCGTAAAATCTGCGAACGAGTTCTGTCAGATGCAATGAACCGTCTGATTTGCGACCGCTTCGCGCTCGAGCGGGAGCAAGCTCCCTCGCCACAGTGATCGAGTCAATCGCCTGTTAGCGGCGGGTCAGTGGCTGCTGCGTGAATTTCACGCCGGCCAAGCCGTGAGCGATCAACGCGCGGATGTTGCCATGGTCGCTGCCATCCGGCGTAGCAACCACCGAGCGGTAATGCTCACCAAATGCCAGCAGCGCTTCTTCATCGCTCAAGCCTTCCAGCAGCGCCAGGCCCAGGGTCTTGCACGAGCCTTCGTTCTGTCCGGCGGCGTTTTCCACGCCACCATTGTTGAAGGCTTGTGGCTGGTAATCATAGCCAGCGGCAATGAACGCCAGGGTATCGGCGAAGGCGTGTTCACCGCTCTTGAGGCTGGCGCGCAGGGTATTCAGATCAGTCATGGGTTTTTCCTTTGGCGAACGCCGCTTGCTGGTCGGCGCTGGCTTCTTGCTGGTATTGGGCTTTCCACTCGGCGTACGGCATGCCGTAAACCACTTCGCGGGCGTCATCGAGGCTGACCTCGATCTGGCGTTCGTCGGCGGCGGCCTTGTACCACTTGGACAGGCAGTTGCGGCAGAAACCCGAGAGATTCATCAGGTCGATGTTCTGCACATCCTTGCGACTGTCCAGGTGCGCGACCAGTCGGCGGAAAGCAGCAGCTTCAAGTTCCAGGCGTTGTTGTTCGGTCATGATGGGCTCGGTGCTATCAAATCGTGGCGCGGATAATAAAAGCCTGGCGGTTTATGCGCCAGGCACGGTCAGCGACTCGCGGCGAGGGTAATCGATACCGACTCGGCGAAACGCAGGGCGTGGGGTTTGTCGACTTCGACTTCGGCGTAAAGCACGCTTTGGTTGGCCATGATCAAATCGAGTATCTCCTGGGTCAGGCGTTCGAGCAGGGCGAACCGGTTGCCTTCCACATGGGCGATGATCGCCTTGGTAATGGTGCGGTAATTGAGCGCGTGATCGATATCGTTGTCGCGCACGGCGTCTTGCGCGGCATAGAGGATGGTCAGGTTGATCAGCACATCCTGCTTGTTGAGGATTTCGTCCTCATTGATTCCGATGAAGGTCCGTAGACACAGGTCCTTGACCCGAATGCGGGCCATTCCTGGTTGAAGTTGTGGCATTGCTACTTGCTCCGTCCAATCAATTGCAGGAACTCCTGACGGGTGTTGCTCGACTCGCGGAAGGCGCCGAGCATCACCGAGGTGTTCATGGTCGAATTCTGTTTCTCGACGCCGCGCATCATCATGCACATGTGCTGGGCTTCGATCACTACCGCAACACCGGCGGCCTGGGTGACGCGCTGCACCGCCTCGGCGATTTCCCGGGTGAGGTTTTCCTGGATCTGCAAACGCCGGGCGAACATGTCGACGATTCGCGCGATCTTCGACAGGCCCAGCACCTTGCCGGTAGGAATATAAGCCACATGGGCCTTGCCGATGAAGGGCAGCAGATGATGTTCGCAGAGCGAGTAGAGCTCAATGTCGTCGACGATCACCATTTCATCGTTGTCAGAGGCGAACAGCGCGCCATTGACAATCTCGTCGACGCTCTGCTCGTAACCATGACACAGGTACTGCATGGCCTTGGCCGCTCGGGCCGGAGTGTCCAGCAAACCTTCGCGTTCAGGGTCTTCGCCCAAGCCTATTAAGATTTCACGATAATTCTGGGGCAGCGATAGGGTCATGGAACATCCTCGCGGGGGGCGGCCTATTTGACGTGCCGTCCGCCGTTGACGGTCAGGGTCGTGCCGGTGACATAAGGGTTGTCCAGCAAGTAGCGCAGGCTCTGGTAGACAACCTCGCTGCCGGGTTCGATACCCAGCGCAGACTTGGCCAGGGCCTTGGCGCGGTACGCCGCGTCGTCGTCGGGGTTAAACAGTAGCAGGGCCGGCGCGATACCGTTGACCTTGATGTTCGGGGCGTATTTCGCGGCGAAGGACAAGGTCAGGCTGTCGAGCCCGGCTTTACTGGCGCAATAAGCGATGTGCTTGCTGCTGCCCCTGCGTGTGACATCGTCGCTGATATGCACGATGTCGGCGGGGCTGGAGCGCTCCAGCAAGTCGGCACAATGCAGGTTGATCAGATAGGGGGCCAGCATGTGCACGCTGAACATCTGGGTGAATGCGGCCACTTCGGTGTCAGGGGTTTCGGCCAGCCAGGCGGAAGCGTTATGCACAATCGCCCGCAAGCTCTGGGTATGGGCTTTGAGTTGCGTGATAAACGCCAGGATCCCGGCCTCGCTGGAGAAGTCGGCAAACAGTGCAATCGCGCCAAGGTCGCGCAGTGTTTGCACGCCCGGGCGTTCGCTGCGGTAGCTGATGATCACGCGGTGACCTTCTTCCAGCAGCCGCTGCGCGCAGTGCAGGCCGACACGTTGGCTGGCGCCGGTAATGAGGATCGGAGCTGAGGAAGAGGTCATGGATGGCTCGCATCGCGGGTATGGCAAAACTATACCAGCGACGAGTGCTGCATACCTACGTCAAGCGCTACCCCTGTAGGAGCATGGCTTGCCCGCAATGAAGGCGCCCCGGTCTATCTGTTACAACCGGTTATCGTTCATCGCGGGCAAGCCATGCTCCTACAGGGCCTGCGATCTTTTAACGATTCTGGGTGGACGGTGCCGTGGGCAATGGCCGCCCCTGTGTGTTGTTCAACCAGCCGGCCAGCAGGTGGGTCGACAGCGGGATGAAGAAGTAGACCATCAAAGGCGTCAGGGCCAGGGTGCTGACGAACACTCGGGGCAGCAGGCTTATGTCACCCAGCAGCGGGCCGAGTACAAAGTTGAACAGTAGCGAGACCGGGAAAAATGCCAGCCAGATCGCCACGGCCTGTTTCCAGCGAGGTGGACGTTGCCCGGCGGCACCGAACCAACCGTCGATGCCACTGACCCGATGCTCGGAAGGGTGGGCAAACAACTCGCTGCCACGTGCCAGCCACGCCGTGCGCGAGACGGAATGCTCCCACGCATGCAGGGTTTGCTCATCGGCGAAGCGGAAAATAATCTGGAATTCGTCATCGCCGGGCGGCGGTGCGAGCACGCCAGAGCCGAGATAACCAGGAAAATCAGTGGCCAGTTGTTCGCCTTCGCGCAACCAGGCGATCAGGTCCTGATAACGTCCGCTGGCAACGCGACGCGCAACCATAAGGGTGACGGGTGAGGTAGACATTGTGCATCTCCGTAGGGCAAGCACGCGGTTCCGGGTAGGAGGCGTACAAAACGCAGCACCGGGGTAAAGGGCTGCGTTTAAAGACAAGCAAGGATTATTCCTGGTTTTGCCAGATGCACTCGATAGTTTGTCGGATGTACAGCTCTTGCAATGTAGGAATACGATGAGGGATAAATGGGATCCAATCTGACACGGACGTCCTAGAACTCATGGTGACCATTACTGAACCTTCCCAGACCTTGCAATCTTCTCGTCTGGAGAAGCAGGAGAAACTGTTCCCGATTCGTGAAGTGGCGCACCTCACGGGCGTCAATCCGGTGACCTTGCGTGCTTGGGAGCGGCGCTATGGGTTGATTCAGCCGACACGCACCGAAAGTGGGCATCGGCTGTATTCCATGCACGATATTGAGCGGGTTCAGAGCATTCTTGGTTGGACCGTACGGGGCGTGGCAGTCAGCAAGGTGGGCAAGATTCTGGCGAAGATCAGCGAAGTACAAGCATCGCCAAGTATCATTGCGGACGAGTCAGTTCAGGCTGACTATGTTCAGTGGCAAACGCAGATCAAAGCGGCGCTCAATAATTTCGACGATGTGGAATTGGGACGGATTTATGGGCAGGTATTTTCCACGTATTCCCTGACCGTGGTGTTCCAGCTCATTTTGATGCCGCTGTGGATACAGTTACTCCAGCAACACGATCTGTTCGGAGAAACCAGCGAGTGGGTGATGCTGGACGGGTTTCTACGTACCAGAGTTCTTCAGCGGCTATTTTTGTTGCGGGGGACGCAGCAGTTGCGGGTAGTCGTTTCTGCTATTGATGGGCAGTGCCGCAAGCTTGAGTTGCTATTGGCGGCTTTGTATATGGGCAGTGCGCAGGTGGGAATCAGGCTGTTGGCACTGGGGCAGCCTTTTAATGAACTGACTCTGGTCTGTGAAAGGATCAAGCCGCACGCGTTGGTGCTGTTCTCCAATCAAGCGCCTACACCTGACTTTATCCGTCGTGTGAATCGCTTGGCGATGGGCCTGGATTGCCGCCTGATGCTGGCTGGTGATTCGGCGGATCTGGCACAGGAGAGCCTGGTCGGATCGTCGATTGGCTGTATTGGAAGTGAAGGGGGACTGATGCAGCAACGTTTGCAGCAGTTCCTCGCGGGAACGCTCGATACCTGACGCTCAGATGTGCAGCGCGGGATGTGTCAGGCGATGCTGCTGGAGAATGAACTGACGCAGGCGTTCGGTTTCATCCTTGTCGCTTTGGTTGAGGCGATAGGCGTAATAGCCCTGTTCGGTTTCTCGTTCGAACGCCCCGCGCAACGCAATGCGTTCGTAGCCTGAAGGGCTGAACCACAGTGCGAAACTTTTCGGCGGCTTGGTACGGTTTCGTACCTCCAGCAAGACTCCCTTGAACGACACTTCGTGCACCCACAGCGTGCCGGGTTGGCCTTTGGCGTTCTCCAGGGCTACGGGTTCTTCAAGCGCCAGACGCCAGGGGCGAACCATCGGTCCGTCTTCGTAGATGCTCGGTACGCCCAGGCGCAAATGCAGCGCATGAAACTCATCCTCCACCAGGTGCAGAGGAAAGGTCATTTGCTGATTTTCGAAGTGTGCCTGGATGGTGACCTGCTCGTTGGCCGCCAGACGTGTCAATAAATCGCGGATTTGCGAGCCCCCATTCACCAGCAGGCTCGACGTCGCATCGCGAACATTGAGCTGCGGGTTGTGCTGCATGGTCTGGATGAAATCCAGTTCATCCTGAGTCAGGAGGGTATCGCGATGCATGGTTCGCTCGAAAGAGATAATTACAAAGTCACTGGTGATTGTAGTTAATGACCATTAATTCGACAGCTTGTTTTGACCGTTTGTCGCTTTGAGTGCCTGTAGTTCCGCTTGAACTTCGGCCAGTTGGGCTTCCAGTTGGTTAACCCGTTGTTGCGTCTTGACCTGAAGGGTGACGTCTTTCTGCACGCCGATAAAGTAAGTCTGCTTGTCATTTTCGTTGTAGACGGTTGAAAGCGACAGCTCATTCCAGAAGTGTGTGCCGTCCTTGCGATAGTTGCGCAGTATTTCCCGGCAGGATTTTCCACCCTTCAACGTTTCGCGGATCAGGTTGAGTGCAGCTTGGTCGCGGTCCCCGGACTGGAGAAAGCGACAGTCCTGATACAGGATTTCTTCAGCGCTATAGCCGGTCAGTTTTTCGAAGGCGGGGTTAACGTAGATCAGGATGTTGTCTTCGCCTTCCCTTTCCGCGATGACGATTCCATCGTTCGAAGCGTTGATTGCCAATTGCATCAGTTGGGCATTGATCATCAGAGAATCCTTTCTGCATCGAATGACGAGCTGCATTCTATGACATGGTTGTGGACTGTCCACTGGTCATCAGAGCTAATTGCGAGGCAATCGCAGCTTTTTTTCCTCAGCTGTTAATATCCGGGTCTTTTACTCTGCTTCAGGATCTGATTGATGAAAGTCGCCATTCTTTCCGGCTCGGTGTACGGCACGGCTGAAGAAGTCGCCCGGCATGCGGCCAACCTTCTCAAGGCTGCAGGTTTTGAAACCTGGCACAACCCGCGTGCAACCCTGGCCGATGTCCAGGCGTTCGCTCCACAAGCCTTCCTGGTCGTAACCTCGACCACGGGTATGGGCGAGTTGCCGGACAACCTGCAACCGCTGTATTCGATGATTCGCGATCAACTGCCCGCTGCCTGGCGCGGTTTGCCGGGAGCGGTGATTGGCCTGGGGGATGCCAGCTACGGCGACACTTTCTGTGGTGGCGGTGAACAAATGCGTGAGCTGTTCGGTGAATTGGGCGTGCGCGAAGTGCTGCCCATGCTGCGCCTGGACGCCAGCGAAAGCGTGACCCCGGAAACTGACGCCGAACCTTGGTTGGCGGAACTGATTAGCGCGCTGCGCGGCTGACCGGACACATGCACCTGTTTGCGACGCCGCTAATGAACCGGGTGTTGTGACATCGCTCACGTCTTTTAGCGGCCGAAGGCTTGCTGACTCGTTGGGTCAGTAAGCTGGCTGCGAATGCAACTACACGAACCCCGACAGCTGACTAGACTGCGTTTACCCCTACGAAATAAATAATAAGAACCAGAGGTCCTTGCCGTGAGCGTAACCCCCGTTCAATCGACATCCGATGTGCAAGACCAGGTTAGCGCCGCCGAGTGGCAACCCCGTGTCGATCTGGCGGCCTGCTATCGGCTGGTGGCGCTGCAGGGGTGGGACGTTCTGATCTTTACCCAGATCAAAAGTGCTCAAGGGATGGGCGGCGCGTTGGCCTGGCCGGCGTTGCTGCGCAAACTCGATCAACAAGCTCCGGGTTACAGACTCTAATGGCGCTCTCCGAGATCCCTCTGTGTGTCTGGCGCAAACGCGGACAGAGCTTTGTGTTCCGTGGCCAGACCATTCGCTATTGGGTGGCCGGGCAAGGTGAGCCCTTGTTGCTGATCCATGGATTCCCCACCGCCAGTTGGGACTGGCATTACCTTTGGCAACCCTTGACCCAACGGTATCGGGTGATCGCCTGCGACATGCTCGGTTTTGGTGACTCGGCCAAGCCACTGGACCATGAATATTGCCTGTTGGAGCAGGCCGATTTGCAGCAGGCACTGCTGGAATATCTGGGTGTCCGGCAGCCTGTGCACCTGCTGGCGCATGATTACGGCGACAGCGTGGCTCAGGAGTTGTTGGCCCGGCATAGTGAGACGCGTGTCGAGATTGGCAGTTGTGTATTCCTCAATGGTGGCCTGTTTCCCGAAACCCATCAGCCGGTGTTGATGCAAAAACTGTTGCTCAGTCCGTTGGGCTGGATGATCGGACGGGCGTTCAGTCGGGATGGGCTGGTCAAGAGTTTCCGGCAGATCTTTGGTCCCCGGACCCGTCCAAGTGAAAGCGAACTGGACGATTTCTGGAGCCTGATCGACAACAACCGTGGCACGCGGATCATGCACAAGCTGATCAACTATATCCCGCAACGTCGCATACAGCGGGACAGGTGGGTCAAGGCCATGCAGGCGGGCAACGTTGCGATGCGGGTGATCGATGGCGAAGTCGACCCGGTGTCTGGCGCCCACATGGTCGAACGCTACCGCCAGTTGATCCCCAATCCGGACACGGTATTGCTACATGGAATCGGTCATTACCCGCAAATCGAGGCGCCGATCCAGGTGCTCAAGCACTACCTGGCGTTTCGTGACCAGCTGGATCCCCCGGCGCTGAAAGCCGCCTGTTCCTGACTCGCAGACTTTCAGCGCCGGTTTGCCGGCGATCCCCCCGGTTTAGAACGCCACCGACGTCTGCATGTACACCGTCCGTGGCTCGCCCAGGTATTTGCCCTTGTTGTTGTCGTCGAACGAGCGGGTGAAGTACTGGTGGTTGAAGATGTTCTTCACCCCGACGGCGACGGTCAGGTCCGACAGTTGTGGACCGAAGTCATAGGCGGCGCGGCTGCTGAACAGCATGTAGCCGGGGATGGTGCCGACGTTGCCAGCGGCATTTTCCCTGGAGGTGTTGGCGTTGTCGGCGAACTGGTCGCTCTGGTAACTGCTGTCCAGGTTGAGCTTCCATGGGCCTTCGGTGTAACCGACGCCGAGTGTGCCTTTGTGGCGCGAGGAGAACGGTACGCGATTGCCCTTGTTCGGCCCGTCTTCGCGGATGGTTGCGTCGACGAAGGCGTAGGTGGCATAGACATCGAAGCCGGCCAGCGCCGGGTTCAAACTTTCCAGCGCGTAGTTGACGCTGGTTTCGATCCCCTGATGCCGCGTCTCGCCGCGCGCAATCACCGAATCGTTGGTCTGGTTGCTTTCGTACTGATTGTCGAAGTTGATCAGGAACGCGCCAATCTCGGCTCGCAGGTTGCCATTGTCGTAGCGCGTGCCGAGTTCCCAGGTCCGGGCTTTCTCCGGTTTGACTTCACCGCTGGTCACTCGATTGGGCATCTGGCTGTACTGCACGCTGCCGAATGACCCTTCGGTGTTGGCGTAGAGGTTCCAGCTGTCGGTCAGGTGATACAGCACGTTCAACGCTGGCAACGCCGTGTTGTAGTCGCCTTTGTAGTTGACGTTGGTGAGGTTGTTGGTCTGTTGCGACTCGATCATCTCGTAGCGGACACCCGGGGTAATAGTCCACTTGCCGATGTCGATCCGGTCATCGACGAAAAACGCATTGGCCTCGGTGCCGCCCCGGGTGTCGCGATCATTGCGGCTGTCGGTGCTCGGCAGTTGCTGGTTGGCGCTGATCGGCGTGCGGTAGCGCAGCTCGTGGCCGGCTTCGTTGAGGTAGCGGTAGCCGACGCCGACTTCGTGGCTGGTCTGACCGAGGTCAAAGCCTTGGGCGAATCGGGTTTCCACACCACGTACCCAGTACTCGCGCGGCGACAGCGAAAGGAAGCTGCCCTGATCCAGATAACCGCTGCGCAGGGTTTTGGTGAAGAAGCTGTTGACGGTGAATTCGCGGCGGTCTTCCTGATAGCGGTAACCGACGTTGAACATCGTCCGACGACCCCAGAACTGATCGTGCGGGCGGGTCGACTGATACGGGTCGGCCTTGTAGTCGGCGACGTTCAGACCGCCGGGCATGTCGGCCGTGCCTTCGTAATACTGGGCCATGGCATTGAAGCTGTTGGCCTCGTCGAGCTGGTATTTGCCCTTGAGAATCAGGTCATTGATTTCACTGTCGCTGTGTTCGCGCCAGTCGCCGCCACGGGTGCCGGAATAGAGGATAGCTCCGCCCAAACCGTTGTCGGCGGTGCCGCCGGCCAACAGGTTGCCGGTCGTCTTGAAACCGTCCTGGCTGGAGGACGGGCTGGTCTCAGTCTGCAAGCCACCTTTGACGGTTGGCTCGTCGGGGATCGCCCGGGTCACGAAGTTGACGATCCCGCCAACGTTCTGCGGACCGTAGCGCACTGCACCGCCACCACGCACCACATCGACCGCATCCATGTTGCCCATGCTGATCGGGGCGAACGACAACTGCGGCTGACCATAAGGCGCGAATGGCACCGGGATGCCATCCATCAACACCGTTGAGCGCGATGCCAGGCGTGGGTTGAGGCCACGGATGCCGAAGTTCAGCGCCATGTCATGGCTGCCGGTGCCGTTGTTTTCCGGGGCGTTGACGCCAGGGACGCGGTTCAATACGTCGCGGGCCTGGGTCGCTCCCTGGCGTTCGAATTCGTCACGACGGACCACATCGCGGGCGCCCGGATGTTCGAACACGTTGATCTGCGCGGCATCGCCCAGCCAGTCGCCGACCACATTGGACGTGCCGAGCTCCAGCGCGGCGGGTGTTGCGTTTGCATCGACCGGTTGCAGACTGAACGCGTTGTTGCCTTCGGCCCGCGCTTGCAACCCAGTGCCTTCGAGCAACGTCTTCAACCCCGCTTCGGTACTGTAGCTGCCTTCCAGGCCACGGCTTTGCACGCCGCTGGTGACCTGCGAGCCAAACGAGATCAGCACACCCGCTTCACGACCAAACTGATTGAGTGCGCTTTCCAAAGAGGTCGCAGCGATGTGGTACGGCTTCGCTTCGCTGGCAACAGCCAGCGGCAAGGCGCCGAAGCTCAGGCTTGCGCCCAACAGAAGTTGGCGCAGCGAGCGGGCGAGGGGAGTGAGGCGGGTGGGCATGAAGACGATCCTGAGAAGAGGGGAATCAAGGTGGCTTTCCTTCTCTGTCACGCCAGATCTGAAAAACGGCTCACTGAAAATGAAAATATTTTTGGATGGCTCTGCGATCTTTTCAAACACGTGCCTGAACGGTCACCCAATACCGGGTAAAGCGTTTCACTTTGACCGGCAGGCTGATTTCCAGCAGGTCGAGGATTCGCTCGCTGTCGTCCAGCGGATAACTGCCGGAGATCAGCAGGTCGGCGACCTGAGCAGCGCAGTTGAGTTGGCCACGGCGATAGCGGCCCAGTTCATCGAGAAAATCCGCCAGGCGCATGTGGGCTGCGACGAGCATGCCGTCGGCCCAGGCGCCGCTGTTGGCGTCCAGCGCACGCGGTGAGTCCAAACCAGGGCCGTTGAAACTCAGTTGCTGGTTTTTCTCTATCAGCAACGTTGAACCGCTGGTGGACGTCAGTTCGACACTGCCATCGAACACCGCCACCTGAGTGCGCTCGCGGAACTGCCGCACGTTCAAGCGCGCAGCATGCGGGCGAAGAATGCCCTGAGCCGTCAGCAGTTGCAGCGGCCGAGGGTCCTTGGCGCTGGTCAGCAGGATTTCGCCTTCAAGCAAGCGAATCAACCGTTGCTGACCATCGAAACGCACATCGACCGAACTGTTGGTGTTGAGCTGCAACTGGCTGCCATCGTCGAGCTGCCATTGACGGCGCTGGCCGATGGGGCTGCGGTAGTCGGCCAGCAGCGGTGTCAGCGGATTGTGTTCACGCAGACCCCAGGTAACCGCCGAGCCGGCCCCGAGGATCAACAACAGCTTGAGTGCCTGACGACGACTGCCGGACTTCGGCGCATTGAGGGTCGAATGAACCAGTGGCGACGACAAACCGCGCAGCCGCTGATTGACCCGCTGAATATGTTCCCAGGCCCGTTGGTGTTCGCTGTGGGCGCTCAACCAATGCTGCCAGGCGTGTTGCTGGCATGGGCTGAACGGGCCTTCCTGCATTTCGATCAGCCAATACACGGCTTGCTCGGCCACCTGCGAAGAGAACTCCGCTTGGCTGTTCGGGGCTGGGTACATGGTGATGCTCACAGGGCGAAGTAGCAGCGCAGGGCGGCTTTGTTCAAATGACGTTTGACCGTGGCGATGGAAATGCTCAGCTCGCGGGCGATCTCGCCATAGCTGAGGCCATCGACCTGGGCCAGCAGAAAAGCGCGTTTGACCGGGCGTGGCAGACCGTCAAGCAACTGGTCGAGCTCCATCAGGGTTTGCAGGATGATCGCTTTGTGTTCTTCCGACGGCACCGCAATTTCCGGCAGCTGTGCCAACGCCTCAAGGTAAGCGCGCTCCAGATCCTGACGACGGTAATGGTTGAACAGCACCCGTTTGGCGATGGTCGTGAGGAACGCCCGCGGCTCGATGATCTGCGGTGTTTCCCGTGCGCTCAGAACCCGGATGAAGGTGTCCTGCGCCAGGTCGGCGGCGCTGTGCGGGCAGCCGAGCCTGCGTCGCAACCAGCCTGTGAGCCAGTTGTGATGGGCGTGATAGAGAACTTCGACGGTATTGGATGGCTGCAACGCGACCACTCCGACAGCATTCAAATGCTTTAGAGAACAAGAATTGTTCGCATTGTAGTGGTGGATCACTGCATCCGGCAATCAGCGCAGACCGACAGAGTCGCGTTCTCTCATCAGAGCCTTTTGCATATGAGAATATTTATCATTAATATTGGCGCACCGTTGACCCTGTGTAGGGCATGGACCACGTTGAGTCGGCCTTTGATGATCAATACTCCACCCGAATCCCAGAACATCGACGGCTCCGACAGCCCGGACAGTCGCGCGTATTTTCTGCAGGTATTCTTGTCCCAGCGACCGCAAATGGAAGCGTTGGTCAGTCGACGCGTGGGCTGCCGGGCGACGGCTGCCGATCTGGTGCAGGACCTGTTTCTACGTTTCTGGCGCCGACCGTTGGTGCACGTCGAAGAGCTCAACACTTACTTGCTGCGCTGCGCCGGCAACATCGCCATCGACCATCTGCGCAGCGAAGGCGCGCGGGTTCGACTCAACGAAGGCTGGCTGCCGGAGCAACAGCACAACCTCAGCGTCGAGCCGCAAGCGGCGCTGGAAGCCGGCAATGACCTGCGCCATGTCGAGGCGGCGTTGCGCGGTTTGCCCGAACGTACCCGGCAGATTTTTCTGCTCAACCGCATTCACGGGCGCAAGTACGCCGAAATCGCCAAGGCCATGGGGCTTTCCCAAAGTGCCGTGGAAAAACATATGATGCGCGCCCTCGAAGCCTGCAAGGCCAGTCTGCGAGAACCTGAATCACGCACGCCAGGGACAGCCCCGTGAATCACACCGCCAGCGTCACTCCGACGCCCGCTCAGGAGCAGGCCGCGCTGGCCTGGCTGAGCCTGTTGCACGATCAGCCGAGCAGCGGCGATCAAGCCACGTTCAGCCGTTGGTTACAGGCCGATCCGGCGCATGCCGAAGCCTATGCCCAAGCGCAAGTGGTCTGGGAAATGAGCGAAGCACCGGCTCGTACCCTGGCCGACGAAGATGCCTTTGCCTTGCAGGGTTATCTCAATGCGATGCACCGCTCCAGGCGTTCCGGCGTGCGGCGCTGGTCTGGCGGTTTGGCCATGGCCGCCTGCTTGCTGCTGATGGTTTCGATAGGCGCCGGCTGGCAGCCATCGCATTGGTTCGATGATTTAACGGCGGACTACGTCTCGGCACCGGGTGAAGTGCGCAACGTAACCTTGGCCGATAAATCCCGAGTCATCCTTGATGCCGACAGCGCCATTGCCGTGGATTTCAGCCACGGTGAACGGCATGTTCGGCTGCGTCGCGGTGCAGCCTTTTTCAGCGTGACCCATACCGGTGAGCCCTTTATGGTCGATGCCGAAAAAGGCGAGGCGCGGGTCCTCGGCACGCAGTTCGAAGTGCGCTTGCAACCGGCGGGCGCGCAGGTGACGGTACTCTCTGGACGCGTCGGTGTGACGCCGACCAAGGGCGCCGAGCAGCAGGTGCTGACGGCCGGCCAGCAAGTGGCTTATGGCGCCGGCACCGCGGCAAAACTCCACGCGGTCGACAGCGAAGCGCAACTGGCCTGGCGTCAGGGCTGGCTCAATTACTACAAGTCACCCTTGGCCGATGTGGTGAAAGACCTTGGCCGCTATTACCCGGGGCGGATCGTGGTGCTCAACGACGACCTGGCCGCGCGACGGATCAGTGGCAGCTTTCCAAGCAAAGACCCGCAAGCGGTGCTCGATTCCCTGCAAGGGGTGTTGGGGTTCGAGCAGCACAGCCTGTTGGGACGGGTGATTATTCTGCGCTGAGAGTGAGGGCGATATCGAGCCCTCACGATGCGTCATCCAATGGTCATCTCAATAGTCCCTTTCTGTAACCAAAACGATACAACTCCCGAGGATGATCTTCGCATTCCTGAGCAAATGGTCAGGAACCGCCGGAGGGCACATTCATCGTTCAGATGATTGAATAACAGGGAGAGGTGCGATGCGCAGTTGGGATGTTACCCACAAGAAAAAAGCTCACATCGAGATCATTCCGATGATCGACGTGATGATGTTTCTGTTGGTGTTCTTCGTATTGATCAGCCTGAACGTGATTCCGGCCGTGGGCATCAAGACCCAGTTGCCGGTCGCCAGTCAGGCACAACAACTCAAGCCACAAAACAAAGCCATCATTACTCTTGGTCTCGACGAGCGCTTGCAACTCGACGGTCAGGACATCAACGAAAGTACCTTGCTAACGCAACTTAAAGTGCTGAATAACGGCGCCGAGAAGTTAGTCATTATCATCAACAGTGATCAGGGCGTTGAAGTCAAACGCCTGGTGTCGGTGATGGATTTGCTCAAGGGCAATGGCTTCTCTTCCGTTTCTATTGCTACGCGCAAGACCTGACGCCATGTTCAGTCTTTATAAAGCTCGCCAATGGATCGCGTGCCTGCTGCCGGCTGGCCTGGTGGTTATCGTGATCTACACCAGCCAGTTGCAGAGTTTGCAGATCAAACCGGTGTATGACGACAGCACGGTAGAAATCGCGCTGATGGATGCGGCCGAGTTGCTGGCCATCGTCGAACCTGAGCCTCCAGCTCCGGAGCCCGAGGCGCCGCTGATCGAGCCCGAAGTAGTGGAGCCGGTGGTCATTGAACCGCCTAAACCAAAGCCTGTGGTGAAACCCCGGCCACCAGCGCCAAAACCGGTAGTGGTCAAGCAAGCACCAGCGCCTGCCGCCACCGCAGCCATGGCGAAAACCACTGCGCCGGTACCGGCTCCGGTGATCACGACCGCCGCGCCAAAACCCGCCACAACCGTTGCAACAGCGGCCGCGGCGCCGAGCAATGCAGCGCTGGAAAGTGTGTACACCACCGCGCTGCGCAAAGAACTGGAAAAGCACAAGCAATACCCCAGCAGCCGCGAAGCGTCACTGCAACGCCCGCATGGCGATGTGGTGATCTGGCTGGAAGTCGATCGCGCCGGCAACGTGTTGAACAGTGGTATCGAAAGCAAGGCGCCGAACATGTTGCTCAACCGGGCGGCGCAAACCAGTTTGCGCCGTGTGGAGAAAGTCTCGCCATTCCCCTCCGATGCGTTTTCCGGGAAGGACAAACAGCGGTTTACCGCGACCTTTAGTTACAACCTTGAATAGTTTCAACCTGGAATAACCCGCCATCCACTAACAGATAGATGTATGTAAGGGATTACCCGTGAAGATCAATAAACTCTATGCCCTGCTATTAGCATCGGGCCTGGGCGGCTTTGCGCCGCAAGTACTGGCTGATGACTCGGTAGATGTCGGCGCGGTGAATGTGACCGGCAAACAAACCCTGGGCAACGGCCATATGATCAAGGAAGAAAGTGCCAAGTCGCGCTCCACCGTGACCAAAGAAGCCATGGACGAAATGGCGCCCACCGCCAACGCCCTGGACAAGCTCAAGTACACACCGGGGATCAACGTTTCCAGTACCGATGCCACCGGACTGAGCGGCACCAGTTTCACTATGCGCGGGATGAACTCCGATCAGGTCGGCCTTTCTTCCGATGGATTCCCGATCAATGATTCGGGTGACTACAACATTTACCCGAACCTGCTTGGCGATCCGGAAAACCTCGCCGAAGTGTTTGTCACTCAGGGCTCCGCCGAGGCCGACGGCCCGCACATCGGTTCCAGCGGCGGCAACATCGGTCTGGTGACGATTCGCCCGGAGAAGGATCCCGGCGTCTTCGTCAAACAGGCCCTGGGTTCAAACAACCTGCACAAGACCTTCGCGCGGATCAACACCGGTGATCTGGGCGGCTTCAAGACCTGGGTTTCGGCGTCGCATACCGAGGGCGACAAGTGGCGGGGCAAGGGCTCGTTGCTGGCTGACAAGGTGGAGTGGAACACCTTGTTCGAGGACGGCAATGGCAACTCGACCAACGCCATCGTCAAATACAACCGGCAGGAAAACTACAACTACAACACCCTGAGCAAAGCGCAGTTCGAGAACCAGGGGCGACGTCTGGACTACTCCGAAAACACCGTCTACAACAAGGCCGGTCAGGTGTTGCAGTCCTTCAAGCTCAACCGTAACCCCTTCGAAAGCGTGACGTCATCGATCACCCAGCGCTTTCAACTGCGCGATGACCTGAGCCTGACGTTCAACCCGTATTACGTCTGGTCCAGCGGCGGCAGCTACAGCGGCCAGACCTCCACGGCACTCTCCGGCACCTCGGACAAGGCCGGTAACTTTGACCTCACGGGGCTGGGTGCCAACACCTACTACCGACCGTCCTGGACCGAGACCTGGCGCCCCGGCATGACCAGCAAACTCAAATGGGACATCAACGATGAGCACAGCCTGGACGTTGGCTACTGGTACGAGCGCGCTCGCCAGCGCCAGACTCAGCCGTTCATTGCGATCGATCCCGGCGGCAGTCCGGTGGATATATGGGGCGACTATGGCGCGTCCAATCAATTGGTCGACCGAAACGGCAAGACCGTTCAGGGCCGCCATCAATACACCGTGACCCCGGCGCAAAAGCTGTGGATTCAGGACACCTGGCTCGCCACGCCGGACCTGACGTTGACCGGTGCACTGGCGTATCAGTACGTCGAGCGTGAAGGCGACAACCTTGGCAGCCTGACCGACAAGCCGGAAAAGAAGGACGCCCGCTACCACGAGTTCCTGCCCAGCTTCAGCGCCAAGTACCAGATCGATGCGCGCAACCAGACGTTCTATAACGTCACCCGCAACATGCGCACGCCGCCCAACTTCGTGCTGTACAACAAGGGCGACTCCATCAGCCTGAAACCCGAGTTGAGTTGGAACCAGGAGCTGGGCTGGCGCTACAGCGAAGAGGCCATGGCGCTCAGCGCAAGCCTGTTCTACATCACCTTCAAGGATCGGCAGCTGTCGACTACCGACCTCAATGGCGACTTTGTCGTGGCCAACGTCGGTGAAGTGACCAACAAAGGCCTGGAGCTGGAGTGGAGCGGTTTACTGCCGCACAACTTTAACTATTACGCCTCGTACACCTACACCCGTTCCGAGCAGCAGGACGATTTCAAGAACAAGGGCGTGTTGCTGCCAACCTCCGGCAAGCAGCTGACCAACGTGCCGCAGAACATGCTCAACCTCAGCCTGGGTTATGACGACAGCCGCTTCTACGGCAACGTCGCGGGCAAGTACGTGGGCAGTTACTACGGCGATTTGACCAACGACGAGAAGATCGCCGGGCGCACTGTGGTCGACCTCAATGCCGGCGTGTACCTGCCGGTCGACAAGAAGGTATTCAAGAAGGTGACCCTGCGCTTCTCGATGCTCAACGTATTCGACAAGGAATACCTGGCCTCGGTGCGCACCGTGTCGTTCAACTCGCAACCCACCAATGGCCTGGCCCCAAGTACCGCGTACTACAACGTCGGCGAAGAACGCACGGCCGTGGTTTCGCTGGAAGCGGCTTTTTGATTTCGCTGAATTCGTTCTGACTCCGAGGGTTTACCGATGGACATGAATCTGCTGCACGACATTACCTTCTACACCCTGTACGGCGCGGCTGCGATTGCCGCTTTCATCGCCGTCGAACGCGGAATTTACTTCAGCTTCAGCCTGCGGCAGGCGAAAAAACTCGAAGCAGTGCTCAACCCGACCATGCACGCTGTCGAGGACCTTCCCGCCGCGTTGCGCCAGCGCAACAGCTTGCCACTGGAAATGCTTGAAGCGCTGTTTGCGCATAAACAAGGGCTGGCGACGCACAAGGATCTGGAAGACCTCAGTGAGTCGATCTACATTTCTACCCGCAGCAAGCTGATGCACGGTTTGTGGTTGCTCGAAACCGTGGTTACCGCAGCGCCATTGCTGGGGTTGCTGGGGACGATTCTGGGGATCATCGACACCTTCAAGGCATTGGCCGAGACCGGCGTTTCGGACCCCGGTGAAGTCTCCAAAGGCATTGGGACTGCGCTGTACGCCACGGCGCTTGGGATCGCCGTCGCGTTGGGCAGCATGATTTTCCACAACCACTTCCAGGACCGGGTCGAGCGTATTACCGACCACCTGAAAATCCTCCTGCTGCGTGCAGGGATGGGTACTACGCTAAAGCAGGTTGAAGTGCCGCAAGCGATACACGGCCAACTGCAATCGGCCTGATCTCCTGCGGATTTCGATAAGCGAACAAGGATGAACCCATGACACATCATTCCCTGCCAAGGCTGCTCAGTGCAGTCGCCCTGGCTGTCGCCGCGCTGGGCGGTTGCGCCCATGTTCAGCCGCCAGCCCAACCGGTTGCCGTGAACATCGTGGCAATCAACGACCTGCACGGTTACTTGCAGGCCAATCCGTATTCGGTTCGTGACAGCGCGGCCGCTGACGGTGTGCGCATGCTCAAGGCCGGGGGCATTGCGACCCTCGGCGGGATGCTGACGCAACTGCGCAAGGACGATCCGCAGCTGTTGTTCATCGGTGCCGGTGACCTGGTGGGTGGCAGTCCGCCGCTGTCGGCGATGTGGGCCGACGAACCGACGCTCGAAGCGCTGCGGTACATGGACATGAAACTCAGCACCATCGGCAATCATGAGCTGGACAACGGCAAGGCGGAGTTCCTGCGCCAGCTCAATGGCGGCTGCGAATCGACTCGTCCGACCAAGGCCTGTCAGTTTCGCGCCCGCTATCCCGGCAGCGGTTTCCCGTACCTGGCGGCGAACCTGATCGACACCGATACCGGCAAAACCCTGTTGCCGCCGTACCGTATCGAGGAGGTCAAAGGCCAGAAGATTGCCTTTGTCGGCGCGGTCCTGCGCGATGTTGCCTCCGTGGTCAGCGCCAAGGGCCTGCAGGGTTTGCGTACCGAGGACGAAGCCGAGTCGATCAATCGGCTGATCCCGGAACTCAACCGCCAGGGCGTCAATGCGATTGTCGCGGTGGTGCACCAGGGCGGCTCAACCCCCGAACCCTACGACAAACAGGACTGCAGCCAGCTGAGCGGCGATATCGTCGATGTGGCCAAGCGTCTTGATCCGGCAGTCGATGTGTTGATCAGCGGGCATTCCCATAAGGGTTATCTGTGCAAGGTCGGTTCTCTGCTGGTGACTCAGGGCAGTTCCTATGGGCATCTGATGACCCACCTGACACTCGACGTGACCCCCGGTCAGCATCGGGTCACGCGCATTCAAGCGGCCAACTTGCTGGCCGATCCGGCGCAGTATCCAGCCGATCCACAGATGCTTGCCTTGGAGCGGGAAGTCGAAGCACGCAGCAATAACGTGCTGCTCAAACCCGTCGGCACCATCGCGGCTTCACCGATCACTCGACGTGCGAATGCGGCGGGGGAGACGCCGTTGGGTGACTTGATCGCCGATGCTCAACTGGCGGCTGGCGCTGCACATGGCGCGCAAATCGCTTTCATGAACAACGGTGGCATTCGTGGTGACCTGGCCCTGGAGCCCGGTCTCAAACGCCTGAACTATGGGCAGGTGGCGACGGTGCAGCCGTTCAACAACACCCTGATCGCCTTCGACCTGAAGGGGCGGCAACTCGAACAATTGCTTAATCAGCAATGGAAAACCGCAGGTGATTTTAATGCGCTGCAAGTTTCCAGGGGCTTCAGCTATCGCTGGGACTCTACGCGCCCGTTGGGTAGCCGGGTGATCCCCGGCAGTGTTCGTCTCAACGGTAAGCCAGTGCAGCCTGAGCGCAATTATCGACTGGTGGTGAACGGCTTTCTGGCCGACGGTGGCGATCGCTTCAGTCTTTTCAAACAGGGAATCAACCGTAGGGATTTGCAAGTGACGGACCTGGATAGCCTGATCGATTACTTGCACCGCATGGATCAACAAGGCAAACCCGTTGGTTCTGCGAAGAGTGCAGGGCGCATCGTGAAGGTGAAATAGCGCTGTTACGGGTCATGATCGTTCCCACGCGCAGCAAAGGAATGCCTCAACGGACGCTCCGCGCTCGGCACTTGGGGCGCAGAGCGTCCCGGGCTGCATTCCTTTGCTGCGCATGGGAACGATCAGCAGCAGGCGAAAATAATTTCAAAAAAGGTGTGAGGTAAACCCGAGTGACATTCGTGTAGTGGTGAAAGTGCGATTCATTCGCATCCGCAGCATTTCTACACACAGGTCACGAGCAATGAAGTCCAGGGCAAAATCGGCGGCAGGCGGTTTGGTTAAACAGTGGTTTGGCGCTTCTGCGCTGACCGTTTCGGTGTTGGCCTCGTTGCCGTTGAGCGTGGCGTGCGCCGCGCAGGCCAGCGAGCAACACAGCGCGCTGTTCAGCTTCAGCATCGCCGCCAAACCCTTGCCCCAGGCTCTGAGCGACTTCAGCCGAATCACCGGCATCAGTGTGGTTTACACCGATGAAGCGCCCTACGGTCTCAGCGCACCGGCCATCAAGGGCGAGATGAGCGCCGAACAAGCCATGCAGCGCTTGCTCAGCAAATCCGGTTTCACCTTCCGCCAGACCGACGCCCATACCCTGGCCCTTGAACCACAGCCCACCGAAGGCGCGCTGAATCTCGGCGCGACCACCATCACCTCGGCGGTTGAGCAACCGATGAGCTATCAGCCGCCGTCCACCACCTCAGTGGCACGTTCATCGGCCTCGCTCCAGGAAATCCCCCAGACCATCAACGTGGTCCCGGCCCAGGTGCTGCGTGACCAAGTGCCGCGCAACCTGGACGATGCGCTGGCCAATGTCAGCGGCATCACCCAGGGCAACACGTTGGGCAGCACCCAGGATTCGGTGATGACTCGCGGTTTCGGCGACAACCGTAACGGCTCGATCATGCGCGACGGCATGCCGCTGGTGCAGGGCCGTGGCCTGAACGCCTCGGTGGATCGGGTCGAAGTCCTGAAGGGGCCGGCCTCGTTGCTCTACGGCATCCAGGACCCGGGCGGCGTGGTGAACATGGTTAGCAAGAAGCCCGAATTGCAGCCATACAACGCCTTGACCGTGCGCGGCTCGAGCTATGGCAACGGCAAGAACGGCAGCGGCGGCAGCCTCGACAGCACCGGGCCACTGGGCGACTCCGGTCTGGCCTACCGAATGGTGCTGGACCACGAAGACGAAGACTACTGGCGCAACTTCGGCACGCACCGCGAGACCTTGATCGCGCCGTCCCTGGCCTGGTTCGGCGAGAGCACCAAGCTGTTGTTCGCCTACGAGCACCGCGAGTTCTTCGCACCGTTCGACCGTGGCACGGCCATTGACCCGCGTACCAATCATCCATTGGACATCCCGCGTGGTCGTCGTCTCGACGAGCCGTTCAACAATATGGAAGGCCGTTCGGACCTGTACCATTTCGAAGCTGACCACGAGCTCAACGACAACTGGAAAGCCCACTTCGGCTACAGCTGGAACCGCGAAACCTACGACGCCAGCCAGGTTCGCATCACCGCCATCGACCCGAAAAAAGGCACGCTGACCCGCAGCATGGACGGCACCCAAGGCGCCCTGACCACCGACCGTTTCACCACTGCCAGCCTCGAAGGCAAGGTCGATGTGGCCGGTATGCAACACGATCTGGTGTTCGGTGTGGATGACGAATACCGCAAGATCTACCGCGCCGACCTGATCCGGCAGAAGAGCCTGTTCCCGTCTTTCAGCTATCTGGACCCGGTCTACGGCCGTGAAGTGGCAGGCACCACGGTCAGCGCAGCGGACAGCAATCAAACCGATCTGCTGCGCAGCGATTCGGTGTTCCTGCAGGACTCGATCCATCTGAACGACCAGTGGATTCTGGTGGCCGGCGGACGCTTCCAAGAGTACGACCAGTACGCCGGCAAGGGCCGTCCGTTCAAGGCCAACACCGACAGCAACGGTCAGAAATGGGTGCCGCGCGCCGGCCTGGTGTATCGCTATACCGACGAGTTGTCGTTCTACGGCAGCTACACCGAATCCTTCAAACCGAACTCGACCATCGCGCCATTGAGCGGCAGTACGGTCGTGCTTGATGGCAGCTTCGCACCGGAAGAAGCCAAGTCGTGGGAACTGGGGGCCAAGCTCGACATGCCGGGCCGCATGACCGGTAACATCGCGCTGTTCGACATCAAGAAACGCAACGTGCTGGTGGCCAACTCCGAGAACCCGCTGGTCACCACTTACAGTGCGGCCGGCGAAGTGCGTTCCCGTGGCCTGGAGATCGACCTGACCGGCCAATTGAGTGATCGCTGGAGCATGATCGGCAGCTACGCCTACACCGACGCCGAGGTCACCGAAGATCCGGACTACAAAGACAAGCGACTGCAAAACGTGGCGAAAAACACCGGCTCGCTGTCGGCGGTCTATGACTTCGGCACCATCGTCGGTGGCGACCAGTTGCGGGTCGGCGCGGGCGCCCGGTATGTCGGCGAGCGGGCCGGCAACGCGGTGAACGACTTCGACCTGCCGGGCTACACCGTGGCCGACGCCTTCGCCACCTACGACACCAAGCTCGACGGGCAGAAGGTCAAGTTTCAGCTCAACGTGAAGAACCTCTTCGACCGCACTTATTACACCTCGGCCGTCAGCCGGTTCTTTGTGTCGATGGGCGATTCGCGTCAGGTGTCGTTGTCCAGCACCCTGGAGTTCTGATGAAAACCTTGAAGATTGCCATGTTGGCCTTGGCATTCAGCGGCGCGGCGTTTGCCGCGCCGGCACCGGATGCCCGGGTTTACCATCGCGAGCAGCAGGTGAGCTTGCCCGGTTCGGGAGACAGCTGGGGCTTTGTCGCCCTCGACCCGACGCGGCCTTATCTGTTTCTGGCCCGTCGTGAAAATGGCCTGAGCGTGTTCGATGTCGAGCAGCAACGTCTGCTGAAAACCATCGACGGCTCAGCGGGCGCCAACGGCGTGGTATTCGTGCCGACGTTGAACCGGGTGTTCGTGCTCAACACCGACGGCAGCCTGGGCGTGGTCGAGTTGTCCACACTCAAACTGCTCAAGCGCATCCCGGTGGCCCAGAGCAACCTCAACAGCGCGGTGTATGAACCGCGCACGGGGCAGGTGATCATCGTCAGCGGTCGGCGCGCCGATCGTTCGACCTTGTTCGTGTTCGATCCGAAGCAAGAGCGCATCAGCGCCGCGCATGAACTGGACGTGAAGAAAATCGATCCGTTGCTGGTCAAGGGCGACGGCAGTTTCTTCCTGCCGATGCGCGATGAGGGCAAGGTCGCACGTTTCTCGGCAAGCACTTTTGAAGTCCTCGACACCTGGCAATTCGAAGGTTGTACGCGGCCCAGTGCCCTGGCTCAGGATGCCGAACGCGGGCGTCTGTTCATTGCCTGCCGAGGCGAAAAGCCGCAACTGGTCGTCGCCGATCTTCAGAGCGGTGCGCTGAAGGCCCGTCTGCCGATCACCCGTGACGTCAATGCCCTGGCCTATGATGCGGACAACCGGCAGTTGCTGATCCCCAGCGGAGTCGATGCCAACCTGAGCATCGTCCAGCAGCTCGATGCCGATCACTACCAGGCGCAGGCCAGCGTCAGCACGTTGCCGATGGCCTACAACATGGCCTTCGATCCGCTGAGCAAAAAGCTTTACCTGCCAGCGATGGACTTCACCCAGCCCGCGCCGAGCAAGGCGCAACCCAAGCCGGATCCGCTGTTTCACGCCAACACCTTCTCGGTCACCACCCTGGTTCCGTAGCCGCCGTTAACGCAAAAACGCCTGACGATATTCGCCGGGCGTACCCTTCATGGCCTGACGAAAGCGATTGGTGAAATGGCTGGCGCTGGCAAAGCCGCAGGCCAGCGCGATCTCTCCAAGCGGCTGTGAGCTGTTGCGCAACAAATGCCGGGCGTGAGTCAGGCGGCGGGCCAACAGGTATTGATGCGGCGGCAGGCCGAAGCTCTCGCGGAACATCCGCGCGAAGTGGTACTCCGACAACGCACACAGACCGGCCAGTTGACCGAGGCTGATGGGCTCGGCCAATTGCTGGTCGATGTACTCGATCAGCTGTCGACGCTGATGTGCCGCCAGCCCACCCTTGAGGCGCAAACCCTGGCGCAGGCCGACCTGACTGAGCAACGTGTGGCTGAGCATTTCGTGTGCGAGGCTGCTGGTCAGCAGGCGTTCGCCGGGCTCGTTCCAGTTCAATTCAATCAACTGACGGAAACGCCGGGCTTGCACCGGGTCTTCGAGAAAGGTGCTTTCCTGCAATTGCAGCTCACGCGGTTCACGGTCGAGCAGGGTGACGCAGCCGAGGGCAAATTGCTCGGGACTGAAGTACAGGTGAGCCAGGCGGATTTCACCGTTGATCACCCAGGCCGACTGGTGTTCAGCGGGCAAGATGCAGAGTTTGTCCGGGCCGCCTTTGGTGCCGGGCTGTTCACGGCGAAAGGTCCCGGTGCCACCGGCGATGTAGCAGGAGAGGGTGTGATGACCGGGCGCTTCATAGTCCTGGGCATCGTGATGGTTGCTCCACAGGGCTGCAGCCATGCCGTCACCGAGCTCGGCGCTGTGCTCAAGGCGAGCATTCGGCGAGCGGTTGAGGGCTTGAAAGACTTGCAGGGTTTCCAGTGCGGGCATGATCGGTTCTCTCCAACGCCTTGCATCCTACTCCGTCGCCTTGACGCTGCCAGCCCGTCGACCGACAAAAGCGCAAGTTTATGCAAGCGCACGGTCTGCCTCGGGCACAGACTGAAGGCCATCTTCAGGAGTTGCCTACATGAACCTCTCGCTATACCTGCTCACGGTGCTGATCTGGGGCACCACCTGGATCGCCTTGAAACTGCAACTGGGGGTAGTGGCGATTCCGGTGTCGATCGTTTATCGCTTCGGCCTGGCATCGCTGGTGCTGTTCGTGATGTTACTGCTCAGCCAACGTCTGCAAGTGATGAACCGTCGCGGTCATCTGATCTGCCTGGCCCAGGGGTTGTGCTTGTTCTGCATCAATTTCATGTGCTTCCTCACCGCCAGCCAGTGGATTCCCAGCGGTCTGGTCGCCGTGGTGTTCTCCACCGCCACGCTGTGGAATGCGCTGAATGCGCGGGTGTTCTTCGGTCAGAAAGTGGCCCGCAATGTGCTGATGGGCGGCGCGCTGGGGTTGATCGGGCTGGGCTTGTTGTTCTGGCCGGAACTGGTCGGCCATACCGCCAGCCCGCAAACCTTGCTTGGCCTGGGTCTGGCGCTGCTGGGCACACTGTGTTTCTCGGCCGGCAACATGCTCTCGAGCCTGCAACAGAAAGCCGGCCTCAAGCCACTGACCACCAACGCCTGGGGTATGGCCTATGGCGCCGCGATGCTGTCGATGTACTGCCTGGTCAAAGGTATTCCCTTCGACATTGAATGGAATACTCGTTACATCGGCTCGTTGTTGTACCTGGTGATTCCGGGCTCGGTGATTGGTTTCACCGCATACCTGACCCTGGTCGGGCGCATGGGGCCTGAACGTGCGGCTTATTGCACCGTGCTGTTCCCGGTAGTGGCATTGAACGTGTCGGCCTTCGCCGAAGGCTATCAATGGACCACACCGGCTTTGGCCGGGTTGGTACTGGTCATGTTGGGTAACGTGTTGGTGTTTCGCAAACCCAAGGCGCGAGTGACGGTGGGCAGTGGCAAGTTGGCGTGATCGATCAAGTTACACTGTGCATTGTCGGGTTCAGCAGTGCGGCGTTTATTAATGGTCGGTCTTCAGTGACAGATAAATAAGCGCCGTCATCATGTAACCGATAATGCTTCGGGTCCATGCCATGGCATTCCATTCTGCGGAAGTGTCCATATCGAACCATTCATTGGCGATTACTTGTATGCAGAAGTAATACACGAAAATGCCGATCATCAAACCGACAATTCCGTATTTCTTTGCCTCGTGGAACTCTTTGCGCGGCGCATTGAGTTTTGTGTAAAGCTGATAGGCCCCCAATAAACAACAGGCGGTGTAGGTTGTCTCCAGGGTGATGATCATCCAGTAGATTCTATGGTGCAGCATGGGGGAAGTGATGGCGCGATAGCGCAGGGCTTCGTTGGGGCGGGTCGTGTCCATGCTGAGGATATGTCCAACGAATTCGTAGTTGGAGTCGTAGTCGGTCACATTGCTGAATACGACAAGCAAGCCAAATACTCCCGCCATTAAAACCAGGGCCAACTTACTGCGCCTGATCAGACAGGCTGTTGTGAAACTTCTCATGTTACGTACTCTCCATTCCGGTTCCTGCAGTGTGCAGGTAATTGGGGCAGGAGTTTATAACGCGAAAAAAATGGCGGGCAGAGGACTGAATTGCAAGTTGTGTCCTGGCGTACTTCGAGTGATAACTTTTATTTGGGGTTTGTCTACTGTCAGATGTGACAGTAGACGCCTGGGTGCGTTCTGTTTAGCGTGGTCCGGGTTCTGGAAGGCGTCTCGACAATATCTCAGGTGGAGTTCCCATGAATAAAGATCAACTTGCAGTCGTCGCGAATATTCGTAAGTCTTTAAATAATCAGAATTATTCGAACGCGGCTTTGCCGCCGGCGCCATTTATCCAGTTGCTGGATGCTAATGGCAAATTGAGTCATGCGCGTGTTTCGAAGGATGGGCTTTGGGTGGAGCTTGGTTATGACGAATTCGAGCCCGGCGACACAGTCCGTTTTTATCTGGGGAGTGCCACCCCCGGAATTGTCGATTATGAAGCCGAATATACGCTGGAAACAGAGAAAAAAATCGAGGCGTTAGTGCCTGAAGACACGATCAATCGACTGATTGGCGAAACGGCATTTGCACTGTACTTCGTGAATGAAACGACACCGTCTAATTTCAAGTATTTTGATGTCATCGAATGACGTGATGCGTTGTCGTAATGGGACAGGGCACGTTCAGGTCGAACGTGCCCTGTTTCTATCAACCCTTCCACACCTGCGGATTAACCAGATCCTGCGGTCGCTCGCCCAACAGCGCGCTGCGCAAGTTGGCCAAGGCGCGGAGGGCCATCGCTTCGCGGGTTTCATGGGTGGCCGAACCGATGTGCGGCAAGGTCACGGCGTTCTTCAGCTGGAACAGCGGCGACTCGGCCAGCGGTTCCTTCTCGTAGACATCCAGCCCCGCCCCGCGGATCCGGTTGTTCTGCAAGGCCTCGATCAGCGCCGGTTCATCGACCACCGGGCCACGGGAAATATTCACCAGAATCGCGCTCGGCTTCATCAATGCCAGTTCGCGATGGCTGATCAGGTGCCGGGTCTTGTCGCTGAGCGGCACTACCAGGCAAACGAAATCGGCTTCGGCCAGCAACTGATCAAGGCTGCGAAACTGCGCGCCGAGTTCCTGTTCAAGGTTGGCCTTGCGGCTGTTGCCGCTGTACAGAATCGGCATGTTGAAGCCCAGACGACCGCGCCGTGCGATCGCCGCACCGATGTTGCCCATGCCGACGATGCCCAGGGTTTTGCCATGCACGTCGCAACCAAACAGCGGCGCGCCGACCGTGGCCTGCCATTGCCCGGCCTTGGTCCAGGCGTCCAGCTCGGCGACGCGTCGGGCACTGCTCATCAGCAAGGCAAAGGCCAGGTCGGCGGTGCTTTCGGTCAGCACGTCCGGGGTGTTGGTGAGCATGATCCCGCGTTCGTTGAAGTAGGCCAGGTCGTAGTTGTCGTAGCCGACCGAGACACTGGACACCACTTCGAGTTTGCTGGCGTTCTCCAATTGGGCCCGACCGAGCTTGCGACCAACTCCGATCAAGCCGTGAGCGTGGGGCAGGGCTTCGTTGAACTGTGCATTGATGTCACCCAGCTTGGGGTTGGGCACGATCACATCGAAGTCGTGTCGCAAGGACTCGACCATTTCGGGCGAGACACGGCTGAAGGCAAGTACGGTCTTTTTCATCGCAGGAAGGCTCGTCAGGCGGAGGAGAATGCCAAGCACGCTAACATTCTCTGACGGGGTTTTGCGAGAGCCACAGGCTGTGGGCGAACACAAACCCTGTGGCGAGGGAGCTTGCTCCCGCTCGGCTGCGCAGCAGTCGTCAGCCTTTCAATCTCGACTTACCTGAATTAGCTCATTGACGCGATTGCGAGCGCTGCGCACTCGAGCGGGAGCAAGCTCCCTCGCCACACTGGATCGGGTCAATCCTTAGGATCAATTGGCCA